>NZ_JBFUHO010000051.1:0-52241 GCF_056402355.1 Variovorax sp. P4_B11
TGCGGCACGCTGCAGCTGGCCGCCGGCATGAACCTGCATGTCTTCACCACCGGGCGCGGCACGCCCTACGGCCTGGCCGAGGTGCCGGTGATCAAGGTCGCCACCCGCAGCGACCTGGCGCGCCGCTGGCACGACCTGATGGACGTCAACGCCGGCCGCATCGCCGACGGCGAGGCAAGCATCGAAGACATCGGCTGGGAGCTGTTCCGGCTGATGCTCGAAGTGGCCAGCGGCCGCACGAAGACCTGGTCCGAGCAGTGGAGGCTGCACAACGCACTGGTGCTGTTCAACCCGGCACCGGTGACATGAGACGTTGCGGGACAGCCCAAGAAATGCGCAGCAGTTCTTGCTCTGTCCTCAACTGACTGAGACCTTGCGGGACAGACCAAGAAATGCGCAAGCAGTTTTGCTCTGTCCTCAACCAACTGAAGGAGCACGAACCATGGAAGACCTCAAAGGCCGCAGCGCCCTCGTCACCGGCGCCAGCACCGGCATCGGCGCCGCCGTCGCCATCGCCTATGCCGCCCGCGGCATGCGCGTGGCGGTCCACTACAACAGCTCGGCCGCAGCCGCCGAACAAGTGGTCGGGACCATCCGGGCGGCCGGCGGCGAAGCCTTCGCGCTGCAGGGCGACGTCCGCGACAGCGCGGCGATCCGCCGCGTGGTCGCCCAGGCCGACGAGCGCCTCGGCGGCATCGACGTGCTGGTCAACAACGCCGGCAGCCTGGTCAAGCGGGTGCCGATCGCCGACTTCGACGACGCGCTGTTCGACGAGGTGCTGCACATCAACGCCCGCTCGGTGCTGGCCTTCTGCCGCGAGGTCGTGCCGCTGATGCGCGCCCAGAGCCACGGCGGCAGCATCATCAACGTGTCGTCGATCGCGGCGCGCAACGGCGGCGGCCCGGGCGCCTACCTCTATGCCGGCGCCAAGGGCTTCGTGAGCACCGCCACCCACGGGCTGGCAAAGGAACTCGCGCTCGACCGGATCCGCGTCAATGCGGTGTCGCCGGGCGTCATCCAGACGCCCTTCCACGACCGCTTCTCGACGCCGCAACTGCTCGAATCGTTCAAGGCCGCGATCCCGATGGCCCGTATCGGCGAGCCGGACGACTGCGTCGGCGCCTTCCTCTACCTGGCATCGACACAGCTCTCGGGCTACGTGACCGGCCAGATCCTCGAAGTGAACGGCGGCCAGTACATGCCCTGAACCCGGCGCCACCTCATCCCACCGCACAGATCAACAACAATGGAGACAAGCGTCTTGAAAACTGGAATCCTCGGCGGCCTGGCCGCACTCTCGGCTGTGGCTGCCCTGTCCCTCGGCCTGGCCGCGCCCGCCGCAGCGCAGAGCGACTTCCCGAACCGCACCATCGAACTGCTGGTGCCCTACCAGCCCGGCGGCGGCACCGACGGCCTGGCGCGCACCTTCGCCGATGCCAGCCGCAAGCACATGGCGCAGACCATGGTGATCGTCAACCGGCCGGGCGCCGGCGGCGCCATCGGCTGGACCGAGGTGATCAATGCCAAGCCCGACGGCTACAAGCTCGCCGTGCTCACGGTCGAACTGCTGACGCTGCCGCACCTGGGCCTGGCCAAGTTCAACTACGACGACTTCCAGCCGATCGCCCAGCTCAACGCCGACCCGGCGGCGATCACGGTCAAGGCCGACGCTCCTTGGAACACGGTGGAAGAATTCCTGGCCGCGGCGAAGAAGTCGCCGGAAAGCGTGCGTATCGGCAACTCCGGCAACGGCTCGATCTGGCATCTGGCCGCGGCCGCACTGGAAGACAAGACCGGCGCCAAGTTCGGCCACATCCCGTTCCAGGGCGCCGCGCCCGCGGTGCTGGCGCTGCTCGGCGGCCACATCGAGGCGGTGGCCGTGAGCCCGGCCGAGGTCACGACCCATGTGCAATCGGGCAAGCTCAAGATGCTGATGGTGATGGCCGACCAGCGCGTGAAGGGCTTCGAGAAGGTGCCGACCGCCAAGGAGCGCGGCATCGACCTGTCGATCGGCACCTGGCGCGGCCTCGGCGCGCCGAAGAACACGCCGCCCGACGTGATGGCCAGGCTGCGCGAGATCACCGCCAAGACGGCGGCCGAACCGATGATGCGCGAAGCCATGGACAAGCAGAACCTGGGCTACGTCTACACCGACGGCGCGGTCTTCAAGGAAACGCTGGCCCGCGACAACGCCTATTACAAGAGCCTGATCACCAAGCTCAACATCAAACCCTGAGACCTTGCGGGACAGATCAAGAAACTGCGAAGCAGATTTTGCTCTGTCCTCAACTGACTAAGACCTTGCGGGACAGACCAAGAAACTGCGCAGCAGTTCTTGCTCTGTCCTCGACTGACTCATTAGGAGACCCTCCATGCAACGCCGCACCCTGATCCACACCGCGCTCGCCTCGCTGGCCGGCAGCCTGCCGGCGCTGCCGGCCTTCGCGCAGAACCCGTGGCCGACGGCCAAGCCGATCACCTATCTGGTGCCATTCCCCGCCGGCGGCACCACCGACGTGCTGGCACGGCTGATCAGCCAGAAGCTCGGCCCGGTGCTGGGTACCAGCGTGGTGATCGACAACAAGGGCGGCGCCGGTGGCAGCGTGGGCTCGGAGATCGCTTCCCGGGCCGCGCCCGACGGCTTCACGCTGCTGGGCGGCACCATCAGCTCGCACGCGATCAACGTCAGCCTCTATCCCAAGATCGGCTACGACCCGCTGAAATCCTTCGCGCCGGTGACACTGATCGGCACCAACCCGGTGGTGCTGGTGGTCAACCAGGCCAGCCCGTACAAGACACTGAAGGACTTGCTCGAAGCCAGCCGGTCCAGGCCCGGCGGCCTGTCCTCGGCCTCGGCCGGCACCGGCACCTCGCAGCACCTGGCACTCGAACTGCTGGCCTACAAGTCGGGCGTCAAGTTCACGCACATCCCGTACAAGGGCAGCGGCCCGGCGATCCAGGACGTCATCGGCGGCCAGGTCGACATGATGTTCGACACCACCGTGGTCGCCGGCCCGCACATCCAGAGCGGCAAGCTGCGCGCCCTGGCCGTGACCTCGGCCAAGCGCCTGGCCTCGATGCCGGACGTCCCGACGATCGCCGAATCGGGCATTCCCGCGCTGGCCGATTTCGAGGTGGTGTCGTGGCAGGCGATCTTCGTGCCGGCCGGCACGCCGGCGCCGATCGTCGACCGCCTGCACGCCGAGATCCGCAAGATCCTCGCCCAGCCCGAGATGCAGGAGAAGATGAAGGGCTTCGGCATGGAACCGGCCGACCTGACGACCGCGCAGATCGCGGCTTTCCAGAAGGCCGAAGTCGACAAATGGGCGCAGGTGATCAAGGCCGCCAATATCAAGGCCGAGTAGCTGGCCCCCACGCTCCCTCACTTCGTGTGGTCGCTGCCCCCCGAGGGGGCCGCAGGCCGCCTGGGGGCGGCCCGGCGCCGGCCTGGGCCCCCACGCTCCCTCACTTCGTGTGGTCGCGGCCCCCCGAGGGGGCCGCAGGCCGCCTGGGGGCGGCCCGGCGCCGGCCTGATCCTGCGAATGAGAGAAGAAGCGATCGATAGAATCGCCTTCCGTTTTCCTGGGAACTTCTCTTGTCCGATCGCCTCCCTGTCCTGTCCCAATATCTGTTTCCCAAGCAGGCGCTGACCTCCTTCGCCGGCTGGGTGGCGGGCAAGGAGCGCGGGTCGGTCACGACCTGGATCATCCGCCGCTTCGTCGCCAAGTACGGCGTCGACATGGGCGAGGCGCTCGACAGCGACATCGCGAGCTATCCCAGCTTCAACGCCTTCTTCACCCGGGCGCTGAAACCCGGCGCCCGGCCGCTGGCGCAGGCCCACCTGGTCTCGCCCGTGGACGGTGCGATCAGCCAGTTCGGCGCCATCGAGGGCGACCAGATCTTCCAGGCCAAGGGCCACCGCTATTCGACCACCGCACTGGTCGGCGGCGACGCCGCGCTGGCCGCGCAGTTCCAGCATGGCAGCTTCGCCACGCTCTATCTGAGCCCGAAGGACTACCACCGCATCCACATGCCCTGCAACGGTCGGCTGCTGCGCATGACCTACGTGCCGGGCGACCTGTTCTCGGTCAACCCGACCACGGCGCGCGGCGTGCCCGGACTGTTCGCGCGCAACGAGCGCGTGGTCTGCGTCTTCGAGACGGGGCGCGGCCCCTTCGTTCTGGTGCTGGTCGGCGCAACCATCGTCGGCAGCATGGCCACCGTCTGGCACGGCGTGGTGAATCCGCCGCGTGGCGGCGAGGTCCGCGAGTGGCGCTACGAGGATCAGCAGGTGCTGCTGCGCCAAGGCGAGGAAATGGGCCGTTTCCTGCTCGGCTCGACCGTGGTGATGCTGTTTCCGGCCCCGCCGCTGGATTTCGCGCCGGACTGGGCACCGGCACGCCCGGTGCGGCTCGGCGAAGCGATGGCCAACTACCCCGCCGCCTGAAGCCGCAATCCCACGAGCCGCAGCCTGCTTGCCGTCATAGCTATAAAACTTGTAGCAACCAGCCTTCTGGGCTATAGTCGCCGGCCGATTCCGGGTGGGTCCCCCACCGCCAATAAGAACTGCGGCACCCCGAGGAGATGAAGTCGATGAGCAGCAAGGAAAACGCGGCGGTCAGCCAATTGCTGGCACTGCTGGAAGCCCGCTACGCGCTGCGCGTCCTCTGGGCCCTTCGGGACGGTCATGCGCAGACCTTCCGTCTGCTGCAGGACAGCGTCGGCAGCATCACGCCGAACACCCTGAACACCCGCATCAAGGAACTCCGCGAAGCCGGGCTCGTGAACCATGGCAGCGAGGGCTACAGCCTGACCCTGAGCGGCCAGGACCTGCTGAAGCGGCTGTCCGACCTGCAGGCTTTCGCCGGCAAGTGGCAGCAGACCCAGGTCAAGAAGACGGCGCCTCCTCCTGCGCCGTGAGGGCTTGAACCCCACGCTCGGCACTGCGTGTCCTCGCTGCCCCCCGAGGGGGCGCAGTCCGCCTTGGGGCGGCCCGGCGGCGGACTTGAACCCCCACGCTCGGCACTGCGTGTCCTCGCTGCCCCCCGAGGGGGCGCAGTCCGCCTTGGGGCGGCCCGGCGGCGGACTTGCCGGGTCGTTAAACTGCCCGGTTTTCCACCTTTTCCCAAATCCCAAGGAGCGCACCATGCCCACCACTCCCTCCGGCCTGCAATACGAAGACACCACGGTCGGCGACGGCGCCGAAGCCAAGGCCGGCCACCACGTGCACGTGCACTACACCGGCTGGCTCTACAACGACGGCGTCCAAGGCGCCAAGTTCGACTCCAGCCGCGACCGCAACGACCCCTTCGCCTTCTCGCTGGGCGCCGGCCAGGTCATCAAGGGCTGGGACGAAGGCGTCGCCGGCATGAAGATCGGCGGCAAGCGCACCCTGATCATCCCGGCCGCCCTCGGCTACGGCGCCCGCGGTGCCGGCGGCGTGATCCCGCCCAACGCGACCCTCAAGTTCGACGTCGAACTGCTCGACGCCCACTGATCCTTCCGGCCCTTTCCGCCGTCCCCAGAATGCGCCTCCGGGCGCATTTTTTGTCTTGAAAACCACCTGGACAGCCCCAAATGGCTGGCTATTGTTCGTTTTTCATTGAATTCCGGCATGGCAGCCGGCTTTTTGAGCATGTCTGACCCGCAAAACACCCCCATTCATCCCGACACCCTGCAAGGCGAGCCCAGCCCCGAAGAGCTCGAGGCTGCCCAGGCAGCGAACGAAGCCGACGCGCTGGCGGCGGCCCAGGCCGAGATCACCGCGCTGCAGGCCAAGAATGCCAACCTCGCCGACCAGTTCCTGCGCGCCCAGGCCGACGTCCAGAACGCCCGCCGACGGGCCGACGACGAGATCACCAAGGGCCGCAAGTTCGCGATCGAGAGCTTCGCCGAGAGCCTCCTGCCGGTGCTCGACAGCCTGGAAGCCGGCCTGGCGCTCCCCGACGCCACCGCCGAGCACCTGCGCGAAGGCACCGAGGCCACGCTGCGCCAGCTCAAGAGCGCGCTCGAGCGCAACAAGGTGATCGAGATCGCGCCGCCGGCCGGCAGCAAGTTCGACCCGCACCAGCACCAGGCCATCTCGGTGGTGCCGGTGCCAGGCCAGGAGCCCAACACCATCGCGAGCGTTCTCCAGAAGGGCTACACGATCGCCGAGCGCGTGCTGCGCCCGGCCCTGGTGACCGTCAGCAGTCCGAGCTGAAAACCAACAAGAAACCCACAGGAAATCCCCGCTCCGTCCCTTGATTCGCAGCGGGTTATCCACAAGTTCACAACAACCTTATTTCAGATTCCAGGAGCAACAACATGGCCAAAATCATCGGCATCGACCTCGGCACCACCAACTCGTGCGTGTCGATCATGGAAGGCAACACCACGCGTGTGATCGAGAACTCGGAAGGCGCCCGCACGACGCCCTCGATCGTGGCCTACCAGGAAGACGGCGAAGTGCTGGTCGGCGCCTCGGCCAAGCGCCAGGCGGTCACCAACCCGAAGAACACGATCTACGCGGTCAAGCGCCTGATTGGCCGCAAGTTCGAGGAAAAGGAAGTCCAGAAGGACATCGACCTGATGCCCTACAGCATCACCAAGGCCGACAACGGCGACGCCTGGGTGGAAGTGCGCAGCAAGAAGCTCGCGCCGCAACAGATCAGCGCCGAAATCCTGCGCAAGATGAAGAAGACCGCCGAGGACTACCTCGGCGAGCCGGTCACCGAGGCCGTGATCACGGTGCCCGCCTACTTCAACGACAGCCAGCGCCAGGCCACCAAGGACGCCGGCCRCATCGCCGGCCTGGACGTCAAGCGCATCATCAACGAGCCGACCGCGGCCGCGCTCGCCTTCGGCCTCGACAAGCACGACAAGGCCGACCGCAAGATCGCCGTCTATGACCTCGGCGGCGGCACCTTCGACATCTCGATCATCGAGATCGCGGACGTCGACGGCGAGAAGCAGTTCGAAGTGCTGTCGACCAACGGCGACACCTTCCTCGGCGGCGAGGACTTCGACCAGCGCATCATCGACTACATCATTTCCGAGTTCAAGAAGGATCAGGGCGTCGACCTGAGCAAGGACGTGCTCGCGTTGCAGCGCCTGAAGGAAGCGGCCGAGAAGGCCAAGATCGAGCTGTCGAACAGCGCCGCGACCGACATCAACCTGCCCTACGTGACGGCCGACGCCTCGGGCCCGAAGCACCTGAACATCAAGCTCACCCGCGCCAAGCTCGAAAGCCTGGTCGAGGAGCTGATCGAGCGCACCGTCGCGCCCTGCCGCACCGCCATCAAGGATGCGGGTGTCAGCGTGTCCGACATCAGCGACGTGATCCTGGTCGGCGGCATGACCCGCATGCCCAAGGTGCAGGAAACGGTCAAGGAGTTCTTCGGCAAGGAACCGCGCAAGGACGTCAACCCCGACGAAGCCGTGGCCGTCGGCGCCGCCATCCAGGGCCAGGTGCTCTCCGGCGACCGCAAGGACGTGCTGCTGCTCGACGTCACCCCGCTGTCGCTCGGCATCGAGACCATGGGCGGCGTGATGACCAAGATGATCACCAAGAACACCACGATCCCGACGAAGTTCGCGCAGACCTTCTCGACCGCCGAGGACAACCAGCCGGCCGTGACCATCAAGGTGTTCCAGGGCGAGCGCGAGATCGCCTCGGGCAACAAGCTGCTCGGCGAATTCAACCTCGAAGGCATCCCCCCGGCTTCGCGCGGCACGCCGCAGATCGAAGTCAGCTTCGACATCGACGCCAACGGCATCCTGCACGTCGGCGCCAAGGACAAGGGCACCGGCAAGGAAAACAAGATCACCATCAAGGCCAACTCGGGCCTCTCGGAAGACGAGATCCAGAAGATGGTGAAGGACGCCGAACTCAACGCGGCCGAGGACAAGAAGAAGGTCGAGCTGGCCCAGGCCCGCAACCAGGGCGAAGCCATGGTGCACAGCGTCAAGAAGTCGCTCGGCGAGCACGGCGCCAGCCTGGACGCCGGCGAAAAGGAAAAGATCGAGGCGGCAATCAAGGACGTGGAAGAAGCCCTGAAGGGCGAGGACAAGGCCGCGATCGACGACAAGACGAACACGCTGATGAGCGCCAGCCAGAAGCTCGGCGAGAAGATGTACGCCGACGCGCAGGCGGCCGCTGGAGCGGCCGGCGGTCCGGGCGCTGGCCCGGAAGCTGCAAGTGCACCGGCGGACGACAACGTGGTCGACGCCGAGGTCAAGGAAGTCAAGAAGGGCTGATCTTCTCGCCCTGAACGAGGCTGGACCCCCTGGCAAGGCGGTCCGGCCTTTTCCGCTTTCTGCCCCACCGATTTCGCCACCGATTCCCGACCATGGCCACCAAACGCGACTACTACGAAACCCTCGGCGTTCCCAAGAACGCGAGCGAGGAGGAAATCAAGAAGGCTTATCGCAAGCTCGCGATGAAGCATCACCCCGACCGCAACCACGGCGACGCCGGCAAGGAATCCGAGGCCAAGTTCAAGGAGGTCAAGGAAGCCTACGAAATGCTGTCGGACAGCCAGAAGCGCGCCGCCTACGACCAGTACGGGCACGCGGGCGTCGACCCCAACATGCGCGGCGGGCCGGGCGCGGAAGGCTTCGGCGGCTTCGCCGAAGCCTTCGGCGACATCTTCGGCGACGTCTTCGGCGGCGCCCGGGGAGGCCGCCAGGGCAGCGGCCGCCAGGTGTTTCGCGGCAGCGACCTGAGCTATGCGATGGAAGTCACGCTCGAGGAAGCGGCCGATGGCAAGGACGCCCAGATCCGGATCCCGAGCTGGGACGACTGCGGCACCTGCAAGGGCACGGGCGCCAAGCCCGGCACCAAGCCGATCACCTGCACCACCTGCCATGGCCAGGGCGCGGTCCAGATGCGCCAGGGCTTCTTCAGCGTGCAGCAGACCTGCCCCACCTGCCACGGCTCGGGCAAGATCATTCCCGAGCCCTGCACCACCTGCCACGGCCAGGGCAAGATCAAGAACAACAAGACGCTGGAAGTGAAGATCCCGGCCGGCATCGACGACGGCATGCGCATCCGCAGCACCGGCAACGGCGAGCCCGGCACCAACGGCGGCCCGCCCGGCGATCTTTACATCGAGATCCGCCTCAAGAAGCACGAGCTGTTCGAGCGCGACGGGGACGACCTGCACTGCGTGGTGCCGGTCAGCGTCACCACGGCGGCGCTCGGCGGGGAGATCAACGTGCCGACCCTGAAGGGTGCGGCCGCGATCGACATCCCCGACGGCACCCAGAGCGGCAAGCAGTTTCGCCTCCGCGGCAAGGGCATCAAGGGCGTGCGCTCGAGCTACCCGGGCGACCTGTACTGCCACGTCCGGGTCGAAACGCCGGTCAAGCTGACCGAACACCAGCGCAAGCTGATGAAAGAGCTCGACGAGTCGCTCAAGAAGGGCGGCGACAAGCACAGCCCGACCGACAAGGGCTGGTTCGACAAGGCGAAGGAATTCTTCAGCTGAGCGCCACCGGGGTGCCAGCCGCCGGGGTCACCGGCGGCGAATCCAAAGCGGCCTGCGGGCCGCTTTTTTGTTGTCGGCGCTTTCCCGTAGGCGGCGCCGGCGCCCCGGGCGTTGGATCCGTAACAGACGAACGTGTCATATGAATAGAACCTGCATTCGCCGCCGATCCCGGCTGACGGGCGGTCGCCGCGCAGGAAACCCGGCATGCTCGTAGGATGGGCTGGTGGAGTTGAACGATGAGCGCCGATTTCGCCAATTGCTGCCGCATTCCGTCGGAACTTTTAGACGGCCGTGAAATTCTTATCCGAAAAGCAATTTGCTCGAAGCGCTCTTTGTTCTATGCTTTGAACAAGTTCATGCCCGAGGGGTCTTTCCAAAGCGTGCACACATCACCTGGCACCATTCCTGCGAAGAACGATGCAACGTGTGCGGCACGGATTTCCCGGGCAGCGCCCGGCTGACTCGATGGAGGTGTCTATGGTGGATGTCATCAGCAACTTCGCAGCGCGATATGAGCGCACCCGCGAAGAGGTCTTGTCCCTTCAGGAATACCTGGAGATCTGCAAACGGGAGCCCATGGCCTACGCCACGGCGGCCGAGCGGATGCTCAAGGCCATTGGCGAGCCGGAGTTGGTGGATACCCGCAACGACCCCCGCCTGTCCCGGATCTTCGCCAACAAGGTCATCAAGATCTACCCGGCCTTCCGCGAGTTCTATGGCATGGAAGATGCGATCGAACAGGTGGTGTCGTACTTCCGGCACGGCGCCCAGGGACTGGAGGAAAAGAAGCAGATCCTCTACCTGCTGGGCCCGGTGGGCGGCGGCAAGAGCTCGATCGCCGAGCGACTGAAGCAGCTGATGGAGCACGTGCCCTTCTATTCGATCAAGGGCTCGCCGGTCAACGAAACCCCGCTCGGCCTGTTCGATGCAGCCGAGGACGGCGAGATCCTCGAAAAGGAATACGGCATTCCGCGGCGCTACCTGCAGCGCATCCTGTCGCCCTGGGCCGTCAAGCGGCTGGAAGAGTACGGTGGCGACATCCGCAGGTTCCAGGTCGTCAAGCGCTACCCCTCGGTGTTGCGCCAGGTCGCGGTCGCCAAGACCGAACCCGGCGACGAGAACAACCAGGACATCTCCTCGCTGGTCGGCAAGATCGACATCCGCAAGCTCGAGGACTACGCCCAGGACGACCCGGACGCTTACGCCTACTCCGGCGGCTTGTGCCTGGCGAACCAGGGCCTGCTCGAGTTCGTCGAGATGTTCAAGGCGCCGATCAAGGTGCTGCATCCCTTGCTGACGGCCACCCAGGAAGGCAACTTCAAGGGCACCGAGGGCTTCGGCGCGATTCCGTTCGACGGCATCGTGTTGGCGCACAGCAACGAAAGCGAATGGAAGGCCTTCCGCAACAACAAGAACAACGAGGCCTTCCTCGACCGGATCTACATCGTCAAGGTGCCCTACTGCCTGCGGGTCTCCGAAGAGATCAAGATCTACGAGAAGCTGGTGCGCAACTCGTCGCTGTCGCACGCGCCCTGCGCGCCCGGCACGCTGCGCATGATGGCCCAGTTCTCGGTGCTCACGCGGCTCAAGGAACCCGAGAACTCGAGCATCTTCAGCAAGATGCAGATCTACGACGGCGACAACCTCAAGGACACCGACCCCAAGGCCAAGTCGATGCAGGAGTACCGCGACTACGCGGGCGTCGACGAGGGCATGAGCGGCGTCTCGACGCGCTTCGCCTTCAAAATCATCTCGAAGGTCTTCAACTTCGACAGCAGCGAGGTGGCAGCGAACCCGGTGCACCTGATGTATGTGCTCGAGCAGCAGATCGAGCGCGAGCAGTTCGCGCCCGAGACCGAGCAGAAGTACCTGTCCTACATCAAGGAACTGATGGCGCCGCGCTACGCGGAGTTCATCGGCAAGGAGATCCAGACGGCGTACCTCGAGAGCTATTCGGAGTACGGCCAGAACATCTTCGACCGCTACGTGACCTACGCCGACTACTGGATCCAGGACCAGGAGTACCGCGACCAGGACACCGGCGAAGTGTTCGACCGCGGCTCGCTCAACGCCGAGCTCGAGAAGATCGAGAAGCCCGCGGGCATCAGCAACCCGAAGGACTTCCGCAACGAGATCGTCAACTTCGTGCTGCGCGCGCGGGCCGGCAACGCCGGCAAGAACCCGCTGTGGACCAGCTACGAGAAGCTGCGCACGGTGATCGAGAAGAAGATGTTCTCGAACACCGAAGAGCTGCTGCCGGTCATCAGCTTCAATGCCAAGAGCAGCGCCGACGAGATGAAGAAGCACGAGGATTTCGTCAACCGGATGGTCCAGAAGGGCTATACGGCCAAGCAGGTCCGCCTGCTGTGCGAGTGGTACCTGCGCGTTCGCAAGAGTTCATGATGAACTGAAGGAGTTCTGTCCGTGGCCATGCTGCAGCAGATCATCGACCGTCGGTTGTCGGGCAAGAACAAGTCCATCGGCAACCGCGAACGTTTCCTGCGGCGCTATCGCGAGCAGATCGGCGAGGCTGTGCGCCGCGCGGTCAGCGGCCGCGGCATCCGCGACCTCGAGCAGGGCGAGGACATCACGCTGCCCAAGCGCGACGTCTCCGAGCCCGTGTTCGGCCACGGCCAGGGCGGCGACCGCGAGTACGTTCATCCGGGCAACAAGGAATACGTCAAGGGCGACCGCATCGAGCGGCCGCAGGGCGGCGGTGGCTCGGGCAGCGGCTCGCAGGCCGGCGACGGCGAAGGCGGCGAGGATGACTTCGTCTTCAGCCTGACCAAGGAGGAGTTCATGCGGGTCTTCTTCGAGGACCTCGCCCTGCCCCACCTGATTCGCACCCAGTTGGCCGAGGTGCCCGAGTGGAAGAGCCACCGCGCCGGCTTCGTCAGCGACGGCAGCCCGAGCAACCTGCACGTGGTGCGCTCGATGCGCGGCGCGCTGGCACGCCGCATCGCGCTCGGCGGCGATTCGCGGCGCGAGATCCGCGAACTCGAGGCGCACCTGCTGCACCTGCAGCGCGGTCCGCGGGTGGCCGACGCCCTGGTGCAACGCGAGATCCGCGAGACCGAGGCCAAGCTCGAGGAGCTGCGCGCCAAGGCCAAGCACGTGCCCTTCCTCGACCCGATCGACCTGCGCTACCGCAATCGGATCAAGGTGCCGATCCCGTCGGCCAAGGCCGTGATGTTCTGCCTGATGGACGTCTCGGGCTCGATGGACGAGGCGCGCAAGGACATGTCGAAGCGCTTCTTCATGCTGCTCTACATGTTCCTGACGCGGCACTACGAGAAAATCGACCTGGTCTTCATCCGCCACCACACGCAGGCCTCGGAGGTCACCGAGGAAGAGTTCTTCCATGCCACCGAGACTGGCGGCACCGTGGTCTCGAGCGCCCTCACGCTGATGCTCGACATCGTGCGCGCCCGCTACCCCAGCGGCGAGTGGAACATCTACGGCGCCCAGGCCAGCGACGGCGACAACTGGCATCAGGACAGCGGCCGCTGCCGCGAGCTGCTGGCCGACCACCTGCTGCCGCTGGTGCGCTACTACGCCTACGTGCAGGTGGCCGAGGCCGAGCAGAACATGTGGGAGGAATACACCCAGCTGGCCGGGTCCCACAAGAATTTCGCGATGCGCAAGGTCAGCTCCGCGCAAGACATCTATCCCGTGTTCCGCGACCTGTTCAAGAAAGAGAGAGGCCCGGCGTGACAGAGAAAACCCGCACTCCGCTGCCCAGCCCTTCCGACTGGACCTTCGAGCTGATCGAGCAGTACCACACCGAGATCGCTCGGGTGGCCAAGGGCTACAAGCTGGACACCTACGCCAACCAGCTCGAGATCATCACGGCCGAGCAGATGATGGACGCCTATGCCTCGGTCGGCATGCCGGTGATCTACCGCCACTGGTCCTACGGCAAGCAGTTCATCGCCACCGAGAAGAACTACCGCCGCGGCCACATGGGCCTCGCCTACGAGATCGTGATCAACTCCGATCCCTGCATCGCCTACCTGATGGAAGAGAACACCATGGCCATGCAGGCTCTGGTGATCGCCCACGCGGCCTACGGGCACAACAGCTTCTTCAAGGGCAACTACCTGTTCAAGATGTGGACCGATGCGTCCTCGATCATCGACTACCTGGTCTATGCCCGGAAATACATCAGCGAATGCGAGGAGCGCCATGGGGTCGGGGCGGTCGAGGACCTGCTCGACTCCTGCCACGCGCTGATGAACCACGGCGTCGACCGCTACCGCCGGCCGCAGCGGCTGTCGCTGAGCCAGGAGCAGGCGCGCCGCGAGGAGCGCGAGCACCATCTCCAGCAGCAGGTCAACGACCTCTGGCGCACCCTGCCGCGCCGGAGCGGCCGCACGGCGGAGGACGAAGAGGCGTCGAAGCGCTTCCCGGCCGAGCCGCAGGAGAACCTGCTCTACTTCATCGAGAAAAATGCACCATTGTTGGACCCCTGGCAACGCGAAGTGGTGCGTATCGTGCGCAAAATCGGGCAGTACTTCTATCCGCAGCGCCAAACCCAGGTCATGAACGAGGGCTGGGCCACCTTCTGGCACTACACCCTGCTCAATACGCTGTACGACGAGGGCCTGCTGGCCGACGGCTTCATGATGGAATGGCTGCAGTCGCACACCAACGTGGTGTTCCAGCCCCCGATCGGCCACCGCGCGTACAGCGGCATCAATCCCTACGCGCTGGGTTTTTCGATGTTCACCGACCTGCGGCGCATTTGTGAAAAGCCGACCGAGGAAGACAGGCGCTGGTTCCCCGACCTGGCGGGCTCCGATTGGCTGACCTCGCTCGACTACGCCATGCGCAATTTCAAGGACGAGAGCTTTATTGGTCAATTCTTGTCGCCGAAGCTGATGCGCGATTTCCGCTTTTTCACGGTCCGCGACCAGGAAAGCGAGCCCGAGCTCGAGGTGTCGGCCATTCACGACGACAGCGGTTACAAGCAATTGCGCGAATCGCTGTCACGCCAATACGACCTGAACCACCGCGAGCCCAACATCCAGGTCTGGAGCGTGAACCTGCGCGGCGACCGCGCGCTGACGCTGCGCCACACCCAGCACAACAACCGCCCGCTGCACGACGACTCGACCGAGGTGCTCAAGCACGTGGCGCGGCTGTGGGGCTTCGACGTCCACCTCGAGAGCGTCGACAGCCAGGGCCGGATCAGCCACCGCAAAGTGGCCGGGCCGCAGGCCGCCTGAACCGCGCCCGCATCAGCGCGGCAGCTTGAGCTTGGCGCGCGCGTTCAGCGCCTGATCGCGCGCGTGGCAACCCTCGATGTGGTCGTTGACCAGGCCCATGGCCTGCATGAAGGCATAGACCGTGGTCGGGCCGACGAAACTCCAGCCCCGCTTCTTGAGATCCTTCGACATTGCGATCGACTCGGGCGAGGTAGTGAAGGTCTGCAGCGCCGCATGCGTGATCCGCTTCGGCCGCGAGGCCGGATCGGGCTCGAAACCCCAGGCGTAGGCCGCCAGCGAACCGAACTCGCGGCGCAGCTCGATCACGCGGTGGGCGTTGTTGATCGCCGACTCGATCTTGCCGCGATGGCGCACGATGCCGGCATCGGCGAGCAGGCGCTCGACGTCCTTCGGACCGAAGCGCGCCATGCGCTCGGCATCGAAGTCGGCAAAGCCGCGCCGGAAGGCCTCGCGCTTGTTGAGGATCGTGAGCCAACTCAGGCCGGCCTGGAAGCCTTCGAGGCACAGCTTCTCGAACAGGCGCCGGTCGTCGGTCACCGGGAATCCCCACTCGCTGTCGTGGTAGCCCTGGTAGAGCGGCGTCGCCGCGCACCAGCGGCAGCGCCAGGCGCCGTCCTCGCCTTCGAACAGGCCGGCTCGGCCGCCCGTCACGCCGCGCTCACGCGCACCAGCGCCTCGATCGCGAGCGGATAACCCTTCACGCCGAGCCCGACGATGATGCCGCGCGCCGCCGGCGAGATGTAGGAGTGGTGGCGGAACTCCTCGCGGGCATGCACATTCGAGATGTGCAGTTCGATCAGCGGCACGCTGGCGCCCTTGATGGCGTCGTGCAGCGCGATCGAGGTGTGGGTGTAGGCGCCCGGATTCATCACCACGCCGAGCATGCGGCCGGCGGCCACCTCGCGCCCCGCCTCGTGGATCCAGTCGATCAGCTGGCCCTCGTGGTTGGACTGCCGGCACTCGACGTCGATGCCGAGCGTGGCGCCGGTCTCCAGACACATGCGCTCGACATCGGCCAGCGTTTCGTAGCCGTACTGCGCGGGCTCGCGCGTTCCGAGGAGGTTGAGGTTCGGGCCGTTGAGGACAAGGATTTTCTTCATGACGTGACTCTCCAGTGCGCGGCATCTTATAGTGCCCGATTCCTGAACCGAAACCGCACGACCCATGAAGACCAAAGCCGCCGTCGCCTGGCAACCCGGCCAACCCCTGACCATCGAAACCGTCGACCTCGAGGGGCCGAAGTTCGGCGAGGTGCTGGTCGAGATCAAGGCCACCGGCATCTGCCACACCGACTACTACACCCTCTCGGGCGCCGACCCCGAAGGGATCTTCCCGGCCATCCTGGGCCACGAAGGCGCGGGCATCGTGGTCGACGTCGGTCCCGGCGTCACCTCGCTCAAGAAGGGCGACCACGTCATTCCGCTCTACACGCCCGAATGCCGACAGTGCAAATTCTGCCTCTCGCGCAAGACCAACCTGTGCCAGCTGATCCGCGGCACCCAGGGCAAGGGCCTGATGCCCGACGCCACGAGCCGCTTCAGTCTCGACGGCAAGCCGATCTTCCATTACATGGGCACCAGCACCTTCAGCAACTACACGGTGGCGCCCGAGATCTCGCTGGCCAAGATCCGCGAGGACGCCCCCTTCGACAAGGTCTGCTACATCGGCTGCGGCGTGACCACCGGCATCGGCGCCGTGATCTTCACGGCCAAGGTCGAGGCCGGCGCCAACGTGGTGGTGTTCGGCCTCGGCGGCATCGGCCTCAACGTGATCCAGGGCGCGAAGATGGTGGGCGCCGACAAGATCATCGGCGTCGACCTGAACCCGGCACGCGAGGCGATGGCGCGCAAGTTCGGCATGACGCACTTCATCAACCCGAAGACGACCGAGAACGTGGTCGATGCCATCGTTCAGCTGACCGACGGCGGCGCCGACTACAGCTTCGAGTGCATCGGCAACACGCAGGTGATGCGCCAGGCGCTCGAATGCACGCACAAGGGCTGGGGCCGCAGCATCATCATCGGCGTGGCCGAAGCCGGTGCCGAGATCAGCACSCGSCCGTTCCAGCTGGTCACCGGCCGCAAGTGGGAAGGCTCGGCCTTCGGCGGCGCGCGCGGRCGCACCGACGTGCCGAAGATCGTCGACTGGTACATGGAGAACAAGATCAACATCGACGACCTGATCACGCACACCATGCCGCTGGAGGACATCAACAAGGGCTTCGACCTGATGAAGCGCGGCGAGTCCATCCGTGGAGTCGTTCTCTACTAGCGCAGCCATGGCGCGCATGGAGCCGCTGCGCACGATCCGGGCCGGCGTGCTCGACATCGCGTATTTCGAGACCGGCCCCGCGGACGGGCCGCCGGTGTTGCTGATGCACGGCTTTCCGTACGACATCCACAGCTATGTCGAGGTGGCGCCGATGCTGGCGCGGGCCGGCTGCCGGGTGATCGTGCCGTACCTGCGCGGCTACGGCGCGACGCGCTTCCTGAGCGACGCGACGCCGCGTTCGGGCGAGCAGGCGGCACTCGGCGCCGACCTGCTGGCGCTGCTCGATGCGCTGGCGATCCCGCGCGCCGTGCTCGCGGGCTACGACTGGGGCGGACGCGCGGCCTGCGTGGTGGCGGCGCTGTGGCCCGAGCGTTGCGCCGGGCTGGTCTCGTTCAACAGCTACAACATCCAGGACATCGCCAAGGGGATGCGTCCCGAGCCGGCCGAGAACGAGCATCGGCTCTGGTACCAGTACTACTTTCACAGCGAACGCGGACGCGCCGGACTGGCAGCCGATCGACGCGGCATCGCGCGACTGCTCTGGCGGCTCTGGTCGCCGACCTGGGCCTTCGACGACGCGACCTTCGAACGCAGCGCGGCCGCCTTCGACCATCCCGATTTCGTCGACGTGGTGATCCAGTCGTACCGCCACCGCTTCGGCCTGGTGCCGGGCGATACGGCCTACGCGGCCATCGAGGCGCGGCTCGCCGCACAGCCGCCGATCAGCGTCCCCGCCATCACCTTCGACGGCGCCGACGATGGCGTGCGCCCCGCGAGCGAAGCTTCGGCGCATGCCCATCGCTTCACCGGCCCGCGCGCTCACCGCATCGTGCCCGGCGTCGGCCACAACATGCCGCAGGAGGTGCCGCGCGTGTTCGCCGACGCGGTACTCGAACTCGTTTCCGCATCGAATCCATGACCGTCCGTTTCAAGACACTTTCCGAACACCGCTGCTTCGGCGGCACGCTGCGCTTCCTCGAACACGACTCGCGCGAGATCGGCCTGCCGATGCGCTTCTCGGTCTTCCTGCCGCCGCAAGCCGAGCATGGGCCGGTGCCGGCGTTGATGTACCTCGCGGGCCTGACCTGCAACGAGGAAACCTTCATGGTCAAGTCCGGTGCGCAACGGCTGGCGGCCGAACTCGGCCTGGCACTGATCGCACCCGACACCAGCCCGCGCGGCCCCGCGGTCGAAGACATCGAAGGCGCCATCGCCAGCTGGGATTTCGGCATCGGCGCCGGCTTCTACCTCGATGCCACCGAGGCGCCGTGGGCGACGCACTGGCGCATGGAAAGCTGGATCGTCGAAGAACTGATGCCGCTGATCGCGCAGCAGCTGCCGATCGACGGCCAGCGCATCGGCATCTTCGGCCATTCGATGGGCGGCCACGGCGCGCTGACCCTTGCACTGCGCCACCCGGGCCGCTTCAAGTCGCTGTCGGCCCTGGCACCGATCTGCGCGCCGACGCAATGCCCATGGGGCGACAAGGCATTCCGCGGCTACCTGGGCACCGACCGTTCCGAATGGTTGGCGCACGACGCCAGCGCGCTGATGCAATCGCAGGGCGCGGCGCCCTTCCCGGAAGGCATCCTCATCGACCAGGGCCTGGCCGACAAGTTCCTCGCCGACCAGCTGCATCCGGAGCTGTTCGAGGCCGCCTGTGCCCGTGCCGGCCAGCCGCTCACGCTGCGCCGCCACGCGGGCTACGACCACGGCTACTACTTCATCCAGAGCTTCGTCGCGGACCACCTGGCGCACCATGCCGAGCGGCTCGCGGCCTGAGCATTGCCTGCCCGCAACGCCCGCCTGCCTCCCGTCGCTGGTGTCAACCAACGACAATCGGCGATCACTGACGGCTTCCGAATGAACCCAACCCTCTCCCCGCTGCCCGAACGCGAGCAGATCGCGCTGCTCGAACCTTTCGAAGGCCTCGAGCTGCCGGACATCCGGGTTGTCGCCAGCGAGCGCGATGCGCAAGACGCCGCGACCGCCCTGCTGGCCAGCGGCATCGTCGGCTTCGACACCGAATCCAAGCCGACCTTCGCGAAGAACGAGGTGTCCGGCGGGCCGCACGTGATCCAGTTCGCGACGCTGCGCGGGGCCTGGCTGTTCCAGCTGCACCGCGCGGAGTTGCATGGCGCGCTGGGGGCCTTGCTCGCCTCCTCGGCACTCACCAAGGTCGGCTTCGGCCTTTCGAGCGACCTGAGCCTGATCCGCCAGCGTTTCGGCGTCGAGCCGTGCGGCGTGTTCGATATCGACACCGAATTCCGCCGCCGCGGCTACCGCCAATCGATCGGCGTGAAGACCGCCGTGGCCCTGGTGTTCGATCGCCGCTTCATCAAGTCGCGCAAGGCAACCACCTCGAACTGGGCCAACCGGCAGCTCACCGATGCGCAGCTGCGCTATGCGGCCAACGACGCGTATGCGGCGATCCGCGTCTTCGATGCCCTCGGGCTCCCGCGCAGCGACTAGGCGCCGTCTCCGAGCCTCGTTGCCCGGCCCTCATTGCCAGGAGCGGACCCGCGCCACGAGTTCGGCGCTGGGCGCCGTCGCATCCACCTCGAGCACACCGGGCTCGCCCACGGGGGATTCCAGGGTCGCGAACTGGTTGGCGACCAGGCTGGCCGGGAACATGTGAGCGCCGGCGCGGGCGGCGACCCTTCGCTCGGCCTCCTCGCGCGACAGCGCCATGAAGACGAAGCGCAGCCCCGGCACGGCGGCCCGCAGCCGCTCGCGATAGTCGTGCTTCAGGGCCGAACAGGTCAGCACCGCACCCTCGCGATGACGCGCCAGTTCATGGCCCAGCGTGGTGAGCCATCCCGCACGATCGGCGTCGGTGAGTGCAATCCCGGCGCGCATCTTGCGAACGCTTTCGGGCGCGTGGAAGTCATCCCCTTCGATCAGCGGCAACCCCATTTCCCGCGCCAAGGCGGCGCCTAGGCTGGACTTGCCGCAACCGGAAACCCCCATGACCACCCACCAGTGGACCGTCGAAGCTTGTTGAAAGTAAATCTTTGCCATTCGCTCCATTGTGTAACCAACCCTACTCACGAAGCGAGAACTAGAACAGATTGCCCTGCCCCGCTGCGCCAGGTGGTCGGAACGCGCTGAGGTCCAGCGCGATGCGCTCGCGGTTGAAGCCGATGCGCCGCGTCGCCTTTTCGAAACGCTGCCGGATCAGGTCGGCCCACAGGCCGCTGCCCTTCATGCGGGTCGCGAAGTCGGCGTCGTAGTCCTTGCCGCCGCGCATCTCGCGGATGCGCGCCATGATCCGGTCGGCGCGCTGTGGATAGTGCAGCTCGAGCCATTGCTTGAACAGCGGCGCGACCTCCCACGGCAGCCGAATGACTGTATAGAAAGCGCAGCGCGCGCCGGCCTCCCAGGCGGCTTCCAGCACCTGCTCCATGTCCTCGGTGAGGAACGGGATCTGCGGCGCCACGCTGACGCCGACCGGCACGCCCGCAGCGGCCAGCGTGCGCAGGGTGCGCAGCCGCCGGTGCGGCGCCGCGGCGCGCGGTTCGAGCTTGCGCGCGAGCTCGCCGTCGAGCGTGGTGATCGTGACGTAGACAGCGGCCAGCCGGTCGGCCGCCATCGGCGCGATCAGGTCAAGGTCGTGCTCGACCGCGCTCGACTTGGTCACCAGTCCGAACGGATGGCGCGTTTCGTTCAGCAGTTCGATGACGGAACGGGTCAGCCGCAGCTCGCGCTCGATCGGCTGGTAGCAGTCGGTGGCGGTGCCGATCGCGATCTGGCCGGGCCGGTAGTTCTTGCGCCCGAGTTCGGCGCGCAGGACCTCGGCGATGTTGCGCTTGGCGATCAGCTTGGTCTCGAAATCCAGGCCGGGCGACAGGTTGAGATAGCTGTGCGTGGGTCGTGCAAAGCAATAGATGCAGCCGTGCTCGCAACCGCGGTACGGATTCAGCGAGCGGTCGAACGGGATGTCGGGCGAATCGTTCTCGCAGAGCACCGACTTCACGTCCTCGAAACGGACCTCGGTGGCCAGCGGCGGCAGTCCTTCGGCCTCGCCCTCTTCGAGCGTGCCCCAGCCGTCGTCGAATTCATCGCGGACGTCGCGCTCGAAGCGATGCGGCAGGCGCGTGGCAGCGCCTCGGCCCTTGAGGGCGTGCACGGGGATGAAGGTGTCGGCCATGGCGGGCGATCTTGATACTGGATGAATTCACAGTATTTCATCTTTTTGATCACGCTGCAGCAACCGGTTGTGAGGGCCTTCGCCTGTCAGGCTCAGACGCTACCCATGGCTGTGTCAGCGTTTTCTTTGCCAGAAGCAGACATCCCCCGCAGACACGACAGTGCGCGACTCTGAATATCGCGTGCTGAGACTCTTGGCGAAATTGCACCCCATGATGAGCAAACTTCGATACCTGGCAGCCCGGCTGCGCTCCCGGGACCCATTCGACAGCATCGAGTGCATCTGCGCCATCCTTCTGCCGTGGATCCTGTGCACGATCTCGTACCTGTTGTTCCTGGCCCTCGACTTCTACTGAGCCGGGCTGGCTTGACGCTTCCGAGCCCCCAGTTAAGCTAGGAGCCCCTGCCAGCGAGACCCATGCCCCGCCACCCCGAAAACCTCTACCCCCAGTACCACGCCCACATCTACTTCGGCCCCTCGACCGTCGCCCAGGCGCGCCAGATGGCCGAGGCGGCTGGCCACGAGTTGCTGGTGGTGGTCGGACGGGTGCACGAGCGACTGGTCGGACCGCATCCGCACTGGAGCTGCCAGATCGCCTTCGACGCGGCCGAGTTCGACGAAGTCATCGCCTGGCTGGAGGCGCACCGCAACGGGCTCGACATCTTCGTGCACGGCGTGACCGGCGACGACTACCTCGACCACACGGCGCACGCCATGTGGCTCGGCAACGAATCCACGCTCGACCTGCGCATGTTCCGCAAGCCGGCCGTCTGAACCGGCGGCGGCCCGGCCTCAGAACTCCGCATCGAGCTCGTCGATCTCCTCGGGCTCCTGCTTCGCCGCCTTGACCCACTCCTGCATCGCGGGCAGTTCCATGATGCGCTTGCAGTACGCGGCACAGGCCCGGTCGAGCGACACGTCGTAAGTCATGAAGCGCGTGACCACGGGCGCGTACATCGCATCGGCCAGGCAGGGTGTTTCGCCGAACAGGAACGGGCCACCGTAAGCAGCCAGGCATTCGCGCCAGATCGCGACGATGCGGTCGATGTCCGTCTGCGCGCGCGACCAGATCTTGAAGCCGGGAAACTTCGCTTTCAGGTTCATCGGCAGCGAACTGCGCATCGAACTGAAGCCCGAGTGCATCTCGCCGCTGATCGCACGGCAGTGCGCGCGGGCCTTGGCGTCGGCAGGCAGCAGGCCGGCCTTCGGCTTGATCTCGTTCAGGTACTCGCCGATCGCCAGCGTATCCCAGACCTTCACGCCGCCATGCTCGAGCGAGGGCACCAGCATCGAGGACGACAGCAACAGCATCTCGGCCTTCATCGCCGGATCGTCCGGCGGGATGATCTTCTCGCTGAACTCCAGCCCCGCGAGGCGGCACATCAGCCAGCCCCGCAGCGACCAGGCGCCGTAGTTCTTGCTGCTGATGGTGAGGACGGGTTTGGCCATGCTGACGCTCCTGGTTGCCGGATCGGCTCTGCACGTGTGCAAGGCCTGTGCCAGAACAGTGCACCGCGGCGGCGGTCAGAACGACATGGCCCGCAAATTGCCTGCATCGCCTGCATGCTGTACCGGGCCTACCAAACCAACACCGACCTGCTCTCGCCATCCCGGCTCGCGGCCCAATACCTCGGCGGCGGCGTCTGGCAGGCCCAGTCGGATGGCAGCGTCGGCCGCCGGATCGCGGCCGCGATGGAGGTCTATTCACACATGCGGCTGACCCACACGCGGCCGGACTATGGCATCCAGAGCGTGCTGTCGGAAGGCGAAGAGGCCGCGGTCCATGAAGAAGTCGCGCTGGTCGCACCCTTCGGCACCCTGCTGCACTTCCGCAAGAACACCAAAACGGTGCAGCCGAAGGTTCTGCTCGCCGCACCACTGTCGGGCCATTTCGCGACGCTGCTGCGCGAAACGCTGCGCACCCTGCTGCGTGACCACGATGTCTACCTGACCGACTGGCACAACGCCCGCGACGTGCCGCTGTGGAACGGCGCCTTCAGCCTCGACGACTACACGCTGCAGATCGTGAGCTTCCTCGAAGCCATGGGCCCGGGCGCCCACATGGTCGCGGTCTGCCAGCCCTGCGTCGCGGCGCTGGCGGCCACCGCGCTGATGGCGGAAGACGACAACCCGGCCGCGCCGCTGAGCCTGACCCTGATGGCCGGACCGGTCGATTGCCGCATCAATCCGACCGCCGTGAACAAGCTGGCCACCGACCGCCCGATCGGCTGGTTCGAGCGCAACCTGATCAGCCGCGTGCCGTGGCCGCACGCCGGCGTGATGCGGCGCGTCTACCCGGGCTTCCTGCAGCTCAGCGCCTTCATGAGCATGAACCCCGAGCGCCACAAGGAGCAGTTCAAGAAGCTCTATCACCATCTGGTCGAGGGCGAGCTCGATCAGGCGGCGACGATCCGCAACTTTTACGAGGAATACCTGGCGGTCAACGACCTGCCGGCCGAGTTCTACCTGGAGACCGTGGAGCGCGTGTTCCAGACCTACGACCTGCCGCGCGGCAAGCTCACCGTCGGTGAACGCAAGGTGAACCCCGCCGCCATCCGCCGCACCGCGCTGATGACGGTCGAGGGCGAGCGCGACGACATCTGCGCGGTCGGCCAGACCGTGGCGGCGCAGGACCTCTGCACCAGTGTGCGCCCCTATCTCAAGACCCACCACCTGCAGGCGGGCGTCGGCCACTACGGCGTCTTCAGCGGCAGCAAGTGGAACACGCAGATCTATCCGCGGGTGCGGGAAATGATCCACACCGCGCAGGAACTTCACTAGGCCGCCGCCGGGCCGCCCCAAGGCGGCCTGCGGCCCCCTCGGGGGGCAGCGACCCACACGCAGTGGGGGAGCGTTGGGGCCCAGGCCGCCGCCGGGCCGCCCCAAGGCGGCCTGCGGCCCCCTTGGGGGGGGCAGCGACCCACACGCAGTGGGGGAGCGTGGGGGCCGTTCAGCCGGCAGGCGGCACCAGCGCCTGCCGCAAATGCGCGATCAGCGCCTGCGACACCACGTTGCGCATCGGCCCGGGCAGGTAGACCAGCACGATGCGGCGCTCGATGTGGGGCCTGGCCAGGGGCAGCACGACCAGATCGTCGTCGCGCAGCGACGACGTGTAGAGCTGCGGCATCAGCCCGAGCGCCAGCCCGCCGCGCACCAGGGCGTAGAGCGTTTCCGAGTAGCTCACGCGGTAGGGCTCCGCGCCCTGCGCGAACTGGGCGCGGGCCGGATCCCCGAGGGCCGGCATGCTGCCGCTCTCGAACAGCACCAGGCGTTCATCGCCGATCGCCTCCCAGTCTGCGCCGCCCGCCGCGGCCAGCGGGTGGTCGCGCCGCACCACCAGCACCAGGGGATCGCGGAACAAGTCGACGCAAGCCAACCCGCCCGGCGGCTCGGTGATCGCCGCCACGGCCAGGTCGAGCTGGCCACTGCGCACTTCGGCCAGCAGCGTGTTCGAAGGGGCGTCGCGCCAGGCGAACTCGACGCCGCGCGGCGCGTCGCCAGCGATGAAGGCGGCCACCGCCGCCGCGACGCGGGCGCTGGCCGAAGGGATCACGCCGATGCGCACGAAGGCGCGTCCGCGCTGCACCGTGCTCTCGATGTCGCGCAACGCGACCTCGAAGGTGTTGACCAGGTAGTCGGTGCGCGCGAGCACCTCGGCGCCGACCGGCGTGAGCGCGAGCCGATGCGTCGAGCGGCTCAGCAGTTCGGCCCCCAGCAGCTTCTCCATCTGCTTGATCGCATTGCTCAGCGCCGGCTGGGTGATCGACAGCCGACGCGCGGCGCGCCCGAACTGGCCTTCCTGCACCAGCACCGAGAAGCACTGGAGCTGGCGCAGCGTCAACGCACGAAGGGGCAAGGAGGGCATCGACCCGGAAATAGATTGAATGAATGAAATTATAGAAATTCAAAATTTTCTTTATTTCAAGGCCCTCCCTAGACTGGCCGGCATGCGCACCGCCGATACCGCCGATACAGCCACCCCGGGCACCCTCGAAGCCTTCCTGCGAGCGATCCCGAAGGTCGAGCTGCACTGCCACCTGTTCGGCACGGTCCGGCACGCCACCTTCGCGGACCTGAACCGCCGCGCCGGCTCGCCGCTGGGCAACGACGAGATCGAGGGCTTCTACACCCGCGGCGAGAAGCCGGTCGGGGTGCTGCGGGTGCTGCGCGCGCTCGATGCGCAACTCGTGCGCAGTGCCGACGACCTGCACCGGCTCGCCCTCGAATACCTGCAGGATGCCGCCTCGCACCAGGTCCGCTACAGCGAGTTCTTCTGGAACCCGACCGGCACCGTGCACGCCTCGGGCATCGGCTACCGCAGGGCGCAGGATGCGATCGTCAACGCCATCCACGACGCGCAGCGGGAGTTCGGCATCGTCGGCCGGCTGATCGCCGCGATCGACCGCGAGGCCAGCCCCGACGCGGCCGTCGAGATGGTGCAATGGGTGACCGGGAACCGATGCGAGGAGGTGATCGGCATCGGCATCGACTACCGCGAGGTCGACCGGCCGCCCGAACTCTTCCACGAGGCCTACCGCGACGCCCGGCGCGCCGGCCTCAAGACCACGGCCCACGCCGGCGAGTTCGGCATGCCTTGGAGCAACGTGCGCACGGCGCTCGACCTGCTGAAGGTCGACCGCATCGACCACGGCTACACCGTGGTCGACCGGCCGGAGTTCGCACGCGAATGCGCCGAGCGCGGCGTGGTCTTCACGGTCGTGCCGACCAACTCCTACTACTTGCGCACCTTGCCGCCGGAGCGCTGGGCGCTCGACCACCCGATCCGCCGCATGCCTGGCCTGGGCCTGCGGATCCACCCCAACACCGACGACCCGACCCTTCACAAGGTCACGCCCACCGGGGCCTGGCTGATGATGGTTCGCGACTTCGGCTTCGATCTCGACGACCTGCGCGGCTTCATGCACAACGGACTCGACGGCGCCTGGATCGACGACGCGCAGCGTCGCCACTGGCGCAGCGCATGGAGCGCCGAATTCGACGCCCTGCGTGCCGGCCTTTCCCAAGCCCCCTCCTCGGCGACCCCATGAAGAATCCCCTCGTCAAGCCCCTGTTGCTCGCCTCCGTGCTGCTGGCCGCGCTGCCCGGCGCCGCCCTGGCACAGCCGCCGTCCTGGCCCGGTGCCAAGCCGATCACGCTGATCGTCCCCTATTCGGCGGGCGGCAGCGTGGACTACAGCGCCCGCCTGGTCGCCACCAAGCTGGGCGAGCGCCTCAAGCAATCGGTCGTGATCGAGAACGTGACCGGCGCGGGCGGCGCCATCGGCGTGGCCAAGGCGGCCAATGCGGTGCCCGACGGCTACACCCTGGTCGCCGGGCCGGACAGCGCGATCGCGATCGGCCGCCTGATCAACCCGGCCGCCTTCAAGTTCGATCCGCTCAAGGACCTGGCGCCGGTCGGCATGCTGAACACGGCGCCGATGGTACTGGTCGCGCGCCCCGGCCTGCCGGTGAAGGACTTCGCCGACTTCGTGAAACTCGCGAAGGCCTCGCCCGGCAAGTACAACTACGCCACCTCGGGCGTCGGCACCGTGCTGCAGCTGGCGATGGAACTGCTGAAGGAGCGCAGCGGCGTCTTCGTCACCCACGTGCCCTACCGCGGCGGCGCCCAGATCGCGACCGACGTGATCGGCAACCAGGTCGACCTGGCCATGCTGGTCAGCACCAGCGCCATTCCACATGTGAGCGGCAACCGGCTGAAGGCGCTCGGCGTCACCAGCGCGCAGCGGCTCGCTGCGCTGCCGCAGGTGCCGGCCTTCGGCGAGATGCCGGGCCTGAAGGGCTTCGACATGGTGAGCTGGACCGCGGTCTTCGCCCCGGCCGGCACCCCGGCGCCGATCGTGAACCGGCTCAACCAGGAACTCAACGCGGTGCTGAAGGACCCCGAAGTGCGCGCCAAGCTGCAAGAGCAAGGCGCCCTCCCCGGCAGCGGCTCGCCCGAGGAACTCGGCCAGTTCGTCAAAGCCGAATACGCCCGCAACCAAAAGATCGTACAAGCCGCCAACATCAAGGAGTAAGTCCCCGACCCGGCCGGCGCAGCCAGGCCGCGTTGGTGAGGCACCGCGGAACTGGCTTCGCCAGGCCGCTGGTGTCGCCCCCGGTAGGGGGTGGGCGCCCGGACACGAAGTGCCGGGCAACCTGGGGGCGAGCTATTCCTCTGTTGGCCAGTCGCGGATATAGGCCTTGAGCATCTTGTTCTCGAAGTTCTGGCTGTCGACCACCGCCTTGGCGACGTCGTAGAAGCTGATCACGCCCATCAGCATGCGCTTGTCCATCACCGGCATGTAGCGCGCGTGGCGCTCCAGCATGATGCGGCGGATCTCGTCGAGGTCGGTTTCGAGGGTGCAGGTGACGGGATGGTCATCCATGGCCTTGCGCACCAGGGTGCCGCCGATCTGGCCGCCGTTGCCGACGATGGCGACGATCACTTCGCGGAAGGTCAGCATACCGACCAGGTCGCCATGCTCCATGACCACCAGCGAGCCGATGTCCTTCTCGGCCATGACGTTGACCGCGTTGGCCAGGGGTTCGTCGGGCGTGACAGTGAAGAGGGTGTTGCCCTTCACGCGCAGGATGTCGCTGACTTTCATGTAATTTGCTCCTCACTTGCTCGGCGGCGTGCCGATTTGAATATAGCCCACAATGGCCGCCCGTCCACCGAGACCGCGGCGGCCGCGCAGGCCGCACGCGTAACGGGGCATTGCAGAAACGATCCCGAAAGGCGCTCATGTCCGGCTACTCCGACCCCGGCTTCGACACGCTGGCATTGCATGCCGGCGCCGCACCCGACCCCGCCACCGGCGCGCGCGCGGTGCCGATCCACCTCACCACCTCCTTCGTCTTCGAGTCCAGCGACCACGCCGCGGCGCTGTTCAATCTGGAGCGCGCGGGCCATGTCTACTCGCGCATCAGCAACCCGACCAACGCCGTGCTCGAGCAGCGCGTGGCGGCGCTCGAAGGCGGCATCGGCGCGATCGCGACCGCCAGCGGCCAGGCAGCGCTGCACCTGTCGGTCGCCACGCTGATGGGCGCCGGCTCGCACATCGTCGCCAGCACCGCGCTGTACGGCGGCTCGCAGAACCTGCTGCACTACACGATGCGCCGCTTCGGCATCGAAACCACCTTCGTCAAGCCCGGCGACCTCGATGGCTGGCGCGCCGCGATCCGGCCCGAGACCAAGCTGCTGTTCGGCGAGACCGTCGGCAATCCGGGCCTCGACGTGCTCGACATCCCGGCGGTCAGCGACATCGCGCACGCGGCCCAGGTACCGCTGCTGGTCGACTCCACCTTGACCTCGCCCTACTTGATCAAGCCCTTCGACTGGGGCGCCGACCTGGTCTACCACTCGGCCACCAAGTTCCTCTCGGGCCACGGCACCGTGATCGGCGGCGTGGTGGTCGACGGCGGCAGCTTCGACTGGGAACGCTCGGGCAAATTCGCCGAGCTGACCCAGGCCTACGACGGCTTCCACAACATGGTGTTCAGCGAGGAGAGCACGGTCGGCGCCTTCCTGCTGCGCGCGCGGCGCGAAGGGCTGCGCGACTTCGGCGCCTCGATGAGCCCGCACACGGCCTGGCTGATCCTGCAGGGCATCGAGACGCTGCCGCTGCGCATGGAGCGCCACATCGACAACACGCAGAAGGTGGTGGAGTTCCTGGCGGCGCACCCCTTCGTGTCGCGCGTGGGGCATCCGCTGCTCGAATCGCATCCGAGCCATGCGCTGGCCAACAAGCTGCTGCGCCATGGCGCCAAGGGGGCCGGCGCGGTCTTCAGCTTCGACCTCAAGGGCAACCGCGAGCAGGGCAAGAAGTTCATCGAGGCGCTCCAGCTCTTCAGCCACCTGGCGAACGTCGGCGACTGCCGCAGCCTGGTGATCCATCCCGCGAGCACCACGCATTTCCGGATGACCGACGAGGCGCTGGCGGACGCGGGGATCTCGCAGGGCACCATCCGGCTCTCGATCGGCCTCGAAGATCCGGCCGACCTGATCGACGACCTCCAGCGCGCGCTGAAGGCGGCGGAAAGGGCAGGTGCGTGACATGATCCCCCACGCTCATCATTTCATGTATTCGCTGCCCCCCGTGGGGGCACACGCCGCCCTTGGGGCGGCCCGGCGGGAGGCGTGATGCACTTCGTCGTCAACGGCCATCGCAGCTACTGCTACACGGGCGGCAAGCCGCTCGATCCGGCGAAGCCGACCGTGGTGTTCATCCATGGCGTGCTCAACGACCACAGCGTCTGGATCCTGCAGAGCCGCTGGTTCGCCAACCATGGCTGGAACGTGCTCGCAGTGGACCTTCCGGGACACTGCAAGAGCGAAGGTCCGCCGCCCGCCACTATCGAGGCGGCCGCAGCCTTCATCGTCGCGCTGCTCGATGCGGCGGGCGTCGCCAAGGCCGCGCTGGTCGGCCACAGTTTCGGCTCGCTGATCGCGCTGGAGACGGCGGCCCGCGCCCCGGAGCGCGTCACGCACCTGGCGCTGGTCGGCACCGCCTACCCGATGACCGTGTCGCCGGCCCTGCTCGATGGCGCGCTCAACGATCCGCAGCGCGCGATCACGATGGTCAACACCTTCTCGCATTCGCTGCTGGCGCCGCCACCCTCCTCGCTCGGTCCTGGCACCTGGCTCTACGGCGGCTCGCGCGCGCTGATGCGCCGCGTGCTCGCGAGCAACCCGAACGCCAATGTGTTCCACATCGGCTTCAAGGCCTGCAACGACTATGCGAACGGCGAGCAGGCGATGGCGAAGCTGCGATGCCCGGTGCTGTTCCTGCTCGGCGAGGCCGACCAGATGACGCCGCCGCGAGCCGCCCGGACATTGGCGCAGAAGGCGCCCGGCGCCAAGGTCGTCACGGTCAAGGCCGGCCACCAGCTGATGACCGAGGCGCCCGACGAGGTGCTGTTCGCGCTGCGCGATTTCTTGAAATAGGCTCGCCCCCAGGTTGCCCGGCACTTCGTGTCCGGGCGCCCACCCACTACCGGGGGCAACACCAGCGGCCTGGCAAAGCCAGTTCCGCGGAGTTTCACCAATGGGCCTGGCTGCGCCGGCCAGAAACCGGCACCGCTGTTGTGTGATCTGCTCTCGTCATCCGCCTTGCGCATCACCGACGAGTTCTGCAATCTCAGGGAGGTGCATCGCGCCTTCGCCTGCCTGCAAGGCCTGCTCTCGCCGATCCATCGAACGACGCAGCACGAAGAGTTCAGCGTCGAGCCCGCTGAGTTGCGCGCGTTGCTCACCGTGATCAATACCGAACTGGAGCGTCGCACCGAGCCTGTCGAGGCCGCAATCCGATCGCTCGGCAAGGCCCTCAAAACGCAAACACTTTGAGGATGCGCTGGGGGCCGCCGCAAGCCCTCAGCCCGCCGATCCTGCAGGCCACTACGGTAGCGCTTGCACACAACAAGCCTGTCGCAAGCGGCGGGCAGGCACGGCCCGTGCGCAAACTGCATGTCGACTCGATCCTGTTCGGCGCCGTCGAGCACTTCCTGCGCCGGCCCTGGTCGCCCGAGCAGATCGCCCTGGCGCCTAGGGCATTCCCTTGAAACATTGAAATCGAGCTCATTCGGCCAGGGGCATCGGACTCTTCCCCTTGTCGTACACGACGGCCCCACGGACGATCCCGAACGGCGCCGCCTGCTGACCGCGATCTACATGGTCGCTCGAAATTCTCGATTCGAGGGCCTGACCAGGATCATCTGACTACTACTGAAGGAAGCCACCTTGGCACAAGACATTTTTTTGAAATTAACCGGCATTACTGGCGAATCCCAGGATGACAAACACAAGGACGAGATTGAAGTATTGCGCTGGGAGTGGAAAGTCAGCCAGCGATCCAGCATGCATTCCGGCAGCGGCGGCGGCTCAGGAAAAGCAACTGTTAGCGATCTGATTTTCGATCACTATGCAGACCGTTCGAGCCCCAGTTTGCTTAAATATTGTCTGACCGGAAAACATATTGCCAACGCCACGCTCGTCGTCAGAAAAGCCGGAGGCTTGCCACTTGAATTTCTCAAGATCACCATGGACGACGTAATTGTCACCGGCGTGGCGCCGGCAACAACCGAATCAATGGATCGCATCAGAGAGCAAATCGGTCTTTCTTTTGCTCGGGTAAAACAGGAGTACGTTATCCAAAACCAACAGGGCGGGTCGGGTGGCACCGTGTCAGCAGGTTACGACATGCAAGTCAATCGCGAAGCATAAGGAGAACAACATGCTTTACATCACAAAAGATGGGCACGTCGATGCCGGCGCGAGAATCAGGATGAAAATCATCTCAAACATCGAGAACGGCAAGCTTGGCAAGGTAAACGGAATTGTGGTGCACCAAACGGGCGGCTCGACCGCCGAAGGCGCATTTAACACCTATCAAGAGCCTAAGGCAAACGGCGCTCATTTTTTGATAGATAAGGACGGCACGATCTATCAGACTGCCTCTATCTACCGGGTTACGAACCACGTCGGAAAGATGCAGTCTCGGTGCGTCGTTACTCACCAATGCTCCCCTGCAGAATTTAAGCGCATGCAGGGCTTGGAATTGACGTGGAAACCGAGTCAAATCTCACGCATTGAAGAACGAAAGCAGTTCCCGGACCGATTTCCATCCAATGCCGATGCGATTGGTATTGAGCTTGTCGGCGAGGCGCCGGGAGAAAAAGACAAAGAAATATTCGTGAACGTGACAGATGCGCAAACTACTTCTCTTAAATGGTTGATTAAGGAACTAGCAGAAACGTTGAGCGTCTCCATGCGTGAGGTTTATAAACATCCGCATATCGCAAGAGAAAATAAAACCGAAGCAAGATCCGCAGAATGGTGACCTCTAAAATTACAATTTTGATTGCTGCCACTTCGCTGGCTATGCTTTCATGCCAGGCGAACGCGAGGGTAATTAGAGATGTCATCATTCTAGAGTCAGGGCTTAGCGCAGACCCTGACGATGCAAATCTTTCACGGGCGTGTAAAAAATTTAAGCCGACCGCAAAACAAGTCAAAGAGTATTTCTCAAAGGCTTATCCGGTCCCAAAACGCTTCTCAGTGCACGAGCGGTATTCTGCCTGCTACGCGACGGGAACCATCAAGTTTGATAACTTCGGAAAAGTGAGATGGGTTCTTAGCTCAGGCGGCACAGCCACCATCAAGTGGGATGAAGGAGAGATAGTCGATGTTTTTAATAAAAAGAACGGCTGGTATGACCCAAATGCATGCGCATACGGCCTCAGCGAGGCCATAGAGTGCTAGAGAACGAGGGGGCGGCTCGCCTTGTTGATTCTGAATGACGTACTCCTGCTTTACCCGCGCAAAGGAAAGGCTGATTTCTTCTCTGGCTCGTACCATGGTGGTATTCAGCTCCGGCTTCCAGCTTCCGAATCAGACTCGGCCTGCGTAAGCCGGGGCGGGATCACGCCGACGGCGTGCTCTGCTCCGCGAATGTCCCCCGGCCTGCGACCTCCTCCTTTATTTCGCTGCGCAGAGCACACCATCGACGTGATCCGTCACGGCGGTGGTCGATCGACGATCAAGACACGGCGTTGCTCATGCGCCCCGAAAAACGGCCGCCCCGAATCTCAGCTGCGTTTCATGGGTCGAGGGTCGCGCACCGCGCGGTGGAGCAACCGGGATGAAACACCCCCGAAGCGCCTGCGGCGCTGCCCCCTCAAGGGGGCGATGCCAGCGGCCCGGCGAAGGCGCTCCGCGGTATCCCTGGCATCGGGCCGCACCAGTTTCTGACATGCCCTCCGCCGTCAGCGCAGCGCGTTGATGTCGGCCATCTCGACCAGGGGACTCGGCGCGCCGCGCTTGGCGACGACCAGCATGGCGCGCCCGACCTGCTCGCTGGTCGTGACCCGATCCGGGGCCCAGCGACGCACCAGACCGAACAGCGGGTTCGCAAGCACGTAGATCCATCGGTACAGCGCGGTCTTGGAGCGCACACCGTGCATCGGCTGGATGATGCCCGGCCGGAACATGTAGGCGGCCTTGAACGGCAGCCGCATCAGCGCGTTCTCGGTCGCGCCCTTGACGCGCGCCCACATGCTGGGCCCACGCTCGGTGCTGTCGGTGCCGGCGCCCGTCACATAGACGAAGGTCATCTGCGGGTTGAGCCGGGCGAGGGTCCGCGCCGCCCCGAGCGTCAGGTCGTAGGTCACGCGCCTGTAGTCCGCTTCGCCCATGCCGACCGAGGACACGCCAAGGCAGAAGAAGCAGGCGTCGAAACCGGACAACTCGTCTTCGACCGCCGACAGCTGAGCCGGATCGGGCACGACCAGATCGCGCAGTTTGGGATGCGCCTCGCCGCTCGGCCGGCGGCCGACGCCGAGCACTTGCGTGACGTCGCCATCGAGCAGGCATTCGCGCAGCACGCCCTGCCCCACCATGCCGGTTGAACCGAAGAGCATGACCTTCATTGGTAGCCTCGTTCTCGCGGACTCAGTCGACCGAGAAGGTCTCGGGCTCGCGCTGGAGTGCGGCCAGCAGCGTCGTCACCTCAGGCGCTGATGCCTGCGCGGGCTGGAGCGCATCCAGCAGGCGCGCGAGCGTTTCGGCATGGGGCAGCAGCGGCCCGAGGAAGCGGGTGCCGGCATCGCTGGCGATCAGCAGCGTCGGGAAGGTCTCGACGTCGAAATCGTCCGCGATGTCTGCGTGGTCCTCGATATCGACCCAGGCGAAGCGGAAGCGCGGATGCGCGCGCGCCACCTGTTCGAACAAGGGCCGGTACTCGCGGCAGGCGCCGCACCATTCGGCGCACAGGCAGACGACCCAGAGTCGATCATCGGCGGCGGTGGTTGAGAAATCGGTCAAGGCAGTGTCGGAGGGTCGAGGGCCGGTGAAGAATCCGGCGCCATTATGAATTCGCCAGCAGATCCTGCAGCCGCAGGCTCTCCAAAGGGCCCCGGGTCCACAGGTTGCGCAGCGGCGGTGCCTGCGGCATCAGCAGTTCGCGCAGCAGCGGCTCGAGCGAAATGGCGGGATCGACCAGCAGCACGAAGCGCGGATCGTCGTTGTCGCGCTCCTCAGCCAGCGGTGCGATCCAGTCGAGCGCGACCAGGGTCTCGAGCACCGGCGCGAGCTGCAGCGCGTCGACCTTCATCCGGCCCACCAGCTCGGCCGCGCCCAGGCCGCTGGCGGGCGTCGATTTCGCAGCATGCAGGTACTGCAGCACCTCCGCCGCCAGCTGCAGCGGCCAGCCGGCGGCGCCACCGCGCCGCGCCACGCCGGTCAGGAGGCTGGGCAGGTAGGCCGCGATCACGGCGCCGAAGAGCACGATGACCCACGCCACGTAGATCCACACCAGCAGGATCGGCACGGTCGCGAAGGCGCCGTACAGCACCGAGTAGGTCGGCACCAGGCTCAGGTAGTAGGCCAGCACGCGCTTCGCGGCCTCGATCGCGACTGCGACGAAAACGCCCCCGGCCCAGGCGTGCGACCACCTGACGTGGGTGTTCGGCACAAAGCGGTAGAGCGCCGCCATGCCGCCGGCCAGCAGCACGAATTCGAAGGTGTCGAACAGCAGCTTGACGATCGCGCCGCCCACCACCTCGCGCGAGGCCGAGAAAAAGGCCGCCGTGGTGCTCAGGCTCAGCGCCAGCACCGGTGGCCCGAGCGTGATCACAGCCCAGTAGATCAGCACCCGCTGGGCCAGCGGCCTCGGCTTGCGCACCCGCCAGATGTTGTTGAGCGTCTTGTCCATCGTGAGGATCAGCGCCACCGCGGTCACCAGCAGCACAACCAGCCCGGCCACGCCGAGGCCGCTGGCCTTGCTCGCGAACTGGTTCAGGTAGCCCAGCACCTGGCGCGCGATATTGTCCGGAATCAGGCTGTCGATCAGCCAGCGCTGGACCCGCCCCTGCATCGTGCTGAACATCGGGAACACCGTGAACAGCGCCGCCGCCACGGTGAAGAAGGGCACCATCGCGATGGTGGTGGTGAAGGTCAGGCTGCTGGCGGTCAGGCCGAGCCGGTCTTCCCGAAAACGCTCGCCGAGCACGGCGGCGGTGTTGCCCCAGGGAAAGTGCGAAAGATCCCTCCAGAGTTGCCGGCGATTCATGGCCGGTATCATGCCACCGGGTCTTTCGCCGCCCCGGCGCAACCCGCCCCATTCGAGCTGCCTTGACCGTATCCAACCTCCCTCCCGCCTCCGTTTCCGCCACCCGATGGCTCGCCGTCGGCAGCCTGGTCGGGCTGATCGTGCTCGGGCTCGCCTGGGAGCTGTGGCTGGCGCCGCTGCGGCCGGGCGGCTCCTGGCTGGCGCTCAAGGTGCTGCCGCTGGTGCTGCCGCTGGCCGGCCTGCTGAAAAACCGCATGTACACCTATCGCTGGGTCAGCCTGATGGTCTGGCTCTATTTCACCGAAGGCGTGGTGCGCGCCTGGAGCGACACCAACGGCGTCGGCCAGCTGCTGGCGCTGGTCCAGGTCCTGCTGTGCCTGGCGCTTTTCACGGCCTGCGCCTGGCACGTGCGGCTGCGGCTGCGCAACGCCGCGCAGGCCCGCAAACTCGAAGTCGAAGGGGCAACGCAATGAGCGTCTTGTTGGAGCAGCTGCGCGCGATCGTCGGCGCGGCGAACGTGCTGACCGAAGGCGATCTCAGCGCCTGGGAGCAGGACTGGCGCAAGCGCTCGCGCGGCAAGGCGCTGGCGGTGGTGCGGCCGGGCGACACGCGGCAGGTGGCCGAGGTCGTCAAGGCCTGCGCCGCGGCCGGCACCGCGCTGGTGCCGCAAGGCGGCAACACCGGCCTGGCGGTCGGATCGATCCCGGACGAGAGCGGCACGCAGGTGCTGCTGAGCCTGCAGCGACTCAACGCGATCCGCGGCATCGACGCCGCCAACCTCACGATGACGGTCGAGGCCGGCTGCGTGCTGCAGACCCTGCAGGAGGCGGCGCGCAACGCCGGCTTCCTGTTCCCGCTGAGCCTGGCGGCCGAAGGCAGCTGCACCATCGGCGGCAACCTGGCGACCAACGCCGGCGGCACGCAGGTCGTGCGCTACGGCAACGCGCGCGACCTCTGCCTCGGGCTGGAGGTCGTCACGCCGCAGGGCGCCGTCTGGGAAGGCACCAGCGGCCTGCGCAAGGACAACACCGGCTACGACCTGCGCGACCTCATGATCGGCAGCGAAGGCACGCTCGGCGTCATCACTGCGGCGACGATGAAGCTCTACCCGCTCCCCGCCGCGCAACTCATGGCCTGGGCCGCGGTACCCACGCTCGACGACGCCGTCAAGCTGCTCGGGCTTGCGCACCAGCGGCTCGGCCCGGGGCTGACCGGCTTCGAGGTCATGGGCCGGTTTGCGCTGAGCCTGGTCGCCAAGCATTTCCCTGCCTTGCGCGTGCCCTTCATCGACGACGAGGCCGTGCCGTACTGCGTGCTGCTCGAGAACTCCGACAGCGAATCCGAGGACCACGCCCGCGGGCGCTTCGAGGCGCTGCTCGAAACCGCCTTCGAAGCCGGCTGCGTCACCGATGCGGTGGTCGCGGAGAGCCTCACGCAGGCGCACCAACTCTGGCACGTCCGCGAGAGCATTCCGCTGGCACAGGCCGAGGAAGGGCTCAACATCAAGCACGACATCTCGATCGCGGTATCGCGCATTCCGGCCTTCGTGGCCGAGACCGACGCACTGCTGGCGCGCGAGATCCCCGGCGTTCGCCTGGTCAACTTCGGCCATCTCGGCGACGGCAACCTGCACTACAACGTGCAGGCACCCGAGGGCGGCGACAACAAGGCCTTCCTGCGCGATCACGAAGACCGCATCAACACGCTGGTCTACGACGCAGTCGAGAAGTTCGACGGCTCGTTCTCGGCCGAGCACGGCGTCGGCTCGCTCAAGGTCGACAAGCTCGAGAAGCACAAGTCGCCGGTGGCGCTCGAGATGATGCGCGCCATCAAGCGCGGGCTGGACCCGCAGAACATCCTGAATCCGGGCCGGGTGCTTCGGCTCTGAAGGGGGCACGGTTCATGCGCGTAAACTATGCGCATAGTTCATGCTTGGAGAACGCCACATGCTTCGCTTCGAAAAAGCCCCGAAAAAGGCAACCAACCTTTCGCTCAACAGCAAGGTGCTGGAGGCGGCGCGCGAGCTCGGCATGAACCTGTCCCAGACGGTGGACGAGCTGCTTGCAGAAGAGGTCAAGCGTCGCTACTGGGCGAAATGGGCGGAAGAAAGCAAGGATGGCATCGCCGCCTACAACGCCAGGATCGCGAAGGAAGGCCTGCCACTGGCCAAGTACCGCACTTTTGCGCGCAGCCTTGGCGACGGCAAGAAAGGTTGACATGGCGCGCTTCGACGTCTATTCGAATCCGGATGCAACCGACCGCGCGGCCATTCCTTTCATGCTGGATGTCCAGAGCGACTACCTCGAAGGTCTGGACACGCGCGTGGTCATCCCGCTCTTCGCTACCGCGCGCTTCAACACCAGGGTGCGCACGCTGAATGCGGAACTTCAGGTCGCCGGAAAGGAGGTTGTCATGGACACCGCCTCGATCGGCGCCATTCCCTCGATGGAGTTGGGCCGACCTGTCGCCAACCTTTCCGACCAACAGCTCAATATTCAGGATGCGCTCGACGCATTGTTCGCAGGCCATTGACGACATGACCACCCACCCCATCCGCTCCCAATACGAAGACTTCATGCGCCACGTCGACAGCACCGGCGTGCACAAGAGCGACCGCACCGGCACCGGCACCAAGAGCGTGTTCGGCTACCAGATGCGCTTCGACCTCGACGAAGGCTTCCCGCTGGTCACCACCAAGAAGGTGCACCTGAAGTCCATCATCCAGGAACTGCTGTGGTTCCTGACCGGCTCCAGCAACAACAACTGGCTCAAGGAGCGCGGCGTCACGATCTGGGACGAATGGGCGCGCGAGGATGGCGACCTCGGCCCGGTCTACGGCGTGCAATGGCGCAGCTGGCCGACGCCCGACGGCGGCCACGTCGACCAGATCCAGCAGGTGATCGACACGCTGCGCAGCAACCCGGATTCACGCCGCATCATCGTCAGCGCCTGGAACGTGGCCGAGCTCTCCAAGATGGCGCTGATGCCCTGCCATGCCTTCTTCCAGTTCTACGTCGCGCCGCCGCAGACGCCGGGCGAGCGCGGCAAGCTCAGCTGCCAGCTCTACCAGCGCAGCGCCGACATCTTCCTCGGCGTGCCTTTCAACATCGCGAGCTATGCACTGCTGACGCACATGATCGCCCAGCAGTGCGAGCTGGACGTCGGCGACTTCATCTGGACCGGCGGCGATTGCCACATCTACAGCAACCATGCCGAGCAGGTGGCCCTGCAACTGAGCCGCGCACCCCGGCCCTATCCGACGCTGGTCATCCGGCGCAAGCCGGCTTCGATCTTCGACTACCAGTACGAGGACTTCGAGGTGGTCGACTACGAACCCCATCCCGCCATCAAGGCGCCGGTCGCGGTGTGATGGCCATGCGCATCAACCTGATCCTCGCGCGCGCCGCCAACGGCGTGATCGGCCGCGACGGCACGATGCCCTGGCACCTGCCCGAGGACATGGCGCATTTCAAGAAGCAGACGATGGGCGCGCCGGTGATCATGGGCCGCAAGACCTGGGACTCGATCCCGCCGCGCTTCCGTCCCCTGGCGGGCCGCCGCAACGTCGTGGTCACGCGCAACGCCGATTGGCAGGCCGAAGGCGCCGAACGGGCGGCCAGCCTCGAGGAAGCCATCGACCTCTGCGAGCGCGGCCAGGCCATCGAGGCCTGGGTGATGGGCGGCGCCCAGGTCTACGCCGCGGCCGAGCCGCTGGCCCGGCGCGTGCTGCTGACCGAGATCGAACGCGACTACGAGGGCGACGCCCGGGCGCCTGAATTCGGCGCCGGCTGGCAGCAGACGGCGCGCGAATCGCATGTCGCAGCCAACGGGCTCCCGTTCAGCTTCGTGACGCTCGAGCGAGGCTGAATCGCCTCTATGGACGGGCAGACGGCCCAGACGGCCGATTCTTCTCGACGCTCGACGGCTTCTGCCGCTGCACTTGCGGTACATCGCAGGGTACGACAGACCCACCGCTCGACGACCCTGCCGCCGGCCCCGCACATCACGCCTCGCACCGAGGCGGTCTGACGGCGTCGGCGCGGCGCACGCGCTCGCCACGGGCGGCCTCGTCGGCCGTTAGCGATCCGAGTGAGGCACGCTTGCACACCTCCCGCCCCCTGCACCCGGTCCTGGCCGACCTGCGCCCCATGCTCCAAAACCCTGATTGATTTAATTATTGATGTTATTACGATCGCCACCTCGATCCACGCTTCCTCGTCCATGTCCTCCGCCCCCACCATTGCCGACATTGCCCGCACCGCCGGTGTGGGTACGGCCACGGTCGACCGGGTGCTCAACCGCCGTCCGGGCGTCAATGCCGAGACCGTCCAGCGGGTGATGCAGGTGGTCGAGGAACTGGGCGCCCCGCAGCAGCCGGGCCGGCCTCGCCGAGGCGCGAACGCGCGCTTCGCCTTCGTGCTGCCGGCCGACGCCTCGCCCTTCCTCGACCTGGTCGAGCGGCAGATCGCGCAGGCCGCCGGCGATTTCCGGCACGCCCACATCACCGAGATCACGCACCGCCTCGACGCCACCGACCCGGCGCGCTTCGCCGAGGAACTGGCCCAGGTGAGCGACTGCGAAGGCATCGCCCTGCTGGCGCCCGACCTGCCACCGATCAAGCGCGCCATCAACGAACTGGTGCGCACGGGCGTCCACGTCGTGACCCTGTTCTCCGACGTCGCGGGCTCCATGCGCGAGACCTGCATCGGCGCCGACAACCGCGCCGCCGGCCGCACCGCCGGCCTGCTGCTGGGACGCATGGCCAACGACAGCCGGCGCGACACCCTGCTGCTGTCGTCGCAGGCGACGCGGCTGTCGGCCGAGATCGAGCGCCGCATCGGCTTCGCCCACGTCATCGAGGAGCGCTTTCCCCGACTGCGCATGGTGCGCACGCCGGACCTGCCGCCCGATGACGACGGCGCCTGCCGCGCGTTGCTCGATGCACTGAAGAACGGCATCGACCCGGCACGCGTGGCCGGCATCTACAACGTGGGCTCGGGCAGCGCCGGCGTGGCGCGCGCGCTGGCCGAGGCCGGGCTGGCACCGCATGCTGGCGTGGCGGCGCACGACTTCACCGACGAGAACGCCTCGCTGCTGAGCGCCAATGCCCTCTCCTACGTCCTCCACCAGGACATCCATTACTGCGTGTTGACGGCGGCGCGTGTCCTGCGCGCGCTGTGCGAGAACGTCCGTGGCGCACTCAACGTGGTGCAGCCGCGCATCGAGATCCTGACGGCCGAGAACCTTCATTGAGCGGACGCCCGGTATGTGCCCCTGAACCCAAACCTTTTGGAGACAGCCCATGAAATCGATGTCCAAGATGCTCCCGGGGGTGATCGCCCTCGCCGCAGCCACCGTGCTCAGCCTGACCGCCGCCGACGTGCGCGCCCAGGACAAGACCATCACCCTGTGCTGGGCCGCCTGGGACCCGGCCAACGCGCTGGTCGAACTCTCGAAGGACTTCAGCACCAAGACCGGCATCAAGATGAAGTTCGAGTTCGTGCCGTGGACCAGCTTCGCCGACCGCATGCTCAACGAGCTCAACTCCAAGGGCAAGCTGTGCGACCTGATCATCGGCGACAGCCAGTGGATCGGCGGCGCGGCCGAGCAGGGCCAGTACGTCAAGCTCAACGAGTTCTTCAGCAAGGAAGGCATCAAGATGACGGACTTCGCGCCCGCCACCGTGGTGGGCTACGCGGAGTGGCCGAAGAACACGCCGAACTACTGGGCGCTGCCGGCGATGGCCGATGCGGTCGGCTGGACCTACCGCAAGGACTGGTTCGCCAAGCCCGAACTGCAGGCCGAGTTCAAGAGCAAGTACAACCGCGAGCTCGCACCGCCCAAGACCTGGGCCGAGTTCAAGCAGGTCGCGGAATTCTTCCAGGGCCGCATGATCGACGGCAAGAAGGTCTACGGCGCCTACCTGTTCACCGAGCGCGGCTCCGAAGGCATCACGATGGGCGTGACCAACGTGCTCTATCCGATGGGCTTCAAGTACGAGGACCCGAAGAAGCCCTATGCCATGGACGGCTTCGTGAACTCGCCCGACGCGGTGCGCGGCCTCGAGTTCTACAAGGCGCTCTACAAGGGCAGCACGCCGCCCGGCCTGACCAACGCCTACATGACCGAAGGGCTCGATGCCTTCAAGTCGGGCCAGGTCGCGATGATGATGAACTGGTTCGCCTTCTTCCCGGGCCTCTACAAGGACCCGAACGTCGGCGGCGACAAGATCGGCTTCTTCGTCAATCCCTCGGACAAGGCCAAGGGCGTGCAACTCGGCGGCCAGGGCATCTCGGTGGTCTCCTATTCGCCGAACCGCAACGAGGCGCTGCAATACATCAAGTGGTTCGCCAACCCCGATGTGCAGAAGAAGTGGCAGGCCATCGGCGGCTCGTCGGCCGCCAAGGCGGTGCTCAACGACCCGGCCTACCCGAAGAGCTCGCCCTTCGCGCAGCCCTTCCTCGACTCGATGGACATGGTGGTCGACTTCTGGGCCGAGCCTTCGTATGCGCAACTGCTGTTGTCGATGCAAAAGCGCGTGCATGATTACGTGGTCGCCGACAAGGGCACCGCGAAGGAGGCACTCGATGCGCTGGTGGTCGACTGGAAGAAGGTCTTCAAGGACGACGGCAAGTCGAAGTAGGCGCCCTCCTTCGGCACCCACCCCACGTTCGCCGATGCAAAACCCGGCCGTCATCGTCGTCCGCGCCGCACAGGCCACGCCACCCGGCGTGGCGGTGCGGATGCGCGGCCTCTCCGACCGCGCGATCGCCTGGCTGTTCGTCGGCCCGACGATGCTGCTGCTGCTGGCGATCAACATCTTCCCGCTGGTCTGGACGATCAAGCTGTCGTTCACCAACTACCGCGCCAACCGGCAGAACGCGGCGGTGGTCGACGTCGGCATCGACAACTACGTGTCGGTGCTGACCGACCCCGACATCTGGCTGGCGATGCAGGCCACCGCCCACTTCCTGTTCTGGACCATCTTCCTGCAGGTGCTGATCGGCTTCTCTCTGGCCTACCTGATCGACCGCAAGTTCCGTGGCCATGGCTTCTGGACCACGATGATCCTGATCCCGATGATGCTGTCGCCCGCCGTGGTCGGCAACTTCTGGGCCTTCCTCTACCAGCCGCAGACCGGGCTGTTCAACTACGCCGTGTCGTACCTCTCGGGCGTTCCCGCGTCGTCGTTCGAGATGATCGGCTCGGTCAAGCTCGCGCCCTGGGCGATCATCATCGTCGACACCTGGATGTGGACGCCCTACGTGATGCTGATCTGCCTCGCCGGGCTGCGCTCGATCCCCGACTACATCTACGAGGCGGCCGAAGTCGACCGGGCCTCGAAGTGGCGCCAGTTCTGGTCGATCACGCTGCCGATGGTGCTGCCCTTCATCATGCTGGCGGTGCTGTTCCGCGGCATCGAGAACTTCAAGATGTTCGACATGGTCAACCTGCTGACCTCGGGCGGGCCCGGCTCGGCGACCGAACTGGCGTCGATCACCCTCAAGCGCGAGGCCTTCGAGAAATGGCGCACCGGCTATTCGTCGGCGTTCGCGATCATCCTTTTCGTGGCGGTGTTCGGCCTGGCGAACATCTACGTCAAGGCGCTCAACCACGTGAAGAACCGCTGAAGGCATCATGAGCACCGGCATCAGCACCGCACACTCCGTCGTCGAACCGAGTTCACGCACCCGGGCCTTCGCGGGCGCCGTCGTGGTCTTGTACGCCCTGGTCACGATGATCCCGCTGGCCTGGATCATCCTGACCGGCTTCAAGACGCCGCCAGACTCGATCAGCTATCCGCCGAAGGTGCTGTTCACGCCCTCGCCGCAGGGCTACTGCAACCTCTTCACCACGCGCTCGCGCCAGACGCCCGAATACATCGCCGCGCTGCCGCCACCCGGCGACATCTGCGACAAGGTGGCGCGCGGCGACAACATGGTGGTGGCCGGCCGTTCGAACTACATCCCGCGCTTCGTCAACTCGCTGATCATCGCCTTCGGCTCGACCGTGCTGTCGGTCGGCATCGGCGTGATGGCGGCCTACGCCTTCTCGCGCTTCGACGTGCCGCTGAAGGACGACCTGCTGTTCTTCATCCTGTCGACGCGGATGATGCCGCCGATCGCCGTGGCGATTCCGATCTACCTGATGTACCGCGAGCTCGGGCTGTCCGACACGCGGCTCGGCATGATCCTGCTCTACAGCGCGGTCAACGTGTCGCTCGCGGTGTGGCTGCTCAAGGGCTTCATCGACGAGATCCCGCGCGAGTACGAGGAGGCGGCGATGGTCGACGGCTACACGCGGCTGCAGGCCTTCCGCAAGGTGGTGCTGCCGCAGGCGACCACCGGGATCGTCGCCACCTCGATCTTCTGCCTGATCTTCGCCTGGAACGAATACGCCTTCGCGGTGCTGCTGACCTCGGGGACGGCGCAGACCGCGCCGCCCTTCATTCCGATCATCATCGGCGAAGGCGGTCAGGACTGGCCGGCGGTCGCGGCCGGCACCACGCTGTTCCTGATTCCGATCCTGGTCTTCACGATCCTGCTGCGCAAGCACCTGCTGCGCGGCATCACCTTCGGCGCCGTGCGCAAGTAGGAGTGTTTTCAGCCATGTCGACCGCCCTGCCCCCGACCGCACCGCGCCGCTGGCCGCGCTGGCTGCGCCGCGGACCGATGGAGATCGTCGCCTGCATCGTGATCACCGCGGGCCTCGTGATGATGCTGCAGCCGCTCGCGATGAGCCTGTTCACCTGGTCGTTCCTGACCACCCTGTTCGGCACCGCGCTGTTCATGGTGGTCTCCAAGTTCCCCGCCTGAGCCATGGCCGAGATCCGCGTCCACCAGTTGCACAAGGCCTTCGCCGACTTCACCGCGGTGAAGAGCTCGACCTTCGTCGTGCGCGACGGCGAGTTCTTCTGCCTGCTCGGCCCCTCGGGCTGCGGCAAGACCACCACGCTGCGGATGATCGCGGGGCTCGAGCTGCCGACCTCGGGCCAGATCTTCCTCGGCGAGGAGGATGTCAGCTTCAAGCGCGCCTCGGCACGCGACATCGCCTTCGTGTTCCAGATGTTCGCGCTCTATCCGCACATGAACGTGCGGCGCAACATCGGCTTCCCGCTGGTCTCGCAGGGCATGGCGCGCGCCGAGATCGGCCGCCAGGTCGAGCAGGCCGCGCGCACGCTGCGCATCACGCACCTGCTCGACAAGCCGGTCTCGCAGCTGTCGAGCGGCGACCGGCAGCGCGTCGCGCTCGGCCGCGCCATCGTGCGCCAGCCGCTGGCCTTCCTGATGGACGAGCCGCTCGGCGCACTCGACGCCGAGTTCCGCGAAGTGATGTGCCAGGAGCTGCGCGCACTGCACGACCGGCTGCGCGCCACCACCGTCTACGTGACGCACGACCAGATGGAGGCGATGGCGATGGCCGACGTGATCGCGATCATGAACGACGGCGTGATCGAGCAGCTCGGCGCGCCGCTCGAGGTCTACGAGCGGCCGGCCAGCGTCTTCGTGGCCGACTTCATCGGCGCGCCGTCGATGAACTTTCTGCCCTTCGAGGCGGGCCTCGCGACCGGCGAGCAGGCGATACGGATCGGTGCCGCGCCGATCGGCGTACCGGCCTTGCGCGAGGACGTCGCGCCACGCGCCCTGCTGTGCGGCGTGCGGCCCGAACACGTGCGCTTCGACGCGGCATCCGCGTTGCGCGCCGAAGTGCTCGCCACGGAGTACCTGGGCACCAGCACCATCGCGACTCTGGCCACCGCGCAGGGCGCGACAGTGCGCGCCAAGGTCGACGTCACCCTGCCGGTGGCGCGCGGCGACCATGTCGGGCTGGCCTTCGATGCCTCGGCGATCTCGCTGTTCGATGCGGCATCGGGCCGCGCGCTGCGCACCGCCCGCGACGAGGCGCCGCAGCGGGCCCGGCAGGGAGCACGCCATGGCTGAACTCCGACTCGCGAACATCGGCAAGCGCTTCGGCGCGGTGCAGGCGGTCGACGGCCTGAACCTGGACCTGCCGAGCGGCGAATTCTTCGTGCTGCTCGGGCCGAGCGGCGCCGGCAAGACCACCACGCTGCGCCTGGTGGCCGGCCTCGAACGGCCGGATGCGGGCCGCATATCGATCGGCGGGCGCGACGTGACGAGCCTGGCCCCGGCGCTGCGCGACGTGGCCTTCGTGTTCCAGCAGTACTCGCTCTATCCGCACCTGAGCGTCTACGACAACCTGGCCTTCCCGCTGCGGTCGCCGCTGCGTCCGGTGCCCGAGACCGAGGTGCGCCGCAAGGTCGAGGAAGTGGCGCGCATGCTGCGCATCCACGACAAGCTGCAGAATTCCGCGACCCGGCTCTCGGGCGGCCAGATGCAGCGCGTGGCGATCGGCCGGGCCCTGGTGCGCAGCCCGTCGCTCTACCTGATGGACGAACCGCTGTCCTCGCTCGATGCCAAGCTGCGCAACGACCTGCGGCTCGAACTCAAGCGCATCCAGCAGGACCTCGGCGCCACCCTGCTGTACGTGACGCACGACCAGATCGAGGCCATGACGATGGCCACCCGCATCGGCGTGCTCGACGCCGGCGCACTGGTGCAGGTCGGCACGCCGCAGCAGATCTACGAGAACCCGAGCAGCGCCCACGTGGCCTCGCGGCTCGGCTCGCCGCGCATCAACCTCTTTGCGCGCGTGCTGGTTCCGGCGCTCGCCGCGCCGCCGGAAGCGACGACGGTCGGCGTGCGGGCCGAGCACCTGCGGCTGCATCGCCAGCCGGCCGATACGGCACACCGCACCGCCAGGGTCAGGCGCATCGAGCGTCTGAGCGACCTGCACCTGGTGCACGTCGGGCTCGACGACAGCGAGCAGGAGCTGATCGTCTCGGCGCCGGCGAACGAGAGCTTCGAGCCGAACGACGCGGTGCAGGTCGAACTGACGCGCCCGCTCTGGTTCGATGCCGAGGGCCGGCGCATCGGCGCCTGAACACACCACACATCACGGGAGCACACATGGCCGACATCGAACTGATCCGGAACGCAACGCAGACGCTGATCGACCACGTCGATGAGCTGACCGCGCTCGACCAGGCGATCGGCGACGGCGACCACGGTCTCAACATGCGGCGCGGCGCGCTGGCCATCCAGGCCAAGCTCGACGAACTCTCCGGCCAGTCGCTCAACCAGGCGCTGCGCACGATGGGCATGACCTGCATGTCGACCATCGGCGGCTCCTCGGGTCCGGTGTTCGGCACGCTGATGGTCACGCTCGGCAAGGAGCTGTCCGATCCGCCAACGGCGAGCAGCGTGGCCAGCGCGCTCGACGCCGGCATCAAGGCACTGACCCGGCTGGGCAAGGCCGAGGTCGGCCAGAAGACCTTGCTCGACGTGCTCGACCCGGTGCAGAAGGTGCTCGCCGAAGGCGGCGGCGACCTGGCCGGCCGGGTCCGCGCATGCGCGTTCGCGAGCGCCGCCGCCACCGCCGCGATGGATGCCATCAAGGGCCGCGCGTCCTTCCTCGGCGAGCGGGCGCTGGGCCACGTCGACCCGGGTTCGCGCTCGGTGGCACTCATCATCGGCGCGATCTGCGACAGCCTGCAATCGCCCGCCCGACCGACTTCCCTTTCCGCCTGAAAGCGCACCATGAAGAAGCTCATCAACGAGGTCGATTCCCTGCTGTCCGAATCGCTGGACGGCTTCGCGGCCGCGCACGCCGACATCGTGACCCTCGGCGAGGCCGGCCAGTTCGTGCGCCGGCGCGCACCGAAGCCCGGCAAAGTCGCGCTGATCTCGGGCGGCGGCTCGGGGCACGAGCCGCTGCACACCGGCTTCGTCGGCCATGGCATGCTCGATGCGGCCTGTCCGGGCCAGGTGTTCACCTCGCCCACGCCCGACCAGATGCTGGCCGCGGCGCAGGCCGTGGACACCGGCGCCGGCGTGCTGTTCATCGTCAAGAACTATTCCGGCGACATGATGAATTTCCAGATGGCCGCCGAGATGGTCGACTGCGACAACGCGACGGTCATCGTCAATGACGACGTCGCCGTCGAGAACTCGACCTACACGACCGGCCGGCGCGGCGTCGCCGGCACCCTGATCGTCGAGAAGATCGTCGGCGCCGCGGCCGAACGCGGCGACGGTCTGGCGGCGCTCAAGGCGCTCGGGGATTCGGTCAACAAGGCCACGGCCTCGATGGGTGTCGCGCTCAGCTCGTGCACCGTGCCGGCGGCCGGCAAGCCAACCTTCCAGATCGGTCCGGACGAGATGGAGATGGGCGTCGGCATCCACGGCGAGCCCGGCCGGCGCCGGGTCAAGCTGGCGTCGGCCGACGACATCGCGGCCGAGCTGAGCGGCGCGATCCTCAAGGACCTCTCGCTCAAGCCCGGCCAGGAGGTGCTGCTGCTGGTCAACGGCTTCGGCGGCACGCCGCTGATGGAGCTGTACCTGATGGTGCATGCGGTGCGCAAGGTGCTTGATGGCCACCGGCTCAAGGTCGCGCGCCATCTGACGGGCTCCTACGTCACTTCGCTCGAAATGGCGGGCTGCTCGGTCACGGTGAGCGCGATGGATGCCGCGACCCTGGCGCTGTGGGACGCACCGGTACATACGGCGGCGCTGCGCTGGGGGATGTAATCGAGGCTTCAGGCGGCTAAAGTCCTGGGAAACCATCCTGGACTTTCCCCCTTCATGAAAATTGCCACCTGGAACGTCAACTCCCTCACCGCCCGCCTCCAGCACGTGCTGGACTGGCTGATCGCCAACCCGGTCGACGTCCTGTGCCTACAGGAACTCAAGCTGACCGACGACAAGTTCCCCCTGGAGGTGCTCAAGTCGGCGGGCTACGATGCAGCGGTGTTCGGACAGAAAACCTACAACGGCGTCGCGATCCTGAGCCTGGCGCCGGTGCGCGACGTGCTGAAGAACATCGGCGGCTTCGCCGATGAGCATTCCCGCGTGATCAGCGCGACCATCGACACGCCGGCCGGCGAACTGCGCATCGTCAACGGCTACTTCGTCAATGGCCAGGCGCCCGGCAGCGACAAGTTCGCCTACAAGATGAAGTGGCTGGAGGGCCTGCGCGACTGGCTCAGGCAGGAACTGGCCAGCCACCCGAACCTCGTGCTTCTCGGCGACTTCAACGTGGCGCCCGAAGACCGCGACAGCTACGACCCAGTCGGGCTCGCCGAGACCATCCACCACACGACCCAGGAACGGGAGCACTTCAGGGCACTGCTCCAGCTCGGCCTGACCGACAGCTTCCGCCTGTTCGACCAGCCCCCGAAGAGCTACTCCTGGTGGGACTACCGCATGCTCGGCTACCAGAAGAACCGCGGACTGCGCATCGACCACATCCTGGTGAGCGAGCCGCTGGTGCCGCGCGTCAAGAACTGCGTGATCGACCGGGTGCCGCGCAAGTGGGAAAAGCCCAGCGACCATGCGCCCGTGATCCTGGAGCTCGAACCATGAAAACCACTGCACTGCTGTTTGGCCTGGCCGCGGCGCTCGTGCTCGGCGGCTGCGGGGCGCTGAAGCCGGACGCCAGGCAGGACGCCGCCTCCGGGGCTGCGCGGAGCACCAGCGACAGGGCCTCGGCCGGGGCGCCTGCCGAGCGCCAGATCACGGTCCAGACGCCGGCGGTGCGCGCCTACCGCAAGGTGGGTGCCGCTGCCATCTACAAGAAGTATCCGCAACGCATCTACAAGGGCAAGATTCCGCCGCTGGTGTACGCCGTGGTCGTCACCGAGACCGACATCGACGCCGACGGCCGCGTCACTGCCGTGCACTTCAGCCGGACGCCCAGCCATGCGCCGGAGGTCAGCGGCATGATCGCCGAGCTGATCAAGGACGCATCACCGCTGCCGAGCCCGGGCAAGATCGGCGCCCACACCTATGTCGACACCTGGCTGTGGGACAAGAGCGGCCAGTTCCAGCTCGACACGCTGACTCTAGGCCAGCGCAACCGCTGAATGTGGCCCCCACGCTCCCCCACTGCGTGTGGGTCGCTGCCCCCCGAGGGGGCCGCAGGCCGCCTTGGGGCGGCCCGGCGACGGCCTGACTGGCCCCCACGCTCCCCCACTGCGTGTGGGTCGCTGCCCCCCGAGGGGGCCGCAGGCCGCCTTGGGGCGGCCCGGCGACGGCCTGGTCGCGCACGATCCCTCGGCTGAGCCGCCCCAGACGAAGGGCATCACTCGAGGCCCAGCTCCTGGATCTTCCGCGTGATCGTGTTGCGGCCGATGCCGAGCTTCTGGGCCGCCTCGATGCGGCGGCCGCGCGTGCTGGCCAGCGCCGTCAGGATCAGCCGTGACTCGAAGCGGCGCGACAAGGCATCCCAGACGTCGGTGCGGCCCTCGGCGAGCATGGCCTGGGCCTCGAGCTCCAGACCGCTTTCCCACGCCAGTGCCGGCACGGGCACGGCCGCAGCGGCAGGCGCCGGAACGACCGGCGCGCCAGCCAGCGCCGAATCCTCGCGCTCGGCCATCGGAGCAACCGGGGCCACGCCCGCATGCGGCTCGGCGACCGCGGTCGCCATCACCTCGGGCGGCAGGTCCTTGGCCTCGATCAGCTGCGCCGGCGCCATCACGGTGAGCCAGTGGCAGATGTTCTCGAGTTGGCGCACATTGCCGGGAAAGCCGAAGGTCGCGAGCTGCGCCAGCGCCGCATCGGAGATGCGCTTGGGCTCGACGCCGAGCTGCTTGGCGCTCTGCTGCAGGAAGTGCCGCGTCAGCGCCGGCACGTCCTCGCCGCGCTCCCGCAGCGCCGGCAGCCGCAGCCGGATCACGTTGAGCCGATGGAACAGGTCTTCGCGGAAACCGCCGAGCTTCACGCGCTGCTCGAGGTCCTGGTGGGTCGCCGCGATCACGCGCACATTGGCCTTGACCGAGTTGTGGCCGCCGACACGGTAGAAATGCCCATCGCTCAGCACCCGCAGCAGGCGCGTCTGGAGGTCGAAAGGCATGTCGCCGATCTCGTCGAGGAACAGCGTGCCGCCCTCGGCCTGCTCGAAGCGGCCGCGCCGCATCGTCTGGGCGCCGGTGAAGGCCCCGCGCTCGTGGCCGAACAGCTCGCTCTCGAGCAGGTCCTTCGGAATCGCCGCGGTGTTGATCGCGACGAAGGGGCCGCTCGCGCGCGGCGAATGCTTGTGCAGCGCGCGCGCCACCAGTTCCTTGCCCGATCCCGACTCGCCGGTGATCAGCACCGTGACATTGCTTTGCGACAGCCGTCCGATGGCGCGGAACACGTCCTGCATCGCCGGCGCCTGGCCCAGCATTTCGGGCGCGGCCGCCATGCGTTCCTCGGCCACTTCCTCGCGCTGGCTTTCATCGACCGCACGGCGGATCAGCTCGACCGCGCGCGGCAGGTCGAAGGGCTTCGGCAGGTATTCGAAGGCACCGCCCTGGAAGGCCGAGACGGCGCTGTCCAGGTCGGAAAAGGCCGTCATGATGATCACCGGCAGGCCGGGGTGCTTGGCCTTGATCTTGTCGAGCAGCTCGAGGCCCGAGCCGCCGGGCATGCGGATGTCGCTGACCAGGACCTGGGGGCCCTGCATTTCATCGTCGGCCGCGGCGTCGAGGGCTGCGAGAACTTCTCGCGTATTGGTGAAGCTTCGGGTCGGCAGGTCTTCGCGCAGCAGCGCTTTTTCCAGCACGAAGCGGATTGATTGATCATCATCCACTATCCAGATCGGCTTCATGCAGCTCCTTGTTGCTTGGCTGCTAGGGCAGCGGTATCAGTATCTTGAAATCGGTCCGTCCCGGAACGCTGTCGCACTCGATCACGCCGTGATGCTGTTGCACAAAAGTTTGCGCAAGCGTCAATCCCAAGCCTGTCCCGCCTTCTCTGCCCGACACCAGCGGGTAAAAAATGCGGTCCTTGATCGCGTCCGGCACGCCCGGTCCGTTGTCTATGACATGCAATTCCAGTGCCAGTCGATACCACTGCTTGTTGAAGATAACCTGACGCGCGATGCGGGTCTTGAAGGTGATCTGCGCGTCGCCGGCGGCCCGCCGTTCGGCCAGCGCCTGGGCGGCGTTGTGGACGATGTTGAGCGTGGCCTGAATCAACTGCTCGCGGTCGCCGCGGAACTCCGGGATCGAGACGTCGAAGTCGCGCTCGATGTGCAGGTCGCGCGGAAACTCGGCCAGGATCACGGAACGCACACGCTCGCAGACCTCGTGGATGTTGACGTCGCCCACCACGTGCGGACGCCGGTGCGGCGCCAGCAAGCGATCGACCAGCGTCTGCAGGCGATCGGCCTCGTGGATGATGACCTGCGTGTATTCGATGAGGTCGCGCGACTCGACCTCCATCTGCAGCAACTGCGCCGCGCCGCGGATGCCGCCGAGCGGGTTCTTGATCTCGTGCGCGAGGTTGCGGATCAGTTCCTTGTTGGCCTGCGCCTGGTCGAGCAGCCGCTCCTCGCGGTCCTGCCGCGCCTGCTGCTCCAGCGGCGACATCTCGATGATCAGTTCGCCGGCCTTGTCGCTCTGCGCCAGCGTCACCAGCACCGGCATCAGCTCGTGGTTGACGCGGCGCAGCAAGGCTTCGTAGCGCAGCGTCGCGAAGTCGTTGCTGCGGGCGCCGTCGATGGCGGTGCGCAGCACCTGGGGTTCATGGAAGCAGGCGCCGAACTGCGAGCCCTCGAGCGTGCGGCGCGAGGTCCCCAGCGCATCCTCGAGGCCCGAGTTGGCGAACAGCACCGAGCCATCGACCCGCACCACCGCGATCAGGGTCGACAACAGGTCGAAGGCCTGGAAGCGCTTGCCCGGTCCCGCCGATTTACCGAAAGCCATCCGCTCAGCGATTGACCGGGGGAAGCCGGCCGATTTCGCGCTGCAGACCGGCGATGTCGCTCTCGTTGCGGGCGATCTCGGCCTTCATGTCGGACACCCGGTCCAGGTACTTCTGGAAGTTCTTGCTTTCGCTGCCCTGCTTCTCGGGCTCGCCGTTGTTGTATTCCTTCAGCAACTGGGCCTGCCGCTCCTGCGCCTTGCGCAGCTCGGCCTCGAGCACCGAGCGCGCCTCGCCGTCGCGCGCGCGCTGGTCGGCGCCGTCGACCCGCGGGCTGCCCGCGGGCGCCCGCAC
>NZ_JBFUHO010000052.1:0-48403 GCF_056402355.1 Variovorax sp. P4_B11
GGCCAACCCTGGACCGGAATGGCGACGTTGAACCCTATCAACATGTTCGGCAAGGAAGACCGTACCGACGGGCACTGGGCCGGATGGGTCTATGCCAGCGATGCGGACACCGGCGTCTGGAAATGGCGGGCCAAGTCCAACTACCCTTTCGTGGCCGGCATCACGCCGACGGCCGGTGGCATCGTGTTCGTGGCGGACGTCGGCGGAAACTTCTACGCATTGGACTCCTCCACCGGCCAGAAACTCTGGGGCGGTCCGCTCGGAACCGGCGGCGGGATCGGCGGCGGTGTCATCACCTACACCGTCGATGGCGTGCAGAAGGTGGCCGTAGCCGACAACTTCACGATGGCCGCGTGGCCGATCAAGCCGAGGCGCGCAAAGGTCGTGGTCCTGGGCCTCGACAGCGCCGCGGCGAAGAAATGAAACGGGACTTCGAACCATGGACCTCGACCCGGTGATGCTGTCTCGAATCCAGTTCGGATTCGTCATCAGCTTTCACATCATCTTCCCGGCATTCACGATCGGGCTGGCGGCATGGCTCGCCACGATCGAGGGTGCGCGGCTGGCGACGGGCAACACGCTCTATCGGAGGGTGTTCGACTTCTGGCTGCCGATCTTCGCTGTCTCTTTCGGAATGGGCGTGGTCACGGGCATCGTGATGGCTTTTCAGTTCGGCACCAACTGGGGTGTGCTCGCAGTCAAGACCGGCTCGATTCAAGGCCCGCTGCTCGGCTACGAGGGCTTCACGGCCTTCATGCTCGAGGCGACCTTCTTCGGCGTGATGCTGCTCGGGCGCGACCGGGTGTCGCCGCGCTTCTACTTTTTCTCGTGCTGCATGGTGTCGCTGGGCACGTTGTTCTCGTCGTTCTGGATCCTGGCCAACAACAGCTGGATGCAGGTGCCGCTGGGCCACACGATCGTGGACGGCAAGATCATTCCGGTCGACTGGATGCAGATCGTGCTGGGACCGATTCAGATGGTGCGCTGGCCGCACATGCTGCTCGCCGCCTTGTTGACGACCGCGATGTGCGTGTCGGGGACCGGTGCCTGGTATCTCTTGCGCCGGGTGCACTTCGACGAAGGCCGGATGATGCTGCACTGGGGCCTCGGGCTGGCCGCGGTGTTGATCCCGGTCCAGCTCTTCTTCGGTCATCTGACGGGCCTGTACGTGCTGCAGCACCAGCCCGTCAAATTCGCCGCGATCGAGGCACGCTGGAAGAACGAGCAGCCCGCCAGCGAAGTGCTGATCGCCATTCCCGATGAGGCGAACCGGCGCAATCTCTACGCCATCTCGGTGCCCAAGCTCGGCAGCTTGATCGCGTCGGGGAACTTGACCGCCGCCGAGCGGGGTCTCGAGTCCTTTCCTCGCGAAGACTGGCCGCCAGTGCTGATTCCTTTCTGGACCTTCCGGCTGATGGTCGGCATGGGGCTCATCATGCTGGCCGTATCGTGGCTCGGCAACTTCCTGCGATGGCGCGGCAAGCTGGAGTCGTCGCGCTGGTTCCTGTGGTGCACCTTCGCGTCGTTCCCGACCGGCTTCGTTGCCACCCTCATGGGCTGGTACACCGCAGAGATCGGACGCCAGCCCTGGGTGGTCTACGGACTGCTGCGGACCAAGGACGCGGTCACGCCCTCCCTGACCACGGGTGACGTGCTGACCTCCCTGATCATCTACGTGGTGGTGTACTGGCTCTTCGTTTCCTTCGGCATCTACACCATCTACAAGCTCTTGCGCCAGGGACCGCGTGCCAAGACGCAAGCCACGGCCAACGTCACCGGCAGCCGGCCGCTGGCCATCGCCGCGCGCACGGACGCCGCGCCCAACGGCGAATCCGGAGGCGCTCGGTGAGCCCGGCCCTGCCCAGCGACCTGGCGCTTTTCTGGGCGGCGGTCATTGCCATCTCGATCCTGGTCTACGTGATCCTGGACGGCTTCGACCTCGGTGTCGGGATTCTTTTCGGCACCACCAGCGAGGAGAACCACCGCCTGCACATGATGGACACCATCGCACCGTTCTGGGACGGCAACGAGACCTGGCTGGTGATCATCGGCGCGGGCCTGTTCGCGACCTTTCCGGTGGTGTATGCCGTGTTCCTGGGCGCGTTCTACCTGCCGGTCCTGCTGCTGCTCGTCGGCTTGATCTTTCGCGGCATTGCCTTCGAATTCCGCTACCGCAGCGTGAAGACACGCTGGCTATGGGATGCGGGGTTCTTCCTGGGATCGACAGCGGTCGCCTTCGTGCAGGGGGCCGCTGTGGGCGCACTGATGCGCGGCCTACCGGTGGCGAACGGCCAGTTCGCCGGCACGTCGTTCGAATGGCTGCACCCGTTTTCGGTTCTGACCGGCATCGGTCTCGTCTTCGGCTATGCGCTGCTGGGTGCGGGCTGGATCGTGCTCAAGAGCGAAGGCGATCTGCGCGACTGGGCCTATCGGCGCATCCCGTGGCTGGCCGCGGCGGTCCTCGTGGTCCTGGGCCTGGCCTTCGCCGTGTCGCTGACAGTCGATGCGGGCGCGGTCGCGCAGGGCCATCTGAAAGATCGGCCATGGGGATGGGTCTTTGTCGCGCTGGCGATCGCCTCGTTGACCGGCGTCGTGGCGGGGGCTCGTGCGCGCCGCGATGGGGTCGCGTACACGCTGACCGTGGTGTTCATCGCGGCGGCGTACCTGACGCTCGGCACGATGTTCTGGCCCTTCATGGTTCCGTATGCAGTCACCGTGGCCAGTGCGGCGGCGCCGGAGGCATCGCTCCGGTTCCTGTTCTACGGCGGCGTGGTGGTGTTGCCGGTGATCGCGATCTACACCATCGGTGTCTACTGGGTGTTCCGCGGCAAGGTCCGCAGCGGCTACCGGTGAGCAAGGACCATCCGCAGCGTGGCTGCGCTGCCGAGCGCCTCTGTGAGGTTCTACGGCCGGCCGATGCGGCTGCCCTTACTCGGGCTTGAAGTCGATCGACTTCAGCACGGCTCCCATGCGCTGGTAGTCCGCGCTGAGCGACTTGCTCAATTCCTCGGGACTGCGCGGCTGGCCCGGCTCGAAGCCGATGTCCTGCAAGCGCTCGCGGACCGCGGGCGTCGCCAGCACCTTGAGAGCGGCTTCGCGCACCCTGGCCTGCTGCGCGGCAGGCACGTCGGGCTTGACCCACAGTCCCATCCAGCCAGTGGCCTCGAGCTGCGGGTAGCCGAGCTCGGTGAAGGTCGGCACCTCGGGCAGCAGCGCGGATCGCTTGGGCGTGCTGACCGCGAAGGCCTTGATCTTCCCGGCCTTGATCAGCGGCAGCGAACTCGGCATGGCGTCGAACATCAGCGGCACGTGGCCGCCCATGACGTCGGTCAGCGCGGGCGTCGACCCCTTGTAGCCCACGTGGGTCATGTCGATGCCGGCGGCCTTGTTGAGCTGGAGCCCCAGCACGTGCGACAGCGTGCCCGCCGTGTAGGACGCGTAGTTGACCGTCCCGGGGTGGGCCTTGATCCAGGTGATCAGCTCGCCGAAGTTCTTCGCCGGCACCGAAGGGGAGCCGACCATGACCAGGCCGCCGCGCCCGAGCTCGGCCACCGGCTTGATCTCGGCCGCCATGTCGACGCGCAGCTTGACGATGTGCGGAATCTCGCTGACCAGCGAATTGACAGCCACCAGCACCGTGTAGCCGTCATGCGGCGCCTGCGAAAGCTCGTTCACCGCGAGGACGCCGCCGGCGCCGGGCCGGGGGTCGACCACCACCGGCTGGCCGCTCTCCTTGGACAGGTTGTCCGCCAGCAGCCGCGCGACGATGTCCGCCGAGCCCCCGGCAGGGCCGGCGGCGATGATGCGCACCGTCTTGTCGGGCCACTTCGGGGCCTCGGCGTGGGCCATCGACGTCGCCAGGCAGGTCGCCGCAACGCAGGCCAATGACGCGGCGCGCGCGACATGCCGCAATTTCTTCTTCCGACTCATGATCAGTCTCCTGTGTCTGGGATCAAGGCGCCCAGCGCAGCAGCGCCAGCACCAGTATGACGAGAAACACGCTCTCGCCGAGCATCAAGGCCACCGGCTTCAAGCCGACAGCGGCGAGGTCGCGCAATTGCGTCTTCATGCCGATCGCCGCGATCGATGCCACCAGGCACCAGCGCGAGACATCGCTGCCCAGCGCGCTCACGGCCTCCGGGACCCAACCGGTGCTGTTGACGGCAACCAGTGCCGCGAAGGCGACCGCGAACCAGGGCAGCAACGGCGGCCGAGGCCCGCCCGCGCCCTTGCCGCGCGCGCGCGTGCACATCACCGCGAACACGATCACCGGCAGCAGCATCGCCACCCGCATCAGCTTGACGAACGTGGCGACGTCGCCGGTCTCTCGCGACATGCTGTAGCCGGCCCCTACCACCTGCGCCACGTCGTGGATGGTGGCGCCGAGGAACATGCCCGCCAGCCGCGCGTCGAGCCCGAGCACGTGGGCGAGCATCGGGTAGACGATCATCGCCAGTGTCGACAGCGCCGACACCCCGACCACCGTGAACAGCGTGGCGCGCTCCTTCTCCGGGTGGCCGGGCAGGGCCGCCGCCAGCGCCAGCGCGGCCGATGCGCCGCAGATGGCGGTGGCGCCGCCGGTCAGCAGGCCGAACAGGCTCTGGAAACCCAGCATCCTGGCCGCCAGCATCGACACGCCGATCGTGACCACGACCGACACCACCACCAGCAGCACCGGATGCCATCCCAGCGCAGCGATCTGCCCCACGGTGATGCGCAGGCCGAGCAGCGCGACGCCGCAGCGCAGCACCTGGCGGGCGGTGAACTCGATGCCGGACGCGCAGGCCCCGTCGGCCGAGAGAAAGTTCATCGCCATGCCCAGAATGAGGGCGAACAACATGACGGGCGCGCCGTAGTGCTGCGACAGGAAGGTCGCGGCGGCCGCCACCACGACGCTGGCGAGTACGCCGGGAAAGAGCGTGCGGCCGCGGGCCGGCCAGGCCAGGATGGAGAGCGTCGTCATGGGCGTCTCAGGCCGCGGCCAGAAGGTGGTCCTGGAACACTTCGCGCAGCTTGTTCTTCTGCACCTTGCCGGTCGGCCCCAGCGGAATGCTGTCGACGAAGACGACGTCGTCCGGGGTCCACCATTTGGCGATCCTGCCGTCGTAGAACGCGATCAGCTCGTCGCGCGTCAGGCTTTCGCCCGGCTTCCGGGTCACCACCAGCAGCGGGCGCTCGTCCCACTTCGGATGGCGAGCCGCGATGCAGGCCGCCAACGCCACCGCCGGATGGGCCATGGCGATGTTCTCGAGGTCGATCGAGCCGATCCATTCGCCGCCCGACTTGATGACGTCCTTGCTGCGGTCGGTGATCTGCATGAAGCCGTCGGCGTCGATGGTCGAGACATCGCCGGTAGGGAACCAGCCGCCGACCAGCGGGCCGTCGCCCTCGCCCTTGAAGTAGTTCGAGATGATCCACGGACCGCGCACCATCAGCTCACCGGCCGACACGCCGTCGTGCGGCAGTTCCGCGCCGTCCTCGCCGACGATCTTCATGTCGACGCCGAACACCGTGCGCCCCTGCTTGGACTGGATGGCCTGGCGAGCCTCGGCGTCGAGCGCCCGCTGCCCCGGCTTCAAGGCGCAGACCGTGCCCACCGGGCTCATCTCGGTCATGCCCCAGGCATGCAGCACCTGGACGTCGAAGCGCTCCTGAAAGGCGCGCATCATCGCCGGCGGGCAGGCCGAGCCGCCGATGACGGTGCGGCGCATCGTGCTGAACGAGAGTCCATTCGCCTCCACGTGGGTCAGCAGGCCCTGCCAGACGGTGGGCACACCCGCCGACAGGGTCACGCCTTCGGCCTCGAACAGCTCGTGCAGCGACTTGCCGTCGAGCCACGGGCCTGGGAACACGAGCTTCGCGCCGACCATGCAAGCCACGTACGGCAGACCCCATGCATTGACATGGAACATCGGGACGACGGGCAGGATGACATCGTTGGCCGAGCAATTCAGCGCATCGGGCAGTGCCGCGGCGTAGGTATGCAGCAGCGTCGAGCGATGGCTGTAGAGCGCGCCCTTGGGATTGCCGGTGGTGCCCGAGGTGTAGCAGAGCGACGAAGCGCGCCGCTCGTCGAAGCTGGGCCAGGCGAAGTCGGGCGAATGCTGCGCCACCAGCTCCTCGTAGCACAGCAGCTTGGGCAGCTTCGGCGACACCGGCATGTGCGCCCGATCGGTCATCGCCACGAAGGCCCTGATCGTCGAAACGCGCGATGCGATCGCCTCGACCAGGGGCAGGAAGCTCAGGTCGAAGAACAGCACCTGGTCTTCGGCATGGTCGGCGATCCAGACCACTTGGTCGGGATGCAGGCGGGGGTTCAGCGTGTGCAGCACGGCGCCCGACCCGGAGACGGCGTAGTAGAGCTCCATGTGGCGATAGCCGTTCCAGGCCAGCGTGGCGACCCGGTCGCCGGCGCCGATGCCGTGCGCCGCCAAGGCGTTGGCCAAGCGGCGCGAGCGCTGCGCGAGCTCGCGGTAGGTGGTCCGGTGGAGGTCGCCCTCGACGCGGCGCGAGACGATTTCCTGTTCGCCGTGGTGGCGTTCGGCGTGGACGAGCAGCGTCGAGATCAACAGCGGCTGCTCCATCATCAATCCATTCATGGAGGTTCTCATGGGTTCGTTGGTGGGGGGTTGGGGGCTTCGCTTCAGGCCAGGGCCCTGCGCGAGGGGGGTTCGGCGGGCGCCGCGCGGGCCGGGTCGTCTGCGGCTTCTCCGGCCCGCCGGAGGTCCGCCTCGTAGCTGCGCGCCGCGACCAGCAGGGCGCCGGCCGCCAGCAGGCTGAACAAGGGCACGGTCATCAGTGCGCGTTCGAGGGTCCACGCGTCCGACAGCAGCCCGGCGATGAACGGGCCGGCGGCGAGGCCGAACAGGTTCTGGAACAGCGACAGCACGGAGGCTCCGGTGGCGCGGATGCCGGGATGGATCACGTCGATCACCGCCGCCGCCAGCGGCCCCACGGTGCAGGTCATCAGGAAGCCGCCCAGGGCCAGCAGCGCGAACTGCGTCTGCGCGCTGATCTCGAGCCCCAGGCTCGCGGCACCGAAGGCCAGCATCAGCACCAGCATCGAGGCCACGCACAGCAGCGCCGTGACGTGCAGCTTGGCGCGCGGACGCCGCTTGCCGGCGAAGTCGGCCACCGCACCCCAGACCACGCTGCCGAGCGCGCCGCACAGCACGACCAGCGCGGCGCTGATGGCCGCCTGTTCCGGCGCGACGCCATGGGCACGATTCAGAAAGCTGGGCAGCCAGGACCAGATCGCCGAGACGACGACCAGTTGCGCCGGAGCGGCCAGGCACAGCCACAGCATGGTGCGCGAACGCAGCAGCGCCCGCACGATGGCGCCGGCCGCGTCCCGCGTCGAGCGCGTGGCCCGGTCGAGCCTGGGCGTGAGCTTGACCGTCGGGTAGTCGCGCACCTTGAGGTACAGCAAGGCGAGGATCAGGCCCGGCACGCCGACGACGCCGAACGCGGCCTGCCAGCCGAAGCGCGCCGCGATCATGCCGCCGAGCAGCACGCCGAGCACGGAGCCGACCGAGGCCGAGGCGAAGAAGCCCGCGAGCAGCGCACCGCGCAGCCGGGCCGGAAAGTGGCTGGCGATCAGCGCGGCGCCGACCGAGCCGTAGCCCGCCTCGCCCAGGCCGACCAGCGAGCGCGCCGCCAGCAACTGGCCGTAGCCGCGGCTGAACATGCAGGAGATCGACGCCAGGCTCCAGACCACGGCCATGACCACCACGCTCCTGACGCGGCTGGCGCGATCGGCGAACAGCGCCACCGGGATGCCGGCCAGCGCGACCGTCACCGACACCGCCGAGACCAGGCCGCCGAGCTGCGTGTCGGACAAGCCCCAGTCCTTCTTGAGGTACGGAAACAGCGAGACGATGACCTGCCGGTCGATGTAGTCGACCATCATCAGCCCGACGGTCATTGCGAAGGCGAACCAGGCCTGGCCCCGGCTGAACAGATAGCCGTCGTCCCGTCCCTGCGTCGCTTGAAGCGCACCGGTGTTCATTGCGTGCTCCCTGCCGAAGGCCGCCGCATCAGGGCACCAGGACGGTCGCGCCGACCGTCTTGCGCGACTCGAGCGCGCGATGCGCCTCGGCAGCATCGGCCAGCGCAAAGACCTGCTTCGGCTCGCTGACGATGCTGCCGGACAGCACGTGGCCGAACAGCTCGTCGGCCATGGCGAGCATGTGCGAGCGCGGCATGATGTAGTGCATCATCGCGGGCCGCGTGAACCAGAGCGAACCCTTGGTCGCGAGCGTCATCGAATCGATCACCACCGGCCCCGAGGTCGTGCCGTTGCTGACCAGCACGCCGCGCGGCCGCAGGCTGTCGAGCGAGGCCTCCAGCGTGTCCTTGCCCACCGAGTCGTAGACCACCGGCACCCCCTGGCCGTCGGTGATCTCGCGGACGCGCTCGGCGATGTTCTCGCGCGAGGTCACGATGGTGTGGGCGCAGCCGTTGGCCTTGGCCAGCGCGGCCTTCTCGTCGGTGCTGACCGTCCCGATCATCGTGACGCCGGTCGCACGCGCCCATTGGCAGGCGATCAGGCCGACACCGCCGGCGGCCGCGTGGTACAGGATCGTCTCGCCGCCATGGAGCGGAAAGACCTGTCGGAACAGGTACTGCACCGTCATGCCCTTCATCATCAAGGTCGATGCGCTGCGGTCGGAGACGCCCGCGGGCAGCGGGATCAGCACATCGGCCGGCATGATGCGGACCTCCGAATAGGCGCCCTGCGGCCCGATCAGGTAGCCGACGCGGTCACCGACCTTGACGGCGGTCACGCCCGGGCCGACCGCCTCGACGACGCCCACGGCATCGGAGCCGAGGCCGTTGGGCTTCGGCAAGGGATAGCGGCCGGTCCGGAAATAGATGTCGATGAAGTTGACGGCCACGTAGGTGTGGCGCACGCGCGCCTGGCCGGGGCCCGGCTCGCCGACTTCGACGCTTTCCAGTTGGAGCACTTCCGGACCACCGGTTGCGTGCAGGCGAATGGCTTGTGCCATGGGATGTCTCCTTCGAATATTGAAACCAGGAACGACAGGCGCTTCAGCCTGCCGTGCAGCCGCAGGCTGCGAGTTCGTCGATGAACAGCTCGGCGGCGGGCCACGGCCCGAATCCGGACGCCGGGTTCAGGTGGCCGACTTCGCCGAGATCGACCAGACGGCTGCCCCAGTCGCGCGCTTCCAGGTTCGCGGCCAGCCGCGTCTGCCAGTGCGCGTCCACGTGGTCCCGCAGTCCGGGGACGACGAGGACCGTCGGCAAGGAGGAAGCACCGGCCATCGTCACGCCACCTTGCGCAGGTAACCTTGCTGGCGTCCCTTGGGGTTGGGCGCGAAGCCGTTGGCGGCCAGGGTCTCCTCGACGGTGTCGTAGAAGACACCGATCTTCAGGATCTCGCGGGCTTCCTTGCCGTTGGCGACCTCGCGGCCGAACTCGCGCGCCATGCGTACCAGCTGCTCGATCTGCTGCACCGACGACACCTTCCCGGTGCGCGACTGGTTCCACAGGTTGTCCTCGATGCCGCAACGCACGTGCAGGCCCATCGCCATGCCGATCATGTTGATGGGCAACACGTTGCGCATGCTGCTTTCCACCGTCAGCTTGGAGCCGTCGGGGATGGCCCGCAGGAAGTTGGACAGGTTGTAGATGTTGGGCGCGTCCATGCCGCCGCTGATCGCCACCCAGTTCATCACCAGCGGTCCCTTGTACACGCCGCGGCGAATCAGGCGCTCCACCGTCTCGTAGCTGTTGATGTTGTAGAACTGGAAGGCGCTCTGGATGCCGGCGGCGCTCAGGCGGCGCACATGCTCGTCGATGAAGGCGGGGCCGGAGGGCACGATCATCTCGCGGTAGGCCGCGTTGTTCGCCGGGTCGGCCAGCGAGGTGCCGGCAATGTCCTCGGCCTCCATGTGCTCCAGCACGTTCATCTGCGTCGTGTTGACRGTGACCGTGACCTGGTCGGGCTTGGGGTCGAGCTCGGCCAGCATGTGACGCGTGTCGTCCTTCAGCCACTTCGCGGACGCGCCGTCGGCCTCGGGGGCGAAGGAGATCGATCCGCCCACTTGGATGATCATGTCGGGCACGGCCTTGCGCACGCCGGCGATCAGCTCGTTGAACATTGAAAGGCGCTTGGAGCCCTTGCCGTCGAGCTCGCGCACGTGCAGGTGCAGCACCGTGGCGCCGGCGTTGTAGCAGTCGACCGCCTTCTGCACCTGTTGCTCCATGGTGACCGGGATGTCCTGCGGGAAATCTGAAGGCACCCACTCGGGGCCGTAGGGCGCGGCGGTGATGACCAGCTTGTCCTGGTTCTCGGGGTACAGCGATCCGTCGAGGAAATTCATGGTTCGTCTTTCTGTGGCGTTGATGTGAATCGAGAGCGGGCGTGCGGCGTCAGAACGTCGCTTCGCCCATGATCCCGGCGCGTTCCATCTGGCGGTGGCACGGCGGGTAGTCCATCACGGCGTAGTGCTGGGTGCTGCGGTTGTCCCAGAAGGCCATGCTGTTCTTCTTCCAGCGCCAGCGGACCTGGTATTCGGGGATCGCGGCCTGGCTGACGAGGTAGTTCAGCAGCAGGCTGGCGCCGGGGTTGGCATCCTGGCCGAAGCGCACGTTCTCCGGCGTGTGGTAGTTCGTGATGTGGGTCGTGAAGGCGTTGACGAACAGGACGTTCTCGCCGGTTTCCGGATGGGTGCGCACCACCGGGTGTTCCGCATCGGGATACTGGGCCTTGAGCGCCAGGCGCTTCTCGATCGGCATGGCGGCGCCGAAGCTGGCTTCGATGCTGTGCCGGGCGCGCAGGTTCGCGATCTTGCGCTTGATGTCCTGCGGCAGGCGGTCGTAGGCCTCGACCATGTTGACCCAGACGGTGTCGCCGCCCACGGGCGGGCATTCGACGCAGCGCAGCACGCAGCCGAAGGGCGGCTTCTCGCGCCAGGTGGCGTCCGCGTGGAAGGCGTTCTCGTAGCGGTCGTTGGGCGTCTCGGGCGACTTGTAGATGCGCACCAGGCCCGGGTTCTCGGGGTCGCTGCCGGCCACAGGATGGTCTTCCAGCTCGCCGAAGTGGCGGGCGAAGGCCACGTGCTCGGCGCGCGTGATGTCCTGGTCGCGAAAGAACAGCACGCGGTGCTTGAGCAGCAGGGCGCGCAGCTCGGCCATCAGGCCGGCGTCGCGCGACGCCGCGCCAAGGTGCACGCCGTGCAGTTCGGCGCCGATCGTGCAGGTCAGCGGCTCGACCGTGAAGGAGCTCCTCAGGGCCGCGGCGTGGACCACGGCGGGTCCGGCCGGCAACGGGCTCGAAAGGGTGACTGAGTTCATGCCATTTGTCTCCGTGGGGAGCCTCTGGACGGGGCCGGGCTCGTTGGGGTGGAGCGGGCCGCGGTTCGGCGGCTTCGCAGGCCCAAAGAATACGGCGAAGGCCCCTTCGGCGCCCCCTCCTTGCAGGAGGGGAGCCCCCTTGCGCGGGCCCGCGGGGCACCGGCGGCGGCGCCTCGGCTCAGTCCGCCGGCTTGATCAGACCGAGGATGCGGGCGCGAACCACGACCTGCTTGCGAGTCCCGGCATCCAGCTTGGCGAAGAGGTTCTTCACGTGCCACTTGATGGTGGTCTCACCGACCTGCATGGCGCGCCCGATCTCCTTGTTCGACAGGTTGCGCGCCAGCAGCGCCAGCACCTCGCGCTCCTTCGGCGTCAGCACCATGCCGTAGGACTCGGCCGGGCGCGCTGCCTCGGGCTCCTTCGCCGCCGGCCCGGCATTCGGCGCGGAACCGGGCGCGAGCGGCTCGCGCCGGGGCCCCTGCGCCGCGACCGTGCGCACCCACTCCCCGAGCGCCGGATGGGCGTCGGCGAAGACCCGCCGAAGACCGTAGGCATCCGCCAGGTCCACGGCTTCGCGCAAGCGGGCCTGCGACGGCTCGCCGCAGCGGTCCAGGGCGAAGGCGTGCAGGCCCAGGATCTCGATGTGCAATCGGCCCTGCTTGAGCGCCCGGGCCAGTTGGTCGGCGCGCGCCAGCGGTTCGAGCGCGCCGCGCCAGTTCTTGTCGGCGATCGCCGCATAGCCGTGGGCGAGGTCCTGCAGGATCTCGACGCTGCGCCGCAAGAGCCGCCCCTGAGGCCATGCGTCGGCGCTCAGCAGCGTGTCGATCTGCGCGCAGAGCTCGCGGCAGCTCCGTGAGCGGTACCGTCCGGCGTGCAGGCGCACCTGTTCGGCCAGGCTGGCGATGCGCAGGCGCGGCAGTCCGCGGGCCGCGCCGGCCGCGTCCAGGGCGCCCAGAAGCTCGAGCGCGCGGTTTTCGGCGCCCTCGGCCGCCGCGATCCGGGCCATGGTCCGGTAGGCGAGCAGCAGCGACTCCGGCAGGCCGCTGTGCTCGAGAATGTCGAGCCGATCGGCCAGCAGCGCGATCGAGTCGGCGGGGCGATCGCACTCCCAGGCCGCCGCGGCCAGCAGCGCCGCCAGCATGCAGCTGAAGCGGTTGCGCCGCCCCAGGTCGGCTTCGGCGCTCGCCACCGCCGGCCGCAGCAGACTGTCGGCGAGCAGCACCTGGCCCTCCCAGAGGTAGCTGAGCCCGATGATGAACTCGCCCCAGCGCCGGGTGTATCCGACGCCGCGGCCGAAATCACCGGGCGGTGCCTGCTGTTCGCGCAGGCGCGCCAGCGCCGGCTCGCCTTCGAGCAGCGCGCGGTACGCCGTCCGGTTGGCATGCACCTGCAGCAGCATCGGATCGCGCAGCGGGGCGGCCTGGGCCCATGGATCGTGAAGGGCCGCAAAGCGGTCCGGATCGTCCGCGAACAGCGCGGCGCCGCCGAGGATGAGCGCGCATTCGCAGCGAAGCTCTTCGCCCACCCCGGGCTGGGCCAGGATCCGCGCCACCAGCCGCCCGGCTTCCTCGTGGCGCTCGCTCACGGCCAGCGTCCATGCGGCAGCCAGCAGGAGCCGAGGCCGCCGGTCCAGCTCGTCGGCCGGCAGCTGCGCGAGCCATTCGAGCACCGCCCCCTGGCGGCCGTGCCGCATGATCGACTCGTAGAGGCTGCGCTCGGCCAGCCCATAGGCCTTCTGGTGCTCGCCCGCGGTCAAGGCGTGCCTGGCGGCGTATTCGAGCAATCCGTGCTCGGCCAGCCAGTGCGCCGCGCGCGCATGCGCATGGGCCTGCTGCTGCGGCGTCAAGGCCGAGAATTGCTTGCGCAGCACGTCGCGCGCGAGGGTGTGCATGCGCAGCCAGTCGCCGCGCTCGGCGGCAGCGAAGACCGGCGTGTCGCGGCTCAGGCGTGCCAGCCGCTCGGTGGCGTCGTCGCAGTCCGTGACGGCGCGGCACAGGTCCGGGTGCAGGTGGTCCAGGATGGCGATGCGAACGAGGAAGTCGCTGTCGCCGGGATCGAGATTGGCCAGCAGCAGCTTGACGAAATGGTCATGCAACTCGCCGTCGAGCACCGCCATGCGGGCGACGTCGGCGCGCGCATCGACGCCGCGCGAGATGACCGTCAGGGCCAGCTGAAGGCCCAGCGGCCAGCCTTCGGTCAATGCGTGCAGGCGGGCGGCGGTATCGTTGTCGACCCGTACACCCAGGCGGCCGCGCACCAGTTCCATGGTTTCGTCGAGCCGGAATCGAAGCGCCGCAGGCCCGATCACGACGCATTGCCCGTAGGCGATGAGATCGTCGATGTCCAGCCGGCAATCGGGGCGCGCCGCGACGATCACTCGCAGATTGGGCGGCGCATTGCGCAACAGGTAGCCGAGGGCTTCGCGCGACGCCGTCGGCAGGCGATCGGCCTCATCGACGATCAGCACCACATCCAGCGCCGACTGGGCCAGTTCGGCCAGCCACACCGTGATGCCCTCGAGACCACCGGGACCGACGGCTTCGAGCAGCGTGTGGCCGAAGGTCGAGCGCCCGGCACTGCGCCGGACCGACAGCGCAAGGGCCTGGGCCAGCCGCTGGGGGTCGTCCTGCGGCTGGGCCGACAGCCAGGCGACCACGGCGCCATGCGACAGATGCTCGAGCCGCCACTGCGCCAGCAAGGACGTCTTGCCGAAGCCCGCCGGCGCTTGAACCAGCAAGGCGGGGAGATCGCGAATCGCGGCCTCGGTCGACAGCAGGCGCGCACGCGAAACAAGATGGCGGGGTACCCGTGGAGGCGAGACCTTGAGCAGCAAATCGTCGTCGACGGAACCACGGGTCACGACAAGTTTTCCTCTGGGAGCCTGCGGGGGCAGGAAGGCGCGCTGCGTGCAGTTGCGGGGATTCTAGCTTCGCCATGGCGACCGAAGCGCCCCGGCGTGCAGGGCACCGGCTCTGCCGGTCACCCGGCGCCGGCATCGTCGGCCCGGTGTTTCGTCGTCGCACCGCTCGGCCCTTCACTGCGCCGCCGATCCCAGCAACAGCAGCAGGCCGGTGGCGGGACCATCGCGGATTTTGCGGATCACGCCGAGGGCGCCGCGCAACGCCCCGGGGCGCTCCGGGTGGCGCACGCGCCCGAACTGGCGCAGCATCCAGGCTCGGGATTCGCCATGACCACGACCTGTGCCGGCTGCGGCGCCGAAGTGCTGCCCTCCTCCTCCTTCTGCCAGCGCTGCGGACGCCGGCTGGAGGCCCCTCGGCCGGCCGACCCCGACCCCACGGCCGACCGGCGGCAGGTCACGGTGCTGTTCGCCGACCTGACCGGCTTCACGGCGCTGGCCGAGGAGCTCGACCCCGAGACCGTGCGCGCCTTCCAGAATGCCCTGTTCGAATCCATGGCGCAGGCCATTGCGCACGGCGACGGCTTCGTGGAGAAGTTCGTCGGCGACGCCGTGATGGCGGTGTTCGGCGCCCCGCGCGCGCACGAGGACGATCCCCTGCGGGCGCTGGAGGCGGCCCAGGACATGATGCAGCGCGTCGACCGCCTGAGCCGGCAATGGGCGGCCCGCCTCGGCCGTCCCGTGACGCTGCACATCGGCGTCCACAGCGGCCCGGTGGTCGCCGGCAGCCTGGGCAGCGGCGCCGGTGGGGCCTATGCGGTCACCGGCGACACGGTCAACACGGCCTCGCGGCTGCTCACGGCCGCGCAGCCGGGCACGGTGCTGGTGTCGGAGGCCACCTGGTCGCTGGTGCGGCATCGCTTCGACTTCGAGCCGGCCAGCGAACTGGCATTGCGCGGCAAGGCGCAGCCGATGCGGGTCCACGCACTGCGCGGCGCACGCACCGACGCGGTCTCCGCGCGCGGCCTCGCCGAACTCGGGCTGACGGCGCCGCTGGTCGGTCGCAGCGAGGCCATCGAGCGCCTGGCGGCCGCCTTCGACCGCATGCAGGCGGGCCAGGCCCAGCTGGTCTGCGTGGTCGGCGAGGCCGGCGCCGGCAAGTCGCGCCTGCTGGCCGAGCTGTTCGCTCGCCTCGAAGGCGATGGCCGGCTGGCCGGCACCGGCGTGCGCCGCACCACCTGCTCCTCCCACGGCGAGCCGACCTACGGCACTTTCGGCGCCCTGTTCCGCGAGGTCTACCAGGTCGACGCCGACGACTCGCTGGAAGTGGCCCGCGACAAGCTGCACCAGGGCCTTCTGGCCCTCGGTGCCGATGCCGACGAGGTCGACGCGGTCGCACGGGTGGTGAACCACCTGCTCGGCATCGAGGAAGCCCGGCCGCGCGACATCGAGCCCGAGCAGCTGCAGCGCCAGATCACACTGGCGGCCCGTGCGCTGCTCGAGCGCCGGCTGGCGCATCAGCCGGTGTTGATCGTGATCGACGACATGCAATGGGCCGATGCGGCATCGGTCGACCTGCTGCGCGAGGTGATCGACCAGCTGGCCGACCGGCCCCTGATGCTGCTGGCCGCGCAACGCCCCGATGCCCGGGCGCTGCGGCCCGCGCGGGCCGAGCATTCGGTCGTCGAGCTGGGCCCGCTGAGCGACCGGGACGCCGGGGCGCTGGTGAGCCACCTGCTGGGCGCCGCGGCCGACGACGGCCTGGCCCCGGTGCGCGAACTGGTGGCGGCACGCGCCGGCGGCAATCCCCTGTTCGTCGAGGAGATCGTCCGCAGCCTGGCCGGTTGCGGCCTGCTGGTGCGCCGGGGCGAGCGCTGGATCTGCGAGGCCACGCACGAAGCGGTGGACGTGCCGCCGACGCTCTACGGCCTGCTGCTGTCGCGCATCGACCGGCTGGACGCCGAAGACCGCCGAATGCTGCAGGAGGCAGCGGTGCTGGGCGCCGACTTCGATCCCGCCCTGCTGCAGCGCATCGCCAGCGACCCGCCGGCGACCGAGGCCGCACTGGGACGGCTCGCGGCGGCCGACCTGATCCGGGCCCAGCCGGCGAGCCAGCCCCGCTGGCGCTTCACGCACGCATTGCTGCACGAAGTCGCCTACCAGAACCTGCTGCTGACCCGACGCACCGAGCTGCATCGGCGCGCAGGCTGCGCACTGGAAGAAACGTTCGGGGTGGACCGCGACGCGCCGACCGATGGCGAAGGCCGCGGCCCGCTGCGCCTGGCCGAGCTCGAAGCGCTCGGCCACCACTGGAGCCTGTCGCCCGACAAGACACGCGGCGCCCGCTACCTGCTGGCCGCCGGCGACCGGGCGCGCGCCGTCTACGCCAACGACGACGCGATCCGCCACTACGAGCGCGCACTGCACACGCTGGCCGAAGAGCCGGCGCAGACGCCGGCCGCCGCTTCCGGCGTCGAGTCCCTGGTGCTCGACGCGCGCGAGCGGCTCGCCGACCTGTACGGGCTGCAGGGGCGCCGCGCCGAAGCACTGGCGCAATACGAACTCGTGCAGCGCGCCGCCGAACAGCGGCGCGAGCCGGTGCGGGCCGCACGCGCCTTGCGCAAGACCGGCGGCCTGCATTGGGAGGCCGGCGAGCGCGAGCGCGCCAGCGCCTGCTTCAGCGCCGGCCTGGCGCAGCTGGGCGAGCAAGGCGACCCGATCGAGCGCGCCCACCTGTTCCAGGAGATGGGCCGGCTCGCCTTTCGTGCCGGCGACAGCGCCGCCGCCCTGGCGCTGGCGCAGCGGGCCCTGGCCGAACTGCCCGCCGACACGCCGGAACGCAGCCGCGAGGCCACCGTCGTGCGTGCCGAGGCCTGCAACACGCTTGGCGTCGCGCTGGCGCGCCTGGGTCGTCCCGCCGAGGCGGTGGCGCAGATCGAAAGCAGCGTCGCCCAGGCCGAGGCGCACCAGTTGCTGCAGGCGGCCTGCCGCGGCTACACCAACCTCGGGGTGCTGTATGCGACGCTCGATCCGCAGCGCAGCATCGAGACCTGCCTGCGCGGTCTCGAGACCGCGCGCAAGGTCGGCGACCTCGGCTTCCAGTCGCGGCTGTACGCCAATCTCGCGGTGGCCTACTGCGCCCTGACCAACCGCTGCGAGGAGGAAGGCATCGAGGCCGCGCGCGCTGCCGCCAGCCTCGACCGCCGGCTCGGACTGCTCGACCACCTGGCGGTGCCGCTGATCGTGCTGGGCCAGATCTACCAGTGCCATGGCGACCAGGCACGGGCCTTCGCCTCCTACAACGAGGCGTTGCAATTGGCCGAGCAGATCGACGAACCCCAGCTGCTCTTTCCCTGCTACGATGGATTGGCGACGTTGTACCTCGACGCCGGGCGCATCGCGCAGGCCGAGACCTACCTGGCCAAGGCACAGACTGTCTGCGAGCGCGCCGGGCTCGAGCCCGACGCCTTGATGGTGCTTCCGTTCCTCTGCTGAACCTGCCGGAAGGAGCCTCGAACATGACCTCCGCGATGATTCCCCCCGTGGCACCCGGCGAGGCCGCCCCCGACTTCGCACTCCCGACGGTGGCCGGCCCCGGTACGGTGTCGCTGGCCGACTACCGAGGCCGCAGCCCCTTGTTGCTCTCGCTGATGGTCGGCCTCTGGTGCCCGTTCTGCCGGCGCCAGCTGGTGCAGCTCGGCAAGTTCGAGGTCAAGCTGAAGTCGCTCGGCATCGAGAGCCTGGTGGTGGTGGCCACCGATCCCGAGAACGCCCGGCTCTACTTCAAGTTCAGGCCGACCCCGCTGCGGCTGGCCTCCGACCCCGCCCTCTCGACCCACCGCGCCTACCGGGTGCCCAAGCCCGAGCCGACGCCCGCCCTGCTGCAGGCACTGCAGGAAATCCGCGTCAACCCCACGGGCGAGCTGCCCGAACCGCTGCCGATCCCGGAGGCCGCCAAGGCCATCGAAAAACTCGACGGCTATGTCTGCACGCCCACCGACCTGGGCGACGTCGACCGGCAATGGCCGCAGCTGAAGGCCCTGTTCATGATCGACCGCGACGGCATCGTGCGCTGGCACGACATCGAATGCGCCCGCGAGGGGCTGGCCGGCATCGGCAAGCTGCCCTCCGAGGACATGATCCTCGACGCCGCGCGCGCCTGCGTGGCGTGACGGGCCCCCACGCTCCGCACTTCGTGTCGTCGCTGCCCCCCGAGGGGGCCGCAGGCCGCCTTGGGGCGGCCCGGCGCCGGCCTAGGCCTAGCTTCCCAAAGGCGCCGGCCGGCTGGAGGCCATCAGCGATTCGAGCCGCTGGCGGTCGGCGATCAGGCGCGAAGTCACCAGGTTGACGACCTGGAAGCCGAAAGCCGGATTCTGGAAGTAGAGCTGCTTGAAGGTGGTCTCGTCGATGCGCAGCACGGTGCAGTCGGTCGCGCAGCGTGCGGTCAGCGTGCGACGCTTGTCGGGGGCGAAGAAGGCGATCTCGCCGAACAGGCGCCCGGCCTCCATCATCTCGCCGATCTCGACGAACTCGATCCGGCCGGAGGCCAGGAAGTACAGGTGGCGGGCCGTGTCGCCCTTGTGGAACAGCACCCGGCCGGCCTTCATCCGCCGGCTGCGCATGTAGGGCCTGAGCCAGACACCGGACAGGTCGTTCTGGGCCGCCGCGGCCGTCACGCGGCGCGTGAGCCGAACCATCTCCGCGGTACGCCAGACGTTGATCGGCAGCAGCGCCCCGTGCAGCAGCATCATGATCAACGATGGATGGAGCGCCCCGTAGAGCAGGAAGCCGAGGTTGCCTCCCACCGCCAGGCAGCGCAGCGGGATCATGGTCTTCACGAACGAGCTGACCACCACCAGCGCCCCGGCCACCGCTGCCGAGCACACGGCGACGACGCCGGCCGGCGTCGAGATCGACGACGCCAGACTCGCCATCGCGGTGTCCCACAGTGCCTGAGTTGCCATGCATGCTCCTTGTCCCGGCCCATCGCCGCGCGCCCGATTGTGCGACGACCCCGCCGATTCTCAACGCGGCATTTCCCGCCCGGCCATCCGCGCTACGCCCCGGGAACCCACCGTGGTACCTTGCCGCCATGCGATCCGAGCTCACACCCTGGCCGCGCATGCCAGGCCCCGCCGTTCCCTTCGACTCGATCGTCGCGCTGCTCCAGTCGCTGGTGCGCACGCCAAGCCGCGCCGGCATCGATGCACCCGCACCGGTGATGCGCTGCATGCAAGACTGGCTCGACGCCCGCGGCCTGGCCTTCCGCCGGCTGTGCGATGCCGATGGCGAGGCGCTCGGCCTCTATGCGGAGGTGGTCGGCGCCCGGCCGGGCGGCCCATGGACCGTGCTCGACGCCACGCTCGACACCGCGGGCTTCGGCGACGCCGCGACCTGGAAAGGCCCGCCGACCGAACCGAGGATCGAGGACGGCTGGCTCCACGGACGCGGCAGCGCCGACTCCAAGGGCGGCGCGGCCCTGTTCGCCCACCTGCTGCAGGACTTCAGCCACGCGCGGGACCGCTTCGCCGGCCGGATCGGCGTGCTGTTCGACCTCGACGAGCATTCCGGACGCTTCGGCGGCGCGCGGGCCTTCTTCGACCACCCGCCGCCCGGCGGGCCCGAACCGAGGCCCGACGGCGTCATCATCGGCTACCCGGGCATGGAGCGGATCGTCACCGGCGGCCGCGGCTTCCTGCGCGCGCGCCTCACGGTGCACGGCGTCGCCGCCCATTCCGGCGCCACGCGCCGGCGCGGCCTCAATGCCATCACTCGGGCCACGGCGCTGGCGCGGGCACTGGAGGCCGTCCCGTTGCCCCGGGCCGCCCCGGCATTCGGCCTCGCGCCCCAGTTGACGCTGACCGGCATCCAGGCCGGGGACGGCGGCTACGGCCAGGTGCCCGACCGCTGCGAACTGCGGGTGGACCTGCGGCTCACGCCCGGCTTCGCCGACACCCAGGCGCGCCAGCTGGTGCAGCGCACGGTCGATCGGCAGGACGCGGCCTGCGCCGGCACGGCGGCGACCGAGATCGAATGGGCCGCCGGCTGGCCGGCCTACCGCGTGCCCGACACGAACCCGATGGTCGCGGCCTTGCGCGCGGCGAGCCGCGCCGAGCTGGGCGCCGAACTGCCGACCACGGTGGCCGGGCCGTCGAACATCGGCAACTACCTCCATGGCCTGGGCGTGCCGGCGCTCTGCGGCTTCGGCCTGCGCGGCGAGAACATCCACGCGGCCAACGAGCGCATCGCGCTCGACAGCATCGAGCCGGTCTACCGGATCTATCGCGACGCGCTGTATCGATTGCAGTGCGGCTAGCCCGGCGCCGGCCCGACAAGTCCTAGGCCAAGGCCCGCAACTCCCGCAGCGCGACCGACAGCATCGCCGCGTCCGGCACTGCCACGGCACGCAGTTCCCCCATCAGTTGCGCGGCACGCTCGATCGCCCGGCCATTGCCGGCCTGCCACGTCTCGACCAGCGCGGCCGGCGCTTCCGCCTCGCCGCCCCCCGCAAGCACCGCGCCGGTGATTGCGCGCTGCAGGCCCGACAGGTCGTCGAGCATCGCGCCCTTGGCGAGCATCTGCCAATGCTGGTCGCCCGGCAATGCCGCGATCCGGTCGCGCAGCCACGGCATGCCGAGCCGGTTGGCGAGCTCGAAGTAGATCGCCGCGGCCACGGCGACCGGCCACCTGGCAGTGCCGGCGATTTCCGCGATGTCGAGCGTGGCGTACAGGGAATCGAAGGTGACGACACGCTCGGCCAGTTCGCGCGGCACGCCGCCGGCCACGTAGTGAGCGACCGCCGCATCGACGCGGGCGCGCTCATCGGCGTCCAGCAGTTCGGTCAGGCGCGCCGACAGCGCGTCGACGTTCGGCGTGAAATGCTCGATGGTCGCCGCCATGTCTTCCTTCAGGCGCCGCGAGCGCAGGAACCACTTGGTGCCGCGTTCCAGCTGCCGGCTGGTGTCGATGAGCAGGTTCGACTGCACCGCGTCGTCGACGCGGTTGTCGAGCGCCTCGATGGCCAGCCACAGCGGCACCATGCCGAAGATCTCGCGGCTCATCAGGTAGGCGCGCACGATCTCGAACGCGCGGGCGCCGGTGGTCTCGACCAGGCGGTGCACGAAGGTGCTGCCGACGCGGTTGATCATGCTGTTGGTCACGTGGGTGGCGATGATCTCGCGCCGCAGCGGATGCTTGGGCATGTAGGCCGCGAACCTGTCCTTGAGCAGCGACGGAAAATAGCGCTCGAGCGCGGTCGCGACCCAGGGGTCGTCCGGCAGCGGCGAGGCCAGCAGTTCGTCGTAGAGCCAGATCTTGCTGTAGGCGAGCACGACGGCGCGCTCGGGGCTGGTCAGTCCCTGGCCCTTGGCCCGCCGCTCGGCCAGCTCTTCGTCGGACGGCAGGTACTCGATCGCGCGGTTCAGGCGCCCGGCTTTCTCGAGGTACTGCATGAAGCGGGTCTGCGCATCGAGCAACTGCGGCGCGATGCGCCCGGTGACCGACAGCACCTGCGTCTGGAAGACGTTGTCGCGCAGCACCAGCGCGGCCACGTCGTCGGTCATCTCCGGCAACAGCGCGTTGCGCTGCTTCTCGGTGAGCTCGCCTTCGGCGATGGGCAGGCCGACCAGGATCTTGATGTTGACCTCGTGATCGGAGGTGTCCACCCCGGCCGAATTGTCGATCGCGTCGGTGTTGATGCGCCCGCCCGCCAGCGCGAACTCGATCCGGCCCAGTTGCGTGCAGCCGAGGTTGCCTCCTTCGGCGAAGACCTTGCAGCGCAGCTCCCTGCCGTTCACGCGCAAGGCGTCGTTGGCGCGGTCGCCCACCTGCGCGTGGCTCTCGCTCGACGCCTTCACGTAGGTGCCGATGCCGCCGTTGTAGATCAGGTCGACCGGGGCCTTGAGGATGGCGTTGACCAGATCGGTCGGCGCGAGCGCATCGGCATCGAGGCCCAGCACTTGCTTCACCTGGGGCGTGAGCGGGATCGACTTGGCGCTGCGCGGATGGATCCCGCCGCCCTCGGAGATCAGCGCCGCGTCGTAGTCGGCCCACGACGAACGCGGCAGCTTGAAGAGGCGCTCGCGCTCGGCGAAGCTCTTGGGTACATCGGGGCTCGGATCGAGAAAGATGTGACGGTGGTCGAAAGCCGCCACGAGCCGGATGTGCCTCGACAGCAGCATGCCGTTGCCGAACACGTCGCCCGACATGTCGCCGATGCCGGCGACCGTGAAGTCGGTCGTCTGGGTGTCGATGCCCATCTCGCGGAAATGTCGCTTCACCGATTCCCAGGCGCCGCGCGCCGTGATCCCCATGACCTTGTGGTCATAGCCCACCGAGCCGCCGGAGGCGAACGCGTCGCCGAGCCAGAAGCCGTATTCCTTGCTGATGCCGTTGGCATAGTCGCTGAACGTGGCCGTTCCCTTGTCGGCCGCGACCACCAGGTACGGGTCGTCGCCGTCATGGCGCCTGACCTGGGGCGGCGGCACGAGCGCCTCGCCGACGCGGTTGTCCGTGATGTCGAGCAGGCCGCGCAGGTAGTCCTGGTAGCATGCCACGCCTTCGCGCAGATAGGCATCGCGATCGCTCGGCGGGGGTGCGAGCTTGAGCACGAAGCCGCCCTTCGAGCCCACCGGCACGATCACGGTGTTCTTGACCATTTGCGCCTTCACGAGGCCCAGCACCTCGGTGCGGAAGTCTTCCAGCCGGTCGGACCAGCGCAGCCCGCCGCGCGCCACGCGGCCACCGCGCAGATGCACGCCTTCGAAGCGCGTCGAGTAGACGAAGATCTCGAACATCGGCTTCGGCGCCGGCAGGTCGGGCACCTTCGCCGAATCGAATTTGAACGACAGGAAGCTGCGCCGCTTGTCCGCCGCATCCCGGCGCCAGAAGTTGGTCCGCGTGGTGGCCAGGATCAGCGCGAGGAATTTCCGCAGCACCCGGTCTTCCGACAGGTTGGCCACGTCCTCGAGCGCGGTCTCGATCTCGCGCACCTTCTCGCCGGCAGCACCTTCCGCGCCGGCCGGCTGCGCGGGATCGAAGCGCAGCTTGAACAGTTCGACCAGCGCGCGCGCAATTCGCCCGTTCGCCGCGAGCGTGCCCTCGATGAACGACAGCGACAGCGCGAATCCGATCTGCCGCATGTACTTCGCGTAGGCGCGCAACACGACGATCTCGTGCGCCGGCAGCCGCGCTACGAGCACCAGGCGATTGAAGTCGTCGTTCTCGACCGCGCCGGAAGAAACGGCGGCGAAGGCCTCCTCGAACACCGGCCGCAGCGCGTCGACCTCGGTGTCGGCGTCGGCAGCGCCGAGCACGCTCTGCAACCCGAAGTCATGGACCCAGATCGGCGCCGCGCCCTCAGGCGCCAGCCGGTGCGGGTGCTCGTCGAGCACCTTCATCCCCAAGTGTTCGAGCATCGGCAGGCTGGCCGACAGGACGAGCGGCCCGCCGCGCCGCAGCACCTTGAAACGCAAGGTGCCGGGCGGTGCCTCGAGCGGCCGGTAAAGATTCATGCCAAGCGGCTGCGCGTCGGTCAACCGCTCCATCAGTTCGATGTCGTGCACCGCGGCCCGCGCCGCGAACTCGTCGCGGTAGCCGACCGGGAATGCACCACCGAACCGGCGCAGCAGTTCGCTGCCGCGCGCTTCGCCGGTCGCCTCGGTCAATGCCGACTTCAAGTCGTCGTCCCAGCGCCGGGCCGCGGCGGCCAGGCGCTGCTCCAGTGCGCGCACATCGAAGGGCGGGATGCTGCCGGGCTTGGTGCGCACGACGAACTGGATACGTGCCAGCACCGACTCCGAGAGTTGAACGTTGAACTCGGAACTGGTGCCGTTGAAGGCGTCCATGAGGATCGATTGCCACTTGTGGCGCAGATCGGTCGTGTAGGTCTCGCGCGGCGCGTAGATCATGCAGGCGAGGAAGCGCTCGAACTGGTCGCGCCGCACGAACAGGCGAAAGCGCTGGCGCTCGCCCAGGTGGAGGATGCCCATGGCCGTGTGCAGCAGGTCGTCTGCGTGGGTCTGGAACAGCTCGTCGCGCGGATAGGTCTCGAGGATGTTGTCGAGCGCCTTGCCCGAGTGGCTGCCGCTCGCCAAACCGGCGCGCCCGACCACGTCGGCCACCTTTCGCCGCAGCAGCGGAATCTCGCTCGGGTTGGCGCTGTAGGCCGTGGAGGTGAAGAGGCCGAGGAAACGGTCCTCGCCGCAGACCAGGCCATCGGCATCGAAGCGCTTGACGCCGATGTAGTCCAGGTAGCCAGGCCGGTGCACGGTGGAGCGAGAGGTCGACTTGGTGACCACCAGCAGTTCCGGCCGCCGTGCGTGGGCGCGCACCTCCGGCGGCAGCGCGGCGAAGGCGGCCGTCACGTCCTTGACCGGCTCACGCAGGATACCCAGGCTCGAATCCGGCACGATCCGCAGCGCGTCTTCGCCCTCGACCGTTTCCAGTTCGTGGCTGCGGTGACCCAGGAAGGTGAAGTGGTCGTCGGCCAGCCATCGCAGGAAGGCCAGTCCCTCGGCGAGTTCCTGCGGCGGGATCGGCGGCGGCCGTTCGTCGAGGCCCTGCGCGATGGCCAGCACGCGCTGCTGCATCTTCTCCCAGTCGGCCACCGCCAGCCGCACATCGCCGAGCACGCGCGTCAGGTCGGCAGCCAGTGCCTCGAGGCGGCTCGCGTCCGCCACGCGGTCCACCTCGACGTGGATGAAGGACTCGCGGCAGGCGTCGGGCGGCGCAGGATCCGCGGCCAGGCCCTGAAGGATGCCTTCGCCATCACGCTTCACGGCCACGAGCGGATGGATGATCAGGTGCAGGGTGAGTCCATGGCGGTTGACTTCCATCGTCACCGAGTCGACGAGGAAAGGCATGTCGTCGTTGACGATCTCGATCAGGGTGTGGGTCGACTGCCAGCCGTGCTCCGCGATCGTCGGGTTGTACACGCGCAGCCGCGCGCGCCCCGGTTCGCGCTTGCGCGCGAAGTTCCAATGCGACAGCGCGGCGCCATAGAGGTCCGCCACCTGGCGTTCGTCAAGGTCTTCACGGTCGACCTGGCCGAAGTACTGCCGGACGAAGGCAGAGAGCAACTCCGCAGGATCGCCCGCGACCTTGGTGCGGATAAGTTGGATCACCTCGTCCACGCGTTCGACCCTGCGCCCGGTCTCGCTTGCATCGATCTCCATGCTTGTCTCCTTGCCGACCTTCGATCGGGTTGGTTTCAAATCACTGTGAACGCGCTGGTTCAAAAAGGCAAGCGCATTCGGATCTGTCGCAATCGCGATAAGCGGACGCCGGTACCCCTTCTCGGGAAGCGGCCCGGCCGCCATGGGGCCTTCACATCCAGATCCGCGGGTGCTGGCCGTTCTGCGCCGGGCCGCTCGATGAGCTGCGTTCAGAGCGACCAGCTGGCCTGCAGGGACGGACGCTTCGAGAACTCGGCGAACCACTCGGCCACCGCGGCATGCCGCGTGCGCCAATCGAAGTCGCCGAAGCGCAGGTCGAGGTACCAGAGCGCGCAGGCCACGGCGAGGGTGCCGATGTCGACGCGCCCGGGTGCCAGCAGCGCGGGATTGGCGTCGAGGTGCGCCAGCGATGTCTCGGCCTTGTCCAATTGCGCGGCACGCCATTCGGGCCAGCGCAAAGCCTCCGGCCGAGCCACGTCCTCGTAGCGCGCCAGCAGCGCGCCATCGAGGATTCCGTCCGCCAGAGACTGCAGGGTCAGTGCGTTCCAGCGCGCCGCACCGCTGGGGGGGAAGAGGCGGCCGCCGGCCAGGCTGTCCAGGTACTCGCAGATCACCCGGCTGTCATACAGGACCTCGCCGTCGTCGGTGATGAAGGTGGGAACCTTGCCCAGCGGGTTTTTCGGGATGATCTCCTGATCGCGCTGGACCGGGTTCGCGTTCGACGGCAGCAGTTGCACGCGCTCGCCGAGGCCGAGCTCGTGCGCCACCACCAGGCACTTGCGAACGTAGGGAGAGAAGGGAGAAAAGTAGATCTTCATGAGCCGATGGGTTCCGTCGTTGAGTGTTCAGGCGCCTTGGCGAGATGCCGCCCGGCGATCCAGCCGAAGGTCAATGCCGGGCCCAGCGTGATGCCGGGCGCCGGGTACTCGCCGCCCATCACCGAGTGCATGTCGTTGCCCGCCATGTAGAGGCCGGGGATCGGCCGGCCTTCGGCGTCGAGCGCCTGGGCATTCTCGTTGCATGCGATGCCTGCTGCGGTTCCGATGTCGCCGGCCACCACCTTGATGGCGTAGAACGGCGCGCGCCGCAGCGGCCCCAGGCAGGCGTTGGGCTTGTGATCGGGGTCGCCCAGATAGCGGTTGTATTCGGTGCTGCCCTTGCCGAAGTCCTCGTCCTTGCCGCTGGCGGCCTGCGCATTGAAGCGCGCGGCGGACGCCTGCAGGCGCGCGCCGTCGATGCCCAGCGATTCGCCGAGCGAGCCGAGCGTAGGCGCCTTGTGGAGGTAGCCGGCGCGGATCAGGTGCTCGCGCGGCCGGCCGCCCGGCAGCGCCAGGCCCATGCCCCACTTTTCCATGAAGTCGTGGTCGCAGACGAGGTACACGGGCAAGGACGGCACGGTCTCGTGCGAGCGGTACATGGCGCGCACGAACTCGTGATACGAGGTCGACTCGTTGACGAATCGCTCGCCGGCCTGGTTGACCGCCATCAGCCCCGGCTTGGCGCGGTCCCAGACCAGGTGCGGGTAGCGCACCACGCTGCCGTCCGGCCGCTGCAGGATCGACACCGGCGCCCAGAAGGCCGGGTTCGAATGGCCGCTGCCCATGGCCGCGCCGGCGTCACGGGCAAGCGCAATGCCTTCGCCGCGATTGCCTTGCGGTGCCATCGACCAGTTCCCGGTCGGCTGTGGATACAGCTCGCTGCGCAGGGTCTCGCTCCATGGAAATCCGCCCGTGGCCACCACGACGCCGCGCCGCGCGCGCACCCGCACGGTCTGTCCGCCGCGCAGCAATGCGACCCCCGTCACGCGGCCGCCGGCCCGCAGCAGCTGCTGCAAGGGCGCCTCGAGCCAGTAGTCGATGCCGCGATCCAGGACGCTCTTGAAGAGCCGCGCGGCGAGTGCATTGCCGAGCACCAGGCGGGTGCCGCGGTGGTATCCGCGCAGCCGGTCGCCGAAGTAGCGCAGCACCAGCCTCACGCCCTCGCGCCACGCCGTGAACGACTTCGTCACCGCGAGCAGGTGCTTGGCGTCCGTCATCGTGATCATCATGCCGCCGAGCACCATGAACTCGGGCAAGGGATCGCGCAGTTCCTTGAAGTGCCGGCCCAACAGGCGGCCGTCGAACATCGCGGGATCCAGCGAGCGACCGCCCAGCGCCGCGCCCTCGCGGTCGGGGTAGTAGTCCGGCGAGTAGCTGCGCGCCACGAGTTTCACTTCGGTGTTGCGCTCGAAGAAATCGACCATGCCGGCGCAGCTGCGCAGGAAGGCCTGCTGCATCGCGGCCGGCGCAGCGTCGCCCACGGTGCTGCGCATGTAGGTCCAGGCCTTGTCGAAGCTGTCCGGATGGCCGAGCATCGCGGCTTGTGCATTGAGCGGCGCCCATACCGCGCCGCCCGACACCGCGGTCGATCCGCCGACGCGGTCCGTCTTCTCGGCGATGAGCACGCTCTGGCCCTCGATGCTGGCAGTCAGGGCCGCCGCCATGCCACCGGTCCCCGCGCCGATCACGACGACGTCGTATTCGGCGTCCCACCTTTGCGCGTTCATGCGCCGGATCCGCCCAGGGACTTGCCGCCGTCGACGAAGAGCACCTGGCCGGTGATGAAGCCTGTCTGCGGCGACACGAGGAAGGACACCGCCTGCGCGATGTCCTCGGGCCGCCCGGCCTTGCCCGTGGGCTGCAAGGCCAGCTGGGCCTGCAGCCGCTCGGGCGTGAGCGCGCGCAGGATCGGCGTGTCGATCAGCCCCGGGGCAATGGCATTGACGAGGATGCCGCGCGGCGCCAGCTCCATGGCGCTGGCGCGGGTGTAGCCCACGACCGCGGCCTTCGAGGCGACATAGTGCGGATGGTTCCTGGCACCGAGGTAGGCGCGCGAGGCGATGTTCACGATGCGCCCGCCATCGGGCATCGTCTTCGCCACCTCCTGCGTCAGCGTGGCGACGGCGATCAGGTTGACCTCGTAGGCGCGCCGGAAATCCGCATTGCTGACCTCGAGGAACTTGCGCTCGTCGAAGATGCCCGCGTTGTTGACCAGCGCCTGCACGGGCGGAAGCAAACGCACCAGGCCGCGCACGGCGTCCTCGTCGGTGAGGTCGAGCACGCGGCACTGCACATCGAGGCCGAGGCCTGCCAGGCGCTCGGTCTCGCGCTGCGCGAGCGCTTCGTCGCGATCGACCATCACCACGGAGAAGCCATCGCGCGCCAGGCGCTCGACGGTGGCCAGGCCCATGCCGCCGGCACCGCCGGTGACCAGGGCAATCGGTTTCTTGCTGTTCATGGGGAAGGGTCCTGTGTCATGCGGAAAGAAAGCCGCCGTCGACCGGCAGCACCACGCCATTGACGTAGCTGGCCATCGGCGAACAGAGGAAGACGACCGGGCCGACGATCTCGTCGACCTCGCCGCCGCGCGCCATCGGCACCCGCTTCATGTACCAGTCGGTGCCGCCCGGGACGGCCAGCTGCGGCGCCACCATCTCGGTCAGCATCAGGCCCGGTGCCACGGCGTTGGCGCGGACGCCGAACGGTGCCAGCTCGCGTGCCAGCACCTGGGTCAGCGAGCGCACCGCTCCCTTCGATGCCACGTAGCCCGCCGACGAGATGCCGCTGACGAAGGCGACGATCGAAGACAGGTTGACGATGCATCCGCGGGTCTTCTTCAGGGCGGGGACGAAGGCGTGCGTGACATTGAAGAGCCCCCGCAGGTTGACCTCGATCAGCCGGTCCCAGACCTCCGTGGCCTGCGGATCGTCGATGCGCGACTTGCCCGAGATTCCGGCGTTGTTGACCAGCACGTCGATCGGACCGAAGCGTTCTTCCAGCGCCGTCGCGCAGGCCTGCACCGCGGCGCGGTCCGTGACGTCGATGGCGACGCTCCAGGCCTGCCCGCCGGTCCGGACGATCGACGCGGCGGTGGCCTCGGCGCGCCCGAGGTCGATGTCGGCCACGATGACGCGCGCGCCCTGCGCGGCGAAGCCGTTCGCGATCGCCGAGCCGAGGCCGCCACCGGCGCCGGTCACGAGCGCCAGCTTGTCTTTCAATAGATCCATTCGATTGCTCCTGGAGGTGGAAGGCGGTGCATCAGACGCCGAGGTAGGCCTTGCGTACCGCGGGATCGCTGGCGAGCTGGGCGGACGGCCCCTCGAGCGTGATCTCGCCGTTCTCGAGGATGTAGGCGTGGCTGGCGACGGCCAGTGCCAGCCGCACGTCCTGCTCGACCAGCAGGATGGTCAGGCCCTGTTCGCGGTTGAGCCGCTGGATCGACTCGAAGATCTGCTCGACCAGCACGGGAGAAAGGCCCATCGACGGCTCGTCGAACATGATCATGCGCGGACGCGACATCAGCGCCCTGCCGATCGCGAGCATCTGCTGCTCGCCGCCGGACAGCGTCGCGGCGCGCTGCTCGATGCGTTCCTTCATGCGCGGAAACATCGCGAACACCCGGTCGAGGTCTTCGGCCATCTCGCGGCGGTTTCCGCGCAGGAAGGCACCCAGCTCGAGGTTCTCGCGCACGCTCATCTCCTTGAAGACCTCGCGGCCCTCGGGCACCTGCACCAGGCCGCGCCGCACGATCTCGTCGGAAGGCAGCCGGTGGATGGCGGAGCCGGCGAATGTCACTTCGCCCGCACTCGGATGGATCAGGCGGGAGATGGCGTTGAGCGTGCTGCTCTTGCCGGCGCCGTTGCTGCCCAGCAGCGCCACGATGGCGCCTTGCGGCACGCTCAACGACACCTTCGACAGGGCCTGGATGGCCCCGTAGGAGGCACTGATGCCGCGCAGCGCCAGCATGGGTTCGGTCGGGGTGGTCTCAGGCATGCGCCGCTCCCTTGCCGAGGTAGGCTTCGATCACGGTCGGGTCCTCGCTGATTTCCTTCGGCGTGCCCTCGGCGATCTTCTGGCCGAAGGACATCACGGTGATGCGGTTGGAGATCGACATCACCAGCTGCATCACGTGCTCGACCAGCAGCACGGTGATGCCGTCGCGCTGCGCGAGCTCGGTCAGCAGCCGATCGAGGTTCTCGATGTCGCGGTTTCGCAGGCCGGCGGCAGGCTCGTCGAGCAGCAGCAGCCTGGGCTTCAACGCCAGTGCCCGGGCGATCTCGAGCAGCTTCTGGTGCCCGAAATCGAGCTCCTTGGCGCGCGTCTGGCGGTCGTGCGTGAGGCCCACGCGCTCGATCAGGCTGTCGACCAGGTCGCGGATCGCGCCACTGGGCCGGCGCAACAGCTGCCCGAGCGTGCCGGCGCTGTGGGAATGGCATCCCAGCAGCACGTTCTCGTAGACGCTGAGATCGCCGAAGAGCTCGAGATTCTGGAAGCTGCGGGCCACGCCCATGCCCGCCATGCGGGTCGGCGGGTAGTGGGTCACGTCCTCGCCGTCGATCCGGATCCGCCCTTCGGTGGGCTGGTAGTAGCGCGAGATGCAATTGAAGGTGGTCGACTTGCCCGCACCATTGGGGCCGATCAGCGCATGGATGGCGCCGCGCTCGACCTGGAACGAGAGGCTGTTGACGGCCACCAGCCCGCCGAAGCGCACCGTGATGCCGGACACCTCGACGAAGGGATGGCCGCTCATGGCTGACCCCCCTTTACCGCCTGGCGCGCGAGGCGTCGATTGCGGTCGGCGAACAGGCCCTTGGGCCGGAACATCATGAAGCCCATCAGGATCAGGCCATAAATGATTTCCTGCACCGACATCAGCTGGCGCAGCAGCTCGGAGATCAGTCCGAAGGCGATCGCGCCGGCCACCGCGCCGCGCACCGACCCCATGCCACCCACCACGACCATGGTCAGCACCAGGATGGTGGTCTGGAAGCCCAGGCTTTCGGGATGGATGAAAGAGGTGAACAGGGTGTACATGCCGCCCGCGATGCCGGCGAAGGCGGCCGAGATCGCGAAGGCGCTCTGCTTCATCGCCTTGACGTTGATGCCCATGGCCATCGCGGCCACGTCGCTCTCGCGCACGGCGCGCAGGGCCGAGCCATATTGCGATCGGGCCAGCGCCACGGTCAGCCACAGCATCAGCGCCGCCAGCACCATCACGAACGGATAGGCCTGCAGGTCGTTGGTCAGCTTGTAGCCGAAGAATTCGGCCGGCTGCATCTTCATGCCGTTGGAGCCGCCGGTGACGCCTTCCCAGCTCAGGAAGACCCATTGCATGGCTTCGCCGAAGGCGAAGGTCGCCAGGGCCAGGTAGATGTCGCGCATGCGAAGCGCCAGGTAGCCGATGAAGAAGCCCAAGACCGCCGACAGCAGGCCGCCCGCCAGGATGGACACGATGAAGGGCGGATGCCAGGCCGTATTGATGAGCCCCGCGGTGTAGATGCCGATGCCGTAGAAGGCGGCGTGCGCCAGGGCGAACTGCCCCGCCTCGCCGATCACCACGTGCATGCCGAGCGCCAGCACCACGAAGACCATCAGCAGGTTCACGACGTACAGCACGTAGCCCGACACGGTGAAGGGCAGCACGATGAGGATCAGGGCGGCAGCCAGCAGCGCCCAGTGGTCGCGGGTCATGGACTTCACACTTTCTTGACTTGCGGCTTGCCGCCCAGGATGCCCTGGGGGCGCACGATCAGCGTGACCAGGATGGCCAGGAAGGGGGCCACCACGATGGCGTTGGTCGAGATGAAGAGGCCCACCAGGTTCTCGACGATGCCGATGATCAGGCCGCCCAGCACGGCGCCGGGCAGGCTCGTGAAGCCGCCGACGATCGCGGCCGCGTAGGCCAGGATGGCGATGTGCGCGATGTCCGGCGTGATCAGCACCTTGGGCGTGATCAGCAGCGCGGCCAGCGCCGAGATGACGCCGGACATCGCCCAGACCATCATGCGGATGCGAGACAGGCGAATGCCCACGATCTGGGCGGCGCGCGGATTCATGCCGACCGCGCGCATCGCCTTGCCGATGCGGGTGTGGCTGAACATGAGGTAGATCAGCAGCATCACGACGACCGAACTGATGAAGATCGTGACGTCGAGCTTGGTCAGGAAGGCGTCGCCGATCATGACCGGGTCGTTGGGCACGATCGAAGGCAGCGAGCGCGGCGTGTCGCCCAGTCCCGTCTGCCGCACCAGGCCCTTGAGCGTGTAGGCCAGGCCGAGGGTGGCGATCACGAGCTGCGGGCCCACGCCCTTCGAATGCGTGACCCGCTCCATGACGACGCGCTGGAAAAGCGCCGCGCCGGCAGCCACCGTGATCACGGTCAGCGGAATGACGACCGCATAGGACAGGCCGGCGATCAGCAGCAGGCACAGGGCCACGTAGCCGCCGATCATGAAGATCTCGCCCTGCGCGAAGTTGGGCACGTCGGTGGTCTTGAAGATCGCGACGATGGCGATGGCCAGCAGGGCGTACACGCTGCCGGTCACCAGGCCGGACAGCACACCCTGCTGCAGGAATAGCCAGATCTCGCTGAGGCTCATGGGGTGCGAGAGGCGCCCGCTCGCACGGGCGCCTCGTCTCCTTGGTGAATTACTTGGGCTGGTAGGTCCACAGGCTGCGATAGGCGCCCGGAACCGGGGTCATCTCGCTGCCGTCGAACTTCAGGTAGATGGCCGACTTCTGGCCCGCGTGGTCGGTGGGCGTGAGCTCGATCGGGCCCGCCATGACGTTCGATTCGAACTTGGTCTGCGACAGCGCCGTCAGGAACTTCTCGCGCGTCGGCTGCGGGCCGGCCGCCTTCAGGGCGTTGACCACCGTCATCGCCGACGGGATCCCGTAGGGCATGTAGGTCTGCGGGTAGCCGGGCTTGGCGGCGAGATCGGGATAGGACGCCTTGTACATGTCGTACACCCACTTGAGCTTGGGGCCGCCAGCCACGTCGGCCATGACTTCCTGGAGGTAGACGTTCTTGAACGCCTCCTTGTTGCCGACGTTCTCGACCAGTTGCCTGAGGTCGGCCGTGCCGTTGACCGCGATCACGATGGGCTTGGTCCAGCCCAGTTCCTGGGCTTTCTTGACCAGCAGGCTGACGGGCCTGGCGTAGGTGGTGATGAGCAGCACATCGGGATTGGCCGCGCGGATCTTCAGCATCGGGGCAGTGACGTCGGTCAGGTTCGGCGCCACCGACTGCACCTGCAACTCGACGCCGATCTTCTTGGCCTGGAACTCGGCGGCCTCGAGGTTCCAGCCGCCATAGGCGTCGTCGTGGTTGATGTAGCCGATCTTCTTGGCCTTCAGGTGCTCGGCGGCGAACTGCACCATCGAGCCGCCCACGGCGCGCTGCGAGATCGAGAAGGCGCCGTAGATGTACTTGGACGGCGGATAGAGCGCGCCGTCGCCCGACGCATTGAGCATCACGAAGGGGATCTGCGAGCGCTCGACGTATTCGCGCGCACCGACCACGGCCGCGGAGCAGGAGCCGCCGTTGAGCGCGAAGACCTTGTCCTGCTCGGTCAGCTTCTTGACCGCGGCCAGCAGGTCGTTGGCGTTGCAGCGATCGTCCTCGATCACGAGTTCGATCTTGCGGCCGTGGATGCCGCCTTCCTTGTTGATCTTCTCGTAGTACATCTTCGCCGCGTTCATGACGTCGAAGCCATAGGCCATCGAGTTCCCCGACAAGGGGCCGAAGAGGCCGATCTTGATGGTCTTGTCGGTCACGCCGGGTTCCTGCTGCGCGTGCGCGGCGCCGATGGCCAGGCTGCAGACGGCCAGCGCGGCGAGGGTCTTGAGTCGATTCATGGTGTCTCCTTGGGATTGAATCTGCGAGTGGCTGGGTGTGCGTCTATTGCATGCGGTAGCCGCCGTTGACGTCGATGACATCGCCCGTGATGTAGGCGGCTGCCGGCGATACCAGGTAGCTGACCGCCGCGGCGACGTCGTCGACCGTGCCGACGCGGCCGAGCGGGATGTTCTGGGCGGCCGCGGCCAGCGCACCGCTGCTGGTGACGGTGCTGCGCAGCATGTCGGTATCGATCAGGCCGGGTGCGATGACGTTCGACGTGATGCCCAGATGCGCCGCTTCGCGCGCGAAGGCCTTGGCGTAGCCATGCACCGCCGCCTTGGCGCCGATGTAGGCGGCGCTCGAACGGTAGCCGCCGAGTTGCGCGGCGACCGAGCCGAAGAAGACGACACGCCCGTGCTCGACGTTCGCGGCCTCCCGCCGGCGAAGGTACTCGCGGCTGCAGAGAAACGCGCCGCGGGTGTTGACCGCGAAACTGCGCTCCCATGTATCCATGGTCATGTCCTTGATGAGGGGGCGCTCGCCGCCGGGAAGGATCAGGATGCCGGCCACGCAAACCAGCACCGAGACCGCGCCGAGCGTCGACTCGACATCCTCGAACAAGGCCTGCACCGCGCCCTCGTCGGCCACATCGACGGCGCGGCTCGCGTGCGGCGCGCCCAGGCTGCCGGCCACGCGATCGGCATTGGCGCGGTCGATGTCGGCCACCACCACCCGCATGCCCTCTGCCGCCAATCGGCGTGCAATGGCCTCGCCGATGCCCCGTCCCCCACCCGTCACCAACGCCCACCGGCCCTTGCTCGAACTGTCCGTCATGCCATTTCCAATCTTCAAAGTCGCGCTCCACCTGGCGCCTGCACGGAGTATGTATACATGCTTAACTGTATACACCGGTATTTACCCCAGTAATGTCGACTTTTTGCCAAACATGTATACTTGATCCGCGGCGGCTGCAAGCCGCTCGAACTGGAGGCAAGCCGTTGGAAACACTGTCGCAACAGGTCACGGACACGCTACGCAACTGGGTGCTGCACGGCCGCTTCAAAGCGGGCGAACGCATCGAGGAGATCCCGACCGCGCTCGAGATGGGGGTCTCGAGGACCCCTGTGCGCGCCGCGCTCGCGGCCCTCGCCAACGAAGGGCTGATCGATCACCAGCCCAAGCGCGGCTACCTGGTGCGCGAGTTCGAACTGGAGACCATCGTGGCGGCGTACGAGGTGCGCGCTGCCCTCGAGGGTCTGGCCTGCAAGCGGGCGGCTGAACGCGGCCTCAGCGAGGCGCAGGCGCAGACGCTGCGGGAGTGCCTGTCCGACGGCGACAAGATCCTGTCGAAGGGCGTGCTATTGCCCGAGGACCACGAGCCGTACCAGAAGATCAACGTCACCCTGCACAACACGTTCCTGGAAGCCTCGTGCAATCCCTGGCTCGGCCGATTTGCCGAGCAGGCGCACAACATCCCCTATGCGTCGGACCGCCTCGTTCTGTGGGACGTCGAGCATGCGGTGATCCTGCGCTCGCACGGCGACCACCACCGCATCGTCGAGGCGGTGCTCGCCCGGGATTGCACGCGGGCCGAGCAGCTGATGCGCGAGCACGTGTACTACGCCGGCATCATCTTCAAGCAGAACTTCGAGCGATTGCTGAAGGGGACGTCCGGGCGTGCCTGATCCTCGGCTTCCCGGCAGCCACGAGCGCGACTCGCGATCCGTGCGGCGACTTCAGCCTTGTCGCGAGGCGTTGATCGCCTCGTCGAGCTGAAGCACAGCGGCGGCGTTGCCTGCCGTCGTGGCCAGGGTGTCGATCGCACCCGTGCGCAAGGCACCCACGATGGCCGTCACCTTGCTGGATTCTGCCGCCACGGCGATCACGTTCGGAATGCGCTGCAGATCGCTGCGGGTCAGGCCGATGACGCGCCCCTGCATCGGCGTCATCGCCGGCTCGCCGTGAATGTCGATGAAGTCGTAGCCCATCATGTCACCCACGGTCCCGGCGCGCTTGGCTTCGGAGATCTCCTGCGGCGTAAACCACCCCATGCGCACCATGTTGCTGTCCACGCTCACGTCGCCGACGCCGATCAGCGCGATGTCGGCACGACGGGCCTTGTCCAGGGTGTGGCGCACGGTGTCGTTCTCGAGCAGCGCCTTGCGGATCAGCGGATCATCGACCAGGGCGGGCGCGTAGAGGGACTCGGACTCCCCACCGAAACGCGCGGCCAGGCGGCGCGCGATATGGTCCGCATTCATGGCCTCCCCGCCTCGATAGGAGCCCCCGATGGCGCTGACGAAGTTGCATTGCCGGCGGGTCGCCGACATCGAATGCTCGGACACCGAACTCACGTTGCGCCCCATTCCAACCGCGACGACGCTGCCATCCAGCAAGATGCGGTCGAGTTCGCTCGCCACCAGGCCCGCCAGCAGTTCGCGCTGCTTGTCCGCGTCCTGGTGATCGAGCGCGACCAGCGCCCGCCGAATTCCGAAGCGATCGATCAGCTGCTTCTCGAGATCGGCAGCGAAGGTGGGATGCGGCCGGACGCGAATCTCGACCACGCCTTGCTCCTGCGCCCGGCGCAGCAAACGGCCCACCGTCGCACGGGAGATGCCGAAATGCTTCGACAAGTCCTCCTGGGTGCGTCCGTCGATGTAGTACAGGGTCGCCAGCTTTGCCAGATCGCTTTCGGTCATGGATTCACGAGGATAGGGTGTCGTTCATTGAATTGTGTAGCCCCCGTCGATGATCAGGTTCTCGCCGGTAATCATGCCAGCATGTGCGCTGACCAGATACAGAATCGCCGCCGCGATCTCGGCCGGCTGCGCGAAACGGCCGATCGGGATCTTCTTCTTCATCGCCTCACCGACCTCGCCGGCCCACGCCTTCTTGCCGAGTTCGGTTTCGACGACGGTCGGAGAGACCGCATTCACGGTAATCCCCAGCGGCGCCCACTCGACGGCGAGCACCTGCGTCATCGAGACCATCGCCGCCTTGCTGGCGCAGTAGGCGACGTGGCGCTCCAGCGCGATCACGCTGGCCTGCGAGGCGAGGTTGACGATGCGGCCGCCGCCCTGCTTCTTCATCTGCGCAGCCACGGCCTGGGCGAGGAAGAACGGCGCCTTCAGGTTGATCGCCATGGTCTTGTCCCAGTCGGCCTCCGTGACCGCATCGGCGCGATCGAGCAGCGCCACGCCGGCGTTGTTGACCAGCATGTCGATACGCGCGAAGCGCTTGACGGCGCTGGCAACGGCAGCCTCGCGCTGGGCGAGGTCGGCCACGTTGCAGGCGATCCCGAGATGCTGGCCCGGCAGCCGCTGCGCCACCGCGGCGACCTGATCGCTCAGGTCGAGCAGCACCAGGCTGGCGCCCTTGGCGGCGAACAGCTCGGCAACCGCGAGACCGATGCCCGACGCGCCGCCGGTCACCAGCGCAACTTGTCCGGAGAGGTCAAACGCCTGATCGAAACCAAGAGACATGGCAACTCCCCCTTTACTTGCTGCGCTTGGCCAGCAGTGCGTCGGCGTTCTGCGTCGTGATCGGCGTCCACGGCACGTTGTACTGCCTGGCCGTGCCGTCGCCCCAGCTCAGGCCCGTGCCGGCGTATTCGGTCCACAGCGCGGCGCGCGGCTTGTAGCTCGGGCCTTCGATCTGTCGCAGCAGCACGTCGAGTCCGCCTTGCGCCTGACCTTGCGCATCTTGAAGAATGCTCACCATGTCACCGGACTTGACCGCCTTGATTGCATCGGTCACGCCGTCAATGCCCGCGACCGGGATGGATTTCGGCACCAGGCCCTTGGCCTTGACCGCCTCGATCGCACCGAGCGCCATCTCGTCGTTCTGGCCGATGATGCCGTTGATCTTTCCGGGATGTGCCGTGAGCCAGTTCTCCATCAGCGACAAGGCCTCGGCACGCGACCAGTTGGCCGTCTTCATTTCCAGCACCTTCACATCCTTGTACTTGGCGAGCGCGACCTGGTTGCCCTTGCGGCGCTCGATCTGCGCGGACTGCCCGATCGGGCCCTCGATGACCACCACGTTGCCCTTGCTGCCGATCGCCTTGATCACAGCCTCGGCTTCCATTTCACCCGCCACCGCATCGTCGGACCCGACGTACCCGGCGAGCTTGTTGCTGTTGACGCGGGTGTTGGACCCGACCACGGGGATCTTGGCCGCCGAAGCCTTCTCGACTGCCTCGGCGCCGGCCTGGATATCGATCGGCACGAAGAGAATGCCGTCGTACTTCTGCGTGACCATCGTGTCGAACTGGTTGTTCTGCGTCAGCGCATCGTACTTGCCGTCGAAGATCGTCAGCTTGACCGTGCCGTCCTTGACGGCCGGGTGGTCTTTCAGCGCATTCACCCAAAGCTGCATGAATTCGCCCTTGAGGCCATAGACGGCGGCGCCGATCTTGTAGGTCTTCTGTTGAGCCGCCGCGAACTGCGGGGCGGCAAGCGCGGCCACCGCGACGGTCAGGACGGCCAGTTTGAGGAATCGCATGGGGAATGTCTCCTTGGTTTGGATCAGTGATGGAGGAATGGACAGCAGGTCAAGCCTGCTTCTTGCGCGAGACATCGAGCAGCACTGCCGCAACGATGATTGCACCCTTGATGACCTGCTGGTAGTACGACGAAACGCCCAGCAGATCGAGACCGTTGTTGATGACGCCGATGATCAGCGCGCCGATCAGCGTGCCCGTCAGCGAGCCGACGCCCCCGCTCAGCGAGGTGCCGCCGATCACCACCGCGGCGATCGCGTCGAGCTCGTAGGCCACGCCCGCCTGCGGCAGTGCCGAGGTGGTGCGCGCCGCCAGAATCAAGCCGGCCAGCGCCGACAGCACGCCCGAGATCACGTAGACCAGGAAGATCACGCGGACGGTGTTGATGCCGCTGGTCTTGGCGCTCTTCTCGTTGCCGCCGACCGCGTACACGGCGCGGCCGAAGGTCGTGTACTTCAAGATGAACCAGAACACCAGGAAAGTCGCGGCCAGGATGATCACCGGCACGGGAATGCCCGCCAGCATGCCCTGCCCGATGTAGCGAAACCCGGGCGACAGCGCCGCAATCGGCATGCCGTCGTTGTAGATGAAGGTCAGGCCGCGCGCCACGCTGAGCATGCCGAGCGTGACGACAAAGGGTGCCACGGACAGCCCGGCGATCAGCCCGCCGTTGACGGCGCCGAGGACGGCACCCACCGCCAGCCCGGCGAGGATGCCGACCATCGCGTGGTGGGCGGTCTCGCCGGTCACCAGGCTGGCCGCGACGATGCCCGAGACGGCGAGCAGCGAGCCGACCGAGAGGTCGATCCCCTTGGTCAGGATGACGTAGGTCATACCGATCGCAAGGATCCCGTTGATCGACGTCTGGCGCAGGATGTTGACCCAGTTGCCCCAGCTCAGAAAGTTCTCGTCGGCCACGCTGAGCGTGACGCAGAGCACCAGGAAGGCGAGGACGATGCCGTAGTCGGCAAGCAGATGGCGCCAGCGCAGCTGGTTGGCGGGCGCGGCGGCGGTGGTGGTGGGAGCGGCGTTCATGGCGTGGGTCCGGTCGAGGATGGAGAGCGTCTCGGGTCAAGACGCGAGGTGCAGGAGTTCCTCCTGCGTGGCGGAGTGGCCGTCGATCACGTCGGAGACACGGCCCTTGCGAAAGATGGCGATGCGGTCGCTCAGGTCCAGCACTTCGGGCGCCTCGGACGACACCACGATCACCGCATTGCCCTGCTCGGCGAATGACGCCAGGAACGCGTACACCTCGCGTTTGGCGCCTTCGTCGATGCCGCGCGTCGGCTCGTCGCACAGCAAGCACACCGGGTTGGTGGCCATGCAGCGCGCCAGCACCACTTTCTGCTGGTTGCCACCGCTCAACCCGGACACCGCCATGGCCGTGCTGGCCAGCTTGATCCGCATGCGTTGGACCATCTCGCTGACAAGCGAGCGTTCAGCCGCCCGGTCGACCACCGAGGCGCGCTGCAGCGCGGGCAACGCGGCCAGGCTGGTGTTGAAACTGACCGACGAGCTGAGCACCAGGCCGGAGGCCTTGCGGTCCTCCGTGACGAGCGACAGCCCGGCCTTGATCGATGCAGCCGGATTTCCCTTGGGCAACAACTGGCCGCGAAGACGGGCCTCGCCGGTATCGGGGCGCGTCAGTCCGTAGAGGCAATTGAGAAATTCACTGCGACCCGACCCCATCAGGCCGTAGATGCCCAGGACTTCTCCGGGCGCCACATCGAGGCTGATGTCGGCGAATTCGCCCTTGCGCGACAGACGCCTCACCGACACCAGGGCATCGCCGGTCGGCGCGGGCTTGCGCTTCTTGTCGGCGATGCGCACTTCCTGCCCGACGATCAGCTTGACGAGCTGGCGCCGGTCGATGTCGGCCAGCTTGCCGGCCTGGACGAAGCCGCCGTCACGGAATACGGTGTAGCTGTCGGCGATCGTGAAGATCTCGGAGAGCCGGTGCGAGACGTACAGGATGCCGGCGCCCTGCGCGGTGACGCTGCGGATCGCGTCGAACAGGATGTCGGTCTCGCTCTCCCCGATGGCCGACGTCGGCTCGTCCATGATGATGATGTCGCTGTCGCGGCTGAAGGCCTTGGCGATCTCGACCAGCTGAGTCTGCGCGAGACTCAGGCGCCCCATCAGGACGCGCGCATCGATATCGAAGCCCAACTTGCGCAGCAACGCGTTGGCCTGCGCGAACAACGCCGGGTAATTGATCACCAGCCCGGCACGCTTGGGCTCGCGGCCGAGGTAGATGTTCTCGGCCACCGTCATGCCCGGGATTGGCGACAGCTCCTGCGTGATGATCGAGATGCGATGCGCGATGGCCTCCTGCGGCGATGCGAAATCCACCGGCTGCCCCTTCACCGCCACCTCGCCGGCATCGCGCCGCAAGATGCCCATCACGATGTTCAGGAACGTGGATTTGCCTGCGCCATTACCGCCGCACAGCGCGTGAACGCTGCCGGCATGCAGTTCGAGGCAACCATTGCGCAGCGCCGGCACACCGCCGAAGCTCTTCGCAACGCCTTTGGCGGACAGCAATGGGATGTTCATGGCAGCTTCTCGCATCAAGAGGGCGAAGGGGCTTCACGCATCCGATTCGCGGGCCGGCGAGGCTTGCGAACGCTCGTACTCGGTGATCGCATCGACCTTCAGGGCCGACTGGCCACCGTCGAAATTCGAGCCGATGAAACGATCGACGATCGCCTTGGCCAGTTCGGAGCCGATGACACGTGAACCCAGCGTGACGATCTGGGCGTTGTTGCTGCGGCTGGCCCGCTCCGCCGAGTAGGTGTCGTGGGCCTGTGCCGCCCGGATCCCTGCCACCTTGTTGGCGGAGATCGCCATGCCGATACCGGTTCCGCACAACAGTACCCCCCGTTCGTGCCGCCCCTGGACGATCGCCTCAGCCACGGCAATGCCAATGTCCGGATAGAGAACCGGCTGGTTGTCATGGGTTCCGAAGTCGACGACCTGGTGCCCCTGATCCAGCAAATGCTGCTTGACGACGTTCTTGAGGTCGCAAGCCGCCTCGTCACAACCAATCGCAATGTTCATGATTTCCTCGATGTATGGATGGCCCAGTGGGTGATCCAATGTTCATGTCATGAGCAAAAGTATCTTGGTGGACCGCGCAAATGTCAAACCCATGATCCAGAGTCATCTTCAGAAAATGAAGATAAGTGATTGATTTATCTAGACTTCTTGAAATAGGCTAGGATTTACCCTTAGAAAAAAGCAACGCGCTCCGGATTGACTCGCTGAATTTGCGTGATCACAATAGTCATCATGTGATCATTTGATCAACCCTTGGCGATTGTGACCCACCCCCATTCGACGGAGACTTTTCATGACGATGAATCGCGTAATCAACAATCCGGACCTGGTGGTCGAGGACATGCTCCAAGGCTGGCTGATCGCGCACGCCGACACGGTGCGCGTCAGCGAGGGCAACGCCCGGGTGATCCACCGGCTCGGCGCACCGGAACGAGGCAAGGTCGGCATCGTGACCGGCGGCGGATCGGGCCACGAACCGGCCTTCATCGGCTATGTCGGCGACGGGCTCTGCGACGCGGTCGCTGTCGGGGAAATCTTCTCGTCGCCCACCGCCAAGAGCTTCCTTGACGCCATGCGCGCAGCCGATGGCGGCGCCGGCGTGGCCTGCCTCTACGGCAACTACGCGGGTGACAACATGAACGTCAAGATGGCCATGCAGATGGCCGCGCGCGACGGCATCACGGTCCAGACGGTGGTGGCCAACGACGACGTGCCCTCGGCGCCGAAGGGCGACGAGGCCAAGCGGCGCGGCGTCGCCGGCGAGATCCTGATGTGGAAGGTGGGCGGCGCCAAAGCCGCCATGGGCTCCAGCCTCGACGAGGTGATCGCCGCCGCGCAGAAGGCCATCGCCAACACCCGCAGCATCGGCGTGGGCCTGTCGGCCTGCGTGATCCCGGCGGTCGGCAAGGCGAATTTCCACATCGAGCACGGCACGATGGAGGTCGGCATCGGCCATCACGGCGAGCCTGGCATCGACGTGCGGCGCACCGCCACCGCTGCCGAGATGGCCGAGATGATGCTGGATGCCATCCTGCCCGACTTGCCCATCGTCGAAGGCGATCGCGTGGCCGTGTTGATCTCCGGCCTGGGCGCCACGCCGGTCATGGAGCAGTACATCCTCTACGGCGAGGTGGCCCGGAGGCTGGCCGCGCGCGGCGTCACGGTTGCCTTCAACCGGGTGGGCAACCTGTTCACATCGCTGGAGATGTTCGGCGTGACGCTGACGCTGATGAGGCTGGACGACGAACTCGAGGCCTGCCTGAAGGCGCCTTGCCGGTCGGCGGGCATCACGGTGGAGGGCGTGCCCAGCACGCGCACCTATGCGAACCCGCAGATCCCCGCGATCGCGCCGCAGGCCGCGGCGGCGCCGTCAGGCGTGCGCGCCTCGGCCGCGCCGCGCACGGTCGAAGGCCCGGCCATCATGCTCGGCCAGGCAGGCGGCCTGGTGCGCGACCTGATTGCCACCATCGTCGAGCACCGCGAGTTCCTGAGCGAGATCGACGGACTGATCGGCGACGGCGACCACGGCATCAACATGGCCAAGGGTTTCTCAGGCTGCGGCGCGCGCCTGGACGCAATCGGAGAAGCCCGCGCCGCTTCGCTCCCAGCGGCGATGGCGCAGTTGTCGCAGGCATTGATGGATGACATCGGCGGATCCATGGGCCCGCTGTACGGCAACTTCTTCCTCGGGTTCGTCAACACCTTGGAGCCCCACACGCAACTGGACGCCAAGCTGTTCGGCGAAGCCCTTGTCGCGGCGGTAGCCAACGTGCAAAGCATGGGCAACGCCCAGGTGGGCGACAAGTCCCTCATCGACACCCTGGTACCGGCGCGCGACGCCTTTGCCGAGGCCCTGAAGGACGGAGCCGGCTTCTCCGGCGCACTGCAGGCGATGAGCGCTGCGGCCGAGGCCGGCAAGGACTCCACCAAGGATCTCCAGGCCCGCATCGGCCGCTCCGCCCGCCTGGGTCCGCGCTCCATCGGCGTGCTGGACGCCGGCGCGACCTCCTGCTGGCTGATCCTGCGCGCGATGGCGCAGTCCCTGCAGCGCCAACTCGCCTGAGTCTGCGCCGTCGCGCAGTTCCGACCCGAGCCGCCTTGACGGCGGCTCGTCCAACGCTTCCTTTGTCCACACGAATCGAGCCATGACCGACCCGACCCGAAGCACCCTCGCCCACGCGCTGCGCGTGCTGGCCATGGACGCCGTACAGCAAGCCAATTCCGGACACCCGGGGATGCCCATGGGCATGGCCGACATTGCCGAAGCGCTCTGGCGCCACCACTTGCGCCACGACCCGGCACATCCCGATTGGGCCAACCGTGACCGCTTCGTGCTGTCGAACGGCCACGGTTCCATGCTGCTGTACGGCCTGCTGCATCTGAGCGGCTATGACCTCTCCATCGACGACCTCAGGTCATTTCGACAACTCCACAGCAAGACGCCGGGCCACCCCGAATATAGCTATGCGCCCGGCGTCGAAACCACGACCGGGCCGCTCGGCCAGGGCATCGCGAACGCGGTGGGCATGGCGCTCGCCGAGAAGCTGCTGGCGGCCGAGTTCAACCGCGAGGGCCACGCCATCGTCGACCACCGCACCTGGGTATTCCTGGGCGACGGCTGCCTGATGGAAGGCGTGAGCCACGAGGCCTGCTCGCTGGCCGGTACCTGGGGCTTGGGCAAGCTGACAGCCTTCTGGGACGACAACGGCATCTCGATCGACGGCCACACGGCGGGCTGGTTCGGCGATGACACGCCGGCGCGATTTGCGGCCTACGGCTGGCACGTGATCCGCAGCATCGACGGGCATGACCCGAAGGCGCTGGATGCGGCCATCGCCGAGGCCGCCGCGCAGAGTGCCAAGCCGACGCTGATCTGCTGCAAGACGACGATCGGCTTCGGCTCACCCAACAAGGCCGGCACGCATGACAGCCACGGCGCGCCGCTCGGCGCCGCGGAGGTTGCCGCCACGCGCGCGGCGCTGGGCTGGACCCACGGGCCTTTCGAGATACCGGGCGAGGTACGCGCCGCCTGGGATGCACGAGAGGCCGGCGCGCAGCGGCATGCCGACTGGGCCGCGCGCTTGGCCGCCTACGCGCGCGCCCACCCGGCGCTCGCGGTCGAACTCGAGCGCCGGCTGAAGGGCGAGTTGCCCGAAGGCTTCGACGCACAAGCGCAGCGAGCGCTTGCGAATGTGGCCGCCAAAGGGGAAACCATCGCGACACGCAAGGCCAGCCAGAACGCGATCGCCTCGCTGGTTTCGACGCTGCCCGAACTGCTGGGCGGATCGGCCGACCTGACGGGCTCCAACCTCACCCACTGGCCGGGCTGTGTCAGCGTCACCCCCGAGCGCCTGCGTGCCGGCAAGGGCGGGAACTACCTGCACTACGGCGTGCGCGAGTTCGGCATGGCAGCCATCCTGAACGGTGTGGCGCTGCACGGCGGGTTTCGCGGCTTCGGTGGCACTTTCCTGATGTTCAGCGAATACGCCCGCAATGCGCTGCGCATGGCGGCGCTGATGAAGCTGAACCCGATCTACGTCTTCACGCACGACTCGATCGGCCTGGGCGAGGACGGCCCCACCCACCAGCCGGTAGAGCAGACCGCCACGCTGAGACTGATGCCGAACATGGACGTCTGGCGCCCCGGCGACGCGGTCGAGACCCAGGTCGCCTGGACCGCGGCCCTGCAAAGCCGCGACCACCCGACCAGCCTGGTGCTCAGCCGGCAGAACCTGCCACACCAGCCGCGCAGCAGCGAGCAACTCGCGGCCATCGCCCGGGGTGGTTACGTGCTGAATGAAGCCGTCGGTGGAGTGCCGCGCGCAGTGCTCATCGCCACCGGCAGCGAACTGGCGCTGGCCGTCGCCGCGCAGGCAGAACTGGAGCGGCAAGGTGTGCCGGTGCGAGTGGTGTCGCTGCCCTCCTGGTTCCAGTTTCGCCGGCAAGACGCCGCGTGGCAGGCGAGCGTACTGCCACCCCGAGTGCCGCGCGTGGCGGTGGAGGCCGGCGTGACGGCCGGCTGGCGAGAGGTCGTCGGGCTGGACGGCGCGGTGATCGGCCTGGACAGCTTCGGCGAGTGCGGCCCGGCCGCGGCGTTGTTCCAGCATTTCGGCATCACGGCCGAAGCGGTCGTCGACGCGACCCGCAAGGTGTTGGGGCAGAACCCCCTTCGGATCGAGTGACCCGCATGAATGATCAAGGCCATGCCACCATGCCGCCATCGCGAAGCTGGACGCTCGCACGCTATCTGATCGAGGAGCGCCGTCGCCTTGCGCAGGTCGATGACGACCTCGATGCCCTGATTCTCGACGTGTCGCTCGCTTGCAAGGAGATTGCCGCCATCGTCGGCCTCGGCGCGCTGGGCGACGGCACGCCGGCGCCGGCCGGCGGCGCCGTCAACGTGCAGGGCGAGGTGCAGAAGCCGCTGGACGTGATCAGCAACGCGCTGTTTCTGCGCACGAACGAGCGGAACGGGCGCCTGGCCGGCATGGCCTCCGAAGAGATGGACGAGCCGTTCCAGATCCCGGCGCAGTACCAGCGCGGAAAGTACCTGCTGGTGTTCGATCCGCTGGACGGATCGAGCAACATCGACGTCAACATCTCGGTGGGCAGCATTTTCTCGATCCTGAGCGCGCCGAAGGAGGTGATCGAAAGCGGCCGCGACGTGGTCGAATCGGACTTCCTCCAGCCGGGCGCGAATCAGGTGGCTGCAGGCTACGCGCTCTACGGGCCGACGACGATGTTCGTGCTGACCATCGGCAACGGCGTCGCGGGCTTCACGCTGAGTCCCGGCCTCGGCGAATTTGTGCTGACGCACAGGGACATCCGGATTCCGCCGGACACCCATGAATTCGCGATCAACTGCTCGAACAGCCGCTTCTGGGAAGCGCCGGTCAAGCGCTACGTCGACGAGTGCCTGGCCGGCAAGATCGGCCCGCGCGGCAAGGATTTCAACATGCGCTGGATCGCCAGCATGGTGGCGGAGGCGCACCGCATCCTGATGCGCGGCGGCGTCTTCATGTACCCGCGCGATACCAAGGATCCGAGCAAGCCCGGACGTTTGCGCCTGCTGTACGAAGCCAACCCGATCGGCATGGTGGTGGAGCAGGCCGGAGGCCGCGCAAGCACGGGCTATCAGCCGATGCTCGGCGTGCCGCCGAGCGCGCTGCATGAGCGCATCGGCCTGGTGTTCGGCTCGAGGAACGAGGTCGAGCGCATCGAGTGCTACCACCAGGAACCGGCGGCGCGCGACAGCGGCACGCCGCGGGCGCTCGCCGAGCGCAGCCATGTCCGCGATGGCGGGCCCGCCACCGAATCGTGACCCCACCCAGGAGAACCGCATCATGGCCCTCGTCTCCCTGCGCCAAGTGCTCGACCACGCCGCTGAGCACGGCTATGGCGTGCCGGCATTCAACGTCAACAACCTCGAGCAGATCCACGCCATCATGGAGGCGGCGCAAGAGACGCAGTCGCCGGTGATCCTGCAGGCCTCGGCGGGCGCGCGCAAGTACGCTGGCGAGCCCTACCTGCGCCACATGGTGCTGGCTGCCGTCGAGGCGCACCCCGACATCCCGGTGGTGCTGCACCAGGACCACGGCGCCTCGCCGGCAGTCTGTCAGCAGGCGGTCCGCTCGGGCTTCACCAGCGTGATGATGGATGGCTCGCTGCGCGAGGATGCCCGCACGCCGGCCAGCTACGACTACAACGTCGAGGTGACGCGCAAGGTCTGTGAGATGGCGCACGCGATCGGGGTATCGGTCGAAGGCGAACTCGGCTGCCTGGGCTCGCTGGAAACCGGCGAGGCCGGCGAAGAGGACGGCGTCGGAGCGGCCGGGAAGTTGAGCCAAGACATGCTGCTCACCGATCCCGACGAGGCCAGGCGCTTTGTCGCGAATACCGGCGTCGACGCACTCGCAATCGCCATCGGCACCAGCCACGGCGCCTACAAGTTCACGCGCGAGCCCACCGGCGACATCCTGGCCATCGAGCGGATAGCGCAGATCCACGCCGCGGTACCCAACACGCACCTGGTGATGCACGGCGCGTCCAGCGTGCCGCAGGAGTGGCTGGCGATCATTCGCCAGTACGGCGGCGACATCAAGGAAACCTACGGCGTTCCGGTCGAGGAGATCCAGCGCGGCATCCGCAGCGGCGTGCGCAAGATCAACATCGACACCGACATTCGTCTGGCGATGACCGGCGCGATGCGCAAGGTGTTCGCCGAGCAGCCGGGCGAGTTCGATCCGCGCAAGGCGATGGCGGCGGCCAAGAGGGCGGCGCGCGACATATGCAAGGTGCGCTTCGAGGCCTTCGGCTGCGCCGGGCACGCGGTGCGCATCAAGCCGATTCCGCTCGAAGCCATGTCGGCCCGGTACGCCTGATGTCGATCGTCGAGAGCGATGCCCTCACGGTGCCGAGGCCGGGACCCGCTTGATGAAGGAGCCTTCGATGCGTCTTCATCCAGTGCTTCGCAACCCAGGATTCTTCCATGCCCCAAGTCAATTCATTCGATCTGCTGCTGTTCGGCGGCACCGGCGACCTTGCCATGCGCAAGCTGCTGCCGGCCCTGTACTTCCGCCACCGCGACGGTGATCTTGCGCCGCATGGCCGGATCCTGGGCCTGGCGCGCGAGCAGCTCGGGCGCTCGGACTTCATCGCGAAGGTGAAGGCCAGCTTTGCCAGCTTCGTGCCCGCCGCGGACATGGACGAGGCGACCTTCGCGAGCTTCGCCGAACGCCTCGACTACGCCAAGGTGGAGGCGAACACGCCCGCGGATTTCGATGCRCTGGCCGAGGTGCTGAAGGATTCGCCGGCCGAGGTCCGGGTCTTCTTCCT
>NZ_JBFUHO010000053.1:0-47871 GCF_056402355.1 Variovorax sp. P4_B11
GTCGTGGCTGAACATGGTCTGGCTGAACATGGTCGAGCGCTTCTTCCGCGACATCTCGGAGAACCGCATCCGGCGCGACAGCTTCACCAGCGTGCCTGAGCTGGAATTGGCGATCGATCTCTATGTCGAGCACCACAACGCCAACCCCAAACCCTTCATATGGACCGCCAGCGCGACCGACATCCTGGCCAAGGTCACGCGAGCCAAGGCCGCGCTGGCAAGGAGTACAAGATAAGTACATATCTGAGTGGCGCACTGCACTAGCTGACGGGAAGTCCACGGGCCCGCCTCGCGGGTTTGGCGGGCTGAGGTGCGGGGACGGGGCGGGCCGTCGGCACAGCGGACGGGGAATCGGCATCGGCAACCAGCACGCCCGCTGTAACGATGAAGTCAGCGGCTCCTCGGAGATCCCCTGCCAATGCCTTGCTGGCCCCCACTGCATCCTTGTTCCTCAAGGCGGAGAAGATCCGATCGTGATGATCGGCCGAAACGTGTTCGGTCACGCGGGCGGACCCCGAACGCAAGTCGTAGTTGAGGATGGGGCCGATACGCAGCCAAAGCGCCTCGATCATTTCAAGCAGCATCGGCATACGCGCCTGCCGATAAATGGCGAAATGAAGCTCCTTGTTGAGCGCGATCAAATTCGCTTCATTCGGCTTCTTCAGCAAGCTTTCTCTCGAGAAGCGGTCATGTGCTGCCCCGATCTCGCGAAGCCCCCTCTCATCGACCAGCTCGGCGGCGCGGGCTGTTGCCAGGCCCTCGAGGTTGACGCGGATGTCGGTGATTTCGCGGAACTGGCTGACCGTCATGGTCGGTACACGAAGGACTCGGTTCGGCATCAGCTCGAGCGCTTTCTCCGACAGCAGGCGGTTAACCGCTTCCCGGACAGGCATCACGCTCACGCCGAGGCTCTGCGCAATCGTTCGCAGCGACAACTGTTCGCCAGGCATCACGCGCCCGCTTATCAGCAGTTCGCTCAACTGCTTGTAGACATCTCCGCTCAGGGTTTGGCGGGTAACCGGGGTGACGAGGCTCGAGAGGTCCATGCCCGAAGTATAGGACGAAACGTATTCACTGTGATCTCTTAGCACAGCCGCGAATGTCGCGAACACGGCGGTCTATCTAGGGATTTCCCTACTACGTATCTGTGATCACACATCGTACGATCACGACGAGTGAAACCGGGACACATCATGCAACCGACCTTCCGAAGATTGTTGCGATTCCTTGGCAATGGGCGGCGGGTCGCTGCACTCTCTGGCGTGCGTGTTGACCGCACGCTCATCGGTGCCTACAGGCTCTACCTCGGCATCCTCGGTGGGTGCTCATGCTGACCGCGCTCCAGACGCTGTTGGCGGGTACCACCTTGCCCTACGCGTCGCGTGCAATCCTGTTCGGCCTGGTTGTGCTGGCGGCCGTCGTCGGGTTGCGCGAGCGCCGTCGTTGAAGTGGGCGAAACCCACCACATTCCATCCATACGTACAAGGAGACACTCATGCGCATCGAAGTCTTGGTTGATGTGAAGACCACGCTAGGCGAGGGACCCGTTTGGGACGTGCAGGACCAGCGCCTGTATTGGATCGATAGTTTCGGCGGTCGCGTCTTCCGCTGCACCGCCGACGGGCGCGAGATTCGCGCATGGGACGTGCCCGAGAAGATCGGCTCGATGGCAGTTCGACGTGACGGCGGTGCGGTGGTATCTCTGGCAACCGGATTCCACTTCCTCGACTTTGAGACGGGCGATACCACGCTGATCGTGAACCCCGAGCCAGACAAGCCGGACAATCGGCTGAACGACGGAAAGGTTGATCAGCGGGGACGCTTCATAGCTGGAAGCATGGACACCCAGGAAGCTGGTCCGAACGGTTCGCTCTATCGCCTCGATCCTGATCTTTCATTGCATCGGCTCGATGACGGCATCATCGTCTCCAACGGCCCATGCTGGAGCCCGGACGGAAAGACCTTCTATTTTTCCGACACCTGGTCGGATGAGATCTGGGCCTACGACTACGACCTGGAGACGGGCAACGTGGCGAACCGCCGAACGTTCACCAAGCTCGGAATGTCTCCCGGCTGCGCGACGGATGGTTCGACGGTGGATGCCGAAGGCTTTGTCTGGAACGCGCAATGCTACGTTGGAAAGCTCTGTCGCTATGCACCTGATGGCTCGCTCGACCGGGTGATCGAGATGCCTGTCAAGAAGGTCACGAGTGTCAGCTTCGGCGGACCGAATCTCGACATCCTCTTCGTGACTTCGATGGCCCGCCCGCCGCTGCCCCGATTCCCTGGCGACGGTGTTCAACGCGGCAGCCTGTTCGCGATTCACGACCTTGGCATCCAGGGGTTGCCCGAGCCACGCTTCGGTGGCTGAGCGATGGCTCCAGACGAAGGACACCCCGTGACTGCACTGCTTTCAGGCCGACGCGCTTTGATCACGGCAGGCGCCAGCGGCATCGGACTTGCGATTGCGATCGCTTTCCACGAGGCCGGCGCGCAGGTCGTGATCTGCGATGTCGACGAGGCGGCGATGGCCCGAGCACGCCAGGCGCACCCGGACTGGGCCGTCGTGAACTGCGACGTCTCCGAGCGCGATCAAGTGGATGACCTTTTCGCGGCGATGGCCGAGCGTCATGGCGATCGGTTGGACATTCTGGTCAACAACGCTGGCGTTGCCGGGCCCACCGGTGGAATCGAGACGGTTGAACCTGACGAATGGGATCGGACGATTGCAATCAATCTGAGTGGCGTCTTCCTGGTCACGCGTCGCGCGGTGCCGCTGTTGAGAGCGGCAGGAGGTGGCGCCATCATCAACATCTCGTCGGCCGCCGGCAAACTGGGTTTTCCACTGCGCACGGCGTACTCGGCGAGCAAGTTCGGCGTCATTGGCCTGACGGAGACCTTGGCGATTGAACTCGGCGTGGACCAGATCCGCGTGAACGCCATTCTCCCCGGCGTGGTTGCCGGAGAGCGGCAGGACCGAGTGCTCGCCATCAAGGCGAAGGCCAATGGCATAAGCCTCGAAGAACAGCAGGAGCGGGCCGTCGCACGGGTGTCGATGCGAACGATGGTCCGAGCGCAGGACATCGCTCAAGCCGCACTCTATCTGGCCGGACCAGCCGGGCGATACGTCAGCGGAGAGAAATTGAGTGTTGGCGGCAACGTCGAGTCGATGTCTTGAACTCACCGAAATGCCCGACCGGGCCTTTTTCACCTTAAACCTTTACTCACGTGGAGCACAACATGACCCTGACAACCCTTCTCGTTGGTGCCGGTAGTGGCGCTTTCAACGCGCCCCCGGCACCTCCATGCCTGCGCACGGTAGATTCCGGGCCGGAGGGATCGAAGTGAACGCGCAAGCCACCTCTCCTCAATCTTCACAGCCGGTCGCTGTAGTCGGTGCAGGCTTGATTGGTCGGGCCTGGGCCATCGTGTTCGCGCGCGGCGGTCATCCGGTGCGCCTGCACGACGCGGATGCAGCCACGATGGCCGGGAGCCTGGCCTACATCGGCGAGCGCCTCAAGGAACTGGAGGCATTCGGGCTGCTCGACGACCCGGCAGAGGTCGTGCTGGCGCGAATCCGCTGCGAGCCGGATCTGGCCGACGCGCTGCGTGACGTGGTGATGGTGCAGGAGAACATCCGCGAAACGGTCGAGGCCAAGAAGGCCATCTTCGCGCAGCTCGATGCGCTGACCCCGCCGGAGGCGATATTGGCAAGCTCCACGTCATGGCTGCCGGCGTCCACCTTCACCGCCGACTTGGCGGGCCGCGGGCGTTGCCTGGTGGGTCATCCAACGAATCCGCCGTACCTCGTCCCGCTGGTCGAACTCTGCCCGGCGCCGTGGACAGATCCCAAAGCGATGGAGCGCGCGCATTCGCTTTACGAGGCAGCCGGCCAAACGCCTGTGACGCTTACGCGCGAAATCCATGGCTTTCTCCTCAACCGGGTTCAAGCCGCCGTGCTGAACGAGTGCTTCAGCCTGTTCGAGCAGGGCCTCGCAAGCTCCGATGACATCGACAAGGTGCTCAAGGACGGCCTCGCCTTGCGCTGGTCCTTCATGGGTCCTTTCGAGACGATTGATCTCAATGCCCCGGCGGGCGTCACGGACTACGCGAAGCGCTACGGCCAGCAGAACCGCGAGACAGTGGTCGACGTCCAGCCCTTTGGTTGGGGCGACGATACGCTCGCGCGGGTCGATGCAGAACGCCGCAAGCAACTGGACATCGCCGACATCGGCACCCGTTCGGCCTGGCGAGACCGCCGGCTGATGGCGCTGGCCGCGCACAAGCGCCAGGCACCGACCCACTGATCACATTCAACCCCCTGGAGAACCGCATGCCCCGCAAAGTCATCATCACCTGTGCCGTCACCGGCGCCATCCACACGCCGTCGATGTCGCCCTATCTGCCGGTCACCCCTGAAGAGATCACCCAGTCGGCCATCGGCGCGGCCGAAGCCGGCGCCGCCATCGTGCACCTTCATGCACGCGATCCGGTCGATGGAAGCCCTTCGCAGGATCCGGCACTCTTCAGGCAGTTCTTGCCGCAGATCAAGGCCGCGAGCGACGTGGTCATCAATCTGACGACTGGCGGCGCGCCAACGATGAAGCTGGAAGACCGGCTGCGCCCCGCGCTCGAGTTCAAGCCGGAGGTCGCATCCCTGAACATGGGGTCGATGAACATGGGCCTGTATCCCATGCTTGCCCGCTTCAAGGAGTTCAAGCATGCGTGGGAGGAGCCCTACCTGTCCGGCAGCCATGACCGCATCTTCAAGAACACCTTCACGGACATCGCGCACATCCTCCAGTCGTGCAGCGACAACGGCACGCGCTTCGAGATCGAGTGCTACGACATCGGTCACCTCTACACGGCCGCGCACTTCATCGAACGCGGCTTGATCAAGCCACCTTTTCTCATTCAGTCGGTCTTCGGCATCCTCGGGGGCATTGGTTCACACCCTGAGGATGTGCTTCACATGCGTCGCACGGCCGACCGCTTGTTCGGCGATGCCTACCAGTGGTCGGTGCTTCCGGCAGGGCGAAATCAGATGCCGATCGGCGCGCAGTCTGCCGCCATGGGCGGACATGTCCGGGTCGGCCTGGAGGATTCCTTGTGGGATGGCCCGGGCCAGTTGGCCAAAACCAACGCCGACCAGGTACTGCGCATGCGCCGCATTCTCGAGGGTCTCTCGCTCGAGGTGGCCACCCCCGACGATGCCCGGGAAATCCTTCAACTCAAGGGCGGCGACAACGTCAATTTCTAGCCGCGTTGAAGGCGGCGCGCGCTTCGAACCGGCTTCGGGGCGGTGCGGCCGCTGTCGCGTGCAGTTCATGAATGGAGTTTTGGGATGGACGCTATCAAGACAGACGCACCGGTGCAGAAGGAAAAGGTGGGTCGCGTCGGTGTTTTGACCCTGAATCGGCCGGCCAGCCTCAACGCGTTGGATCTGGATATGGTGCGGCTCTTCTCGGAGGCGCTCCAGGCCTGGGCAAAGGACAGTTCCGTGGTCGCGGTTGTCGTCAAGGGGGCAGGGCGGACCGGCAAGGCCCCGGCGTTTTGCGCCGGGGGAGACATCCGCTTTCAGCGCAATGCAGCGCTGGCGAATGATCCGGTTCTCGGCACTTTCTTCGATGAGGAATACCGGCTCAATCACCTCATCCACTGCTACCCCAAGCCATACATCGCGCTGATGGATGGCATCGTCATGGGGGGCGGGATGGGCCTGAGTCAACGCGCGTCTCTGCGGATTGTGACGGAGAACTCGACGCTCGCCATGCCGGAGACCAAGCTCGGGCTGTTCCCCGATGTCGGTGGGTGATGGTTCTTGTCGCGCTGCCCGGGGCGGATCGGCGAGTATCTGGCCATCACCGGCCAGTCCGTCAATGCCGCGGACGCGATCATGTGCGGTCTGGCGGACATCCAGGTGCCTTCCAGCAAGCTGGTTGAACTGACTTCGGCGTTCACCCGGCTGGACAATGCCCCAGCGATCGACCATGCGGCGCGAGCCGATGCGATCGAGGCCGGACCATCCAAATTGGGCGCCCTCCAAGCGGAGATCGATGAGCACTTCGCCCATGGCAACATGCTCGACATCGTGGCTTCGCTTTCACGAGACGGTCGCTCCTTTGCGCGCGAAGCGCTGGCGGCCATCCGTCAAAACTCCCCCTTGATGATGAGTGTGGCGCTGGAGCAAGTGCGTCGAGCCCGATCGTTGACGTTCTCCGACGAACTTCGCACCGAGCGCGTACTGATTCACAACAGTTTCCATAGGCGTCCCGGCGCAGCCGCTGAACCCGTGGAAGGCATACGGGCCTTGGTCGTGGACAAGGATCGCAACCCCCGGTGGAGCCCCCGACGGCTGGAGGACGTCACTGGCGAAGCCGTCCAGGAATACTTCGAGAGCCCCTGGGCAGCTTCGAATCATCCGCTCGCGCAGCTGGTGGGCTGACCCCCGCGTACGAGACCCGCTTCGCTCGAAAGCAGTTCCGGCGCGTGCCGGGGCCTCTCCGGGTAATCCCGCATTTTTATCTGTGATCACACATATATCATCACAACATTGGGTTGGCGATCTGCTTTGTGGTTAGGCCCGCACTCTGGGGTGGGGCATCCGCTCGCCAACGGACGCCCTCGCAGTCATCCCCACCTTTGGAGACCAAGGCAAATGCTCACCACAACCCCCGCCGACACTTGGCGGCCAGCGCCCCCGGACACCGCGGAGTCGCTGAATTCGTTGATGTTTCGAAAGTTGATGCCGCTCGTCGTGGCGGCCTATGTGATCAGCTTCCTTGATCGGACCAACATCGCGCTTGCCAAGAACTATCTGGCCGTCGATCTGGGAATCTCTGCTGCGGCTTACGGGTTGGGAGCTGGGCTCTTCTTCCTGACCTATGCCCTGATGGAAATTCCGAGCAATCTGATCATGCACCGCGTCGGCGCCAGGCTGTGGATCACGCGGATCATGGTGACGTGGGGACTGCTGTCGGCCGGCATGGCCTTCGTCACCGGCGAAACGTCCTTCTACGTCATGCGCATGTTGTTGGGTGCCGCAGAAGCTGGGCTGTATCCAGGCGTGATGCTCTATCTGACCTACTGGTTCGGACGCAAGGAGAGAGCTCGCGCCACAGGTTATTTCCTGCTCGGCGTGTGCTTGGCGAATATCGTGAGCGGCCCGCTGGGCGGCTTTCTGCTGCAGATGAACGGCTTCCTTGGGTGGCACGGATGGCAGTGGATGTTCATGCTGGAGGGCCTGCCTGCAGTGTTCTTCGCGATCGTGATCTGGAAGAAGCTGCCCAATGGCCCTTCGAGTGCAAAGTGGCTGTCTCGCTCCCAGGCGCTGGACGTCGAGCGACGCCTTGCCGCCGAGCGCGCCGAGCAAGAGGAGGCTGGCCACGTTGGCCATTCGTTCAAAGGCGCGTTTGTCGATCCTCAAATCTGGCTTGCCATTTTTGTCTACTTCTGCCACCAGATCAGCGTCTATACGGGCATTTTCTTTTTGCCTGGCATCATCGGCACTTACGCGAAGCTCTCGCCCGTACAGGTCGGCCTGTTGAACTCGCTGCCATGGATCGCAGCTGCGATCGGCGCCGCGACATTGCCACGCTTTGCGGACACCCCGCAGCGCGGGCGCAAGCTCTTGCTCGGCGGGTTGCTCGTGATGGCCGCCGGGCTTCTGACCGCAGCGTTCGCCGGCCCCGTGATCGCAATTCTAGGCTTCAGTCTCACCGCGGCGATGTTTTTTGTCGTGCAACCGGTGATCTTCCTGTTCACCTCGTCCCGCCTCGCAGGCGTGGCTCTGGCTGGCGGGTTGGCATTGCTAAACACCTTCGGAATCTCCGGTGGTTTTGTGGGCCCTTCCATCATGGGACTGATCGAACAATCGACCGGCCGCACCACCAACGGCCTGATCATCATCTCGGTGCTTCTGAGCGTTGCTGCGCTCGCCAGCACGAGGATGAGACAAGGACAGGAACGGACCTGACTTCAGCGCTGACATTCACCTGAGACAGCGTGCGCGGCGACCTTTTGAACGTCTCGCGCTGCCCACCTGGCTGCTTCACTCAGAAGCCAAATTTGACCTAGGAAGAAATCATATGAGCCACGATTCACTCGCCTTCAAGCTTCATCCGAATGACAACGTCGCGATCGCGCGAAATGCCATTGCCAAAGGAACTGTCCTTGCCGAGTTCGCCAACCTGGTCGTGACGGCAGACGTGCCTGCAGCGCACAAAGTGGCACTGGCACCGGTCGCCTTGGGCGAACCGGTTCTGCGCTACGGTCAGATCATCGGCTTCACGACCCAGCCCGTCTGGCCTGGTGAGCACGTCCACACGCACAACTTGGCCATGGGATCGTTCAAGCGCGACTACGCGTTCGGTGAAGACGCGAGAGTGCCGGCTCCGCCGGCGACGCCGGCCACGTTCAAGGGGTTCGTGCGTGCTGATGGCCGTGTGGCGACGCGCAACTACATTGGGGTTGTCAGCACCGTGAACTGCTCCGCCACGGTGACGAAGCTGGTGGTCGAGCACTTTTCCAAGAGTGATGCGCTGAAGGACTATCCGTTCGTCGACGGAGTCGTTCCCATTACCCACAGCTTCGGATGCTGCATCGAGCACAACGGAACCGGGGTGCAGCAGTTGCGCAGGACCCTGGGCGGCTTCGTGAAGCACGCCAACTTCGCCGGTGTAGTTGTCATCGGTTTGGGTTGCGAGGCCAACCAGATGGGCGCGATGTTCATGTCCGAGGGCATCGAGACCGGCAAGCTGATCGCACCGCTCGTGATTCAAGAAAAGGGCGGCACGCGCAAGACGGTCGAAGCCGCTATCGCCGCCGTGGAGGCGATGCTGCCGGTGGCGAACCAGTGCCGTCGCGAAGACGTGTCCGCCGCTCACCTGACCGTGGCACTGCAATGCGGGGGCTCTGACGGCTACTCGGGAATCACCGCGAATCCTGCGCTTGGCATGGCGGTCGACCTCCTGGTTGCGCATGGGGGAACTGCCATCCTGAGCGAAACCCCTGAGATCTACGGAGCCGAACATCTGTTGACGCGACGGGCCGTGAACCGTGAGGTAGGGCAGGGCATCGTCGATCTCATCAAGTGGTGGGAGGATTACGCGGACCGGGAGAAGGGCAGCATCGACAACAACCCGACACCGGGCAACAAGTCCGGTGGGTTGACCACGATTCTCGAGAAGTCTTTGGGCGCGGTGGCCAAAAGCGGCTCTTCCGCCCTGATGGGCGTCTACCGCTACGCCGAACCGATCACGACGCACGGCCTGGTCTTCATGGATGCGCCCGGCTACGACCCGATGGGGGCGACCGGACAAATTGCCAGCGGAGCCAACCTGGTCGCTTTCACGACGGGTCGTGGCTCGTGCTTCGGGGCAAAGCCATCTCCCTCGATCAAGTTGGCCACCAACACGAAGATGTTCTTGCGAATGAAGGACGACATGGACATCAACTGCGGCGACGTGATGGATGGCGGCGCAACCCTTGAATCGAAGGGGCGAGAGATCTTCGAGCTCATGCTCAGGATCGCATCAGGCGAGATGTCCAAGAGCGAGGAACTCGGCCTCGGAAACGAAGAGACGGTGCCGTGGATGATCGGCGCTCAGATGTGAGTTGACGCAGCGGACAAGCCTTGATCCATCCGCCAACCATGAAAACCATTCAACCTCCGAACGCCGCGAACTTGATACCTGACGGCGCGACCCTGCTGATCGGCGGTTTCATGGGGGCAGGAACGCCACCGCGTCTCATCGACGCGCTCGTCAAGCTGGGAAGACGAGACCTGACAGTGATCGCCAATGACACTGCACGGCCGGGCGTAGGCATCGGCAAGCTCATCGACGCCAAGCTCGTAAGTCGAATCGTGACGAGCCACATCGGCACCAATCCAGAGACGCAGCGGCAGATGATCGCGGGTGAGGTGCTTGTCGACCTGGTGCCGCAGGGGACTCTTGTGGAACGTATTCGGGCCGGGGGATTCGGACTCGGCGGCGTTCTGACGCAGACAGGGCTTGGGACCCTCGCAGCGCAAGGCAAGCAAGTGGTCGAAGTCGATGGCAAGACGTTTCTGCTGGAGCTGCCTCTCAAGGCCGACTTCGCTCTGATCAATGCGAGGCGTGCCGACTACCTCGGCAACCTGGAGTACGCATTGACCTCTCGGAACTTCAATCCAATCATGGCGATGGCTGCTGGAACAGTCATCGCAGAAGCGGAAGACATGGTTCCTGTGGGTGTCATCCCGCCCGATGCGGTCATGACGCCCCACGTGTTGATCCAGTACCTGGTCTGCAAGGAGAGCGCGAATGGGTGACAAGGAATTGATCGCCCGCCGGATCGCGAAAGAGCTTCGCGATGGTCAGCTCGTCAACCTGGGGATCGGACTCCCGACGCAGGTAGCGCACCACTTGCCCAAGGGCGTGAATGTGTTTTTTCAGTCCGAGAACGGTCTGATCGGCATGCTGCCGCTACCTGAGGAGGGCTTTGCGTGGGCTGATCTTACTGACGCAGGCGGCCGCCCAGTCGGCGCCGGGCCTGGGGCCTGTGCAATCGATTCGGCCATGTCCTTCGGCCTCATTCGTGGTGGGCACCTCGACGTGACCGTTCTCGGCGGCCTTCAGGTGGACGAGGCGGGGCATTTGGCGAACTGGCTCATTCCAGGGGTCATGGTGCCCGGTATGGGCGGCGCCATGGACCTCGTCACGGGCGCCAGGCGGGTCATTGTGGCAATGACGCACACGGCCAGAGGCGCGCCAAAGCTTGTCAAACGGTGCGCCTATCCGATCACCTCGACCCGGCGTGTCGATTTGATCGTCACGGAACTCGCCGTCATCGAACCGGGGCAGGCTGGGCTGATGTTGCGCGAGACGGCGCCGGGCGTGACGGTCGAGCAGGTCGTCAGTGCGACGGGTGCGCGACTGATCGTGCCGGATGACGTTCACGAGATGCGTATTTGATGGAAGCACGCATTCTTGATGGTGGCTGCTGCGCCACTGCCCACGGCATAGGTCATTTCCGATTCAAGCAACGGGCCTCGGCCGCTCGATCGGGGTAAGTCCTATGCTCTTTGTGTGATCACACATATACGATCACGACATTCAATATTTTTGAGACCTAAGGAGACTGCAATGAATATCCTGTCCAGACGCCGCGTGTTGAAGTTGGCAGCCGTCGGCGCGGCGACGTCCGCTTTCAGTCCTCTCGCTGCGATCGCGCAGGCGACGCAATGGCCCATGAAGCCAATTTCCGTTCTCGTGGGTTATCCGCCGGGYGGTCTGACGGATGCCGGAGCGCGATTCCTCAGCCGGGGAATGGCAACGGCTCTTGCACAGCCTGTCGTGATCGACAACAAGCCGGGCGCGGGAGGCAATATCGCTGCAGCCGAGGTGCAGCGCGCGAACGACCCGTACAAGTTTCTGGTGGCCAATACGAGCTTCACCATCAACCCCCATACCTACTCCACGCCTTCGCCTGTTCCGACCGAGTTCACTCCTATTGGGCTGATCTTGGAATCTCAATTGGTACTGGTCGTGAATCCTGCATCGCCGGCGAAGAACCTTGCTGGCTTCGTTGCCTGGGTCAAGGCAGAAAGCGAAAAGGGGTTTAGCTACGCCTCGTCGGGAAATGGCGGCAACACGCATTTGGCGATGGAATATTTCCGGGAGAGAGCTGGCCTGCCGAAGATGAGCCAAGTGCCCTACCGCGGCAGCGCTCCAGCCATCCAAGACGTTGTGGGAAATCAGGTGCCCTGCTTGATGGATGCGGCGTCCCTCCTGATCCCATTCATTTCCAGCGGCAAGCTGCGGCCAATTCTCGTTACCGGTAGCACGCGGCTTCCGGCGCTTCCCGACGTTCCCACAGCGGCGGAACTTGGCATCAAGGACTTTGTGGTCACCGTGTTCGTAGGGCTTTACGGTCCGCCAAAGTTGCCCGCCGATGTCGTCACCAAAGCCAATGCGGCAATGAATGCCGCACTTGGCGATCCCGCAGTCACCTCTCAGATTGTGAAGAATGGGGATATGGTAGGCGGCGGAACATCGGAGCGCCTCGCCACGCTCACGCGAGACAACTACAAACTTTGGGGCGACGTGGCCAAGCGAAACAACATTCGTGCTGAATGAGGCAGTGATTATCGGGTCTCAGATCCGAAGGTCGAGTCGGAGTCGAGGTCTTGGATCACCGAGGCGACTGCGCCGTTGACGTGGATTTCTGCCGTTGCTGCTCCCTGTCCGCTAACAAGTCGACAAATGCGCGGACTTTCGCTGGACGAAAGCGAGCGGCCGGAAAGACCGCGTGAATCCCACCGGACGGCAGGCCCCATTGCGGCAGGACCTGGATCAGGCGCCCGGCGGCGAGTTCGTCTGCAATCGCATAGTCCGGCAGCACCGAGAGCCCCGCGCCCTGGCACACGGCTTCGCGCACGGCGAGCGTCGCGTCGAGAAAGATTGAGGCCTGCACATTGACAACCTGGCGTTCGATCTCGTTGCGCGAGAAGTTCCACCGAAGGTGGTCATGCAAGGCGGTGTTGGCGACAAAGGGCAGATCCGCGATCTCGTCAGGCTCGCGGAGCCGCGCAACCTGGGAAGCCATGGAGGAGGGCGCGACAAGCAACTGTCGGAAGTTGCCGATCTTGCGCGCCTGCTGACTGGTCTCGGCCAGCCATCCGACGCGGATCGCCAGTTCGATGTTGCCGGCCATGATGTCCAGCGTCTGATCGCTCAGGATCGCATCGACCTTGCAGGCTTGGTATTGCTTTGTGAAGGCGGCGATGGCCGGCACAACCACGCCGACGCCATAGTCGAAGGGCGCGGTGAGCCGAAGCATGCCGGACGGCGCCGCCGATGTCTCGGCCAGTTCTTCGAACGCATGTTCGGCCTCGCGCAGGATCAGGGCGCAGCGCAGGTAGAACGCCTGTCCCGCTTCGGTGGGCTGGACCTTGCGCGTGGTGCGAACTAGCAGTGAGGTCTGGAACTCATGCTCCAACCGGGCAACCTGCTGACTGACGACCGCCTTCGTGATACCCAGGCGCTCGGCTGCTGCAGTGAAGGAGCCTGTTTCCACCACGGCCACGAAGTAGGTCAGTCGCCGCAGGTTGCCGATTCCTCCCAGGTTGCTCTCGTCTTGATTGTGTGCTTTCAGCATACATTGTGTTTAGCACGTGTGTATTTAAGAATCAATAGATCGAGCCTACTATTCCTGCACGCAACCCAAATATCTGCCATGAACAAGACTCTTCACTACCTGTTCGACCCGCTGTGCGGCTGGTGCTACGGGGCGACTCCGGCTGTATCGGACTTGCTTGAATCGTCAGGCATCGTCGTCAGCCTGCAGCCGACCGGCCTGTTTTCGGGCGAGGGCGCGCGAGCGATGGACGATGCCTTCGCGAACTTTGCCTGGTCCAACGACCAGCGCATCGAACGCCTGACGGGGCAGAGATTCACCGAGCGCTATCGGAATCGGGTTCTCGGTGATCGCCAGCAGCTCTTTGACAGCGGTCCTGCCACGGTGGCGCTGACCGCCGTGTCTTTGACCGACCCGGCCCGAGAACTCGACAGCCTCAAGGCCATCCAGCATGCACGCTATGTGGATGGCAGCGACGTGACGGCGTTGGCAACGCTGGCCACTCTGCTGAAGGGGCTCGGTCTCGCGCAGGCCGCTGCGAGGGTCGCGCAACCCGATGCAGATCTGCTGGCTGCCAACGCAGCCCGTATCGATCAAGCGAAGGCGTTGATGCGGGAATTCAGCGCTCGTGGTGTGCCCACCCTGATCGCCGAAGCCGGTGCCAAGCGCTGGATGGTGAATCCCGGCGTCGCCTATTCCAACCCGGGTGCACTCATCAGTCAGTTGGAAGCGGCCTGAGCCCTATTTACGCCGCAAACCCCTTGTAACCATGTAGAAGGCACAAGCCATGACAACACGCAGAGAACTGATTAAAACCGTAGCCGCCGCGGGTGTCGCGACGGCCATCCTAGGAGTGAAGAGCGCTATGGCTGCAAATACCGTATTGACCTGGAAGCATTTTCCCGCCGGCGAGAATGGATTCTTCCGTGCCCCGGTGCTGGTTTCCGGCGCACGCGATGCCGTGCTGATCGATGGGGGCTTTACCCTCTCGGACGGCAAGGCGCTCGCCGAGGCCATCAAGAGCAGTGGCAAGAACCTGACCACCATCTACATCAGCCAGAGCGACCCTGACTACTATTTCAGCCTGGCGCCCATCAAGGCGGCGTTTCCCGCGGTGAAGGTGATCGCCGCGGCGGCCACGATTGCGGCCATCAAGGGCAACGTGGACAAAAAGCTCGCGACCTGGGGTCCGCAACTCAAGGAAAACGGCCCGCAGACCCTGGCGGACATCGTGATGCCCGAAGTTTTCGACGGCCGGAGCCTCACCCTGGAAGGCCAGGCCATCGAGATCGTCGAAGCCGAGGGCCTTGCCAATCGCCGCTATGTCTGGGTGCCTTCGCTCAACGCCATCTTCGGCGGCGTGCTGTTGTTCTCGGGCGTTCACGTCTGGACCGCGGACACGCAAGGCGCCGAAGCGCGCGCCGCGTGGATCAAGAACCTCGACGCCATGGCGGCGCGCAAGCCCGCCGTCGTGGTCCCCGGCCACATGACGCCCATCGCGGCGACCGATGCATCGGCTATCCAATACACGCGCGACTACCTCGTGGCCTTCGAGGAAGAGCTTGCCAAGGCCAGCGACAGCGCCACCCTCATCGCGGCCATGACCAAGCGCTATCCGAATGCCGGCATGGCGATTGCGTTGCAGATCGGCGCCAAGGTGGCCAAGGGCGAGATGAAATGGGGTTGAGTCCATGACCTCCCATCTCGACGTCATTCGCGCGACCTACGAAGGTCCGTCCGAGGAGAACGGCAAGCATCTGCTGGCCGCCCTGGCCCCGGACGCGACGTGGACCGAGGCAGCCGGGTTCCCGTACGCCGGCACCTACACCGGCCCCGAAGAAATCTTCGCCAAGGTGTTTCGGAGACTGGCGACCGAGTGGGTGGGATACCAGGCGGTGGTGCACACCTACCTGGCCGACGGCGACCACGTCGCGGCCTTCGGGGTGTACTCCGGCACCTATGCGAAAACCGGTAAATCCATGCGCGCTACCTTCGCCCATCTCTATCGGCTCAAGGACGGCAAGATCGTCAGCATGGAGCAGTATGTCGACAGCGCGATGGTGCAGCAGGCGTTGACGGCCACGAAATAGCTTTCGCAGGTGGGAGAACTTCAATCGGCCTCTCGGAGTGGTCGGAGATGGGCTTTGCGTCACGCGCCATGCGGCGCTGCCTCCGCTACATTGAGCTTTTCGACCACCAGATCAATGAATGCCGACACGGCCAGCGGCAGATGCCGTCGGCTCGGGTAGAGCACGTTGAGGCCATAACCCCTGCATCGGTACTGCGCAAGCACAGGCACGAGCCGACCCGCCTGAAGGTCGAACCCGGCAATCGTATGCGGCAGCAGTGCGATCCCGAGCCCGGCCACCGTCGCCTTGCGCAGCGCCTGCGCGGTGTTGGCGCTGAAGCGGGTGGCGACCTGTATTTCCTCTTCGACCCCGTCCGGCCCGGTCAGTCGCCATGTTGCGTGCCCGCTGGGATCGGCGAAGCTCACGCAGTCGTGCTCGACAAGGTCCTGCAACGTTTCGGGCAAGCCGCGGGCGGCAACGTAGGCGGGGCTGGCCACCAGCATGTCGTTGCCGGCGCGCAGCACCTGCCGGCCGACGTAGCCTGAGTCGCGAAGCTGCCCGCCGCGGAATGCCACGTCGATCCGCTCGGCGATCAAGTCGGCCTTCGCATCGCTGAGCACGAAGTCCAGCCGAACGCGCGGATGTGCAGTCAGGAAACCCGTCACCCATTCCATCGGGAAGAAATCGAAGAAGTCGGCGGGTGCGGCGACGCGCACCAGGCCAGTGGGCTCGTCGCTGCCGGTCGCTATTTCCTGGCCTGCGTCGATCAAGCCGTCCACCGCACTCGCGCAGCGCTCGTGGAATGCAGCGCCCGCACTGGTGAGCGTGAGTTTGCGGGTCGAGCGCTGCAGCAGACGCGTGCCGAGTTGCCCCTCCAGCGCCTGGATGCGCCGGCTGACCGTGTTGGGCGGTATGCCGAGACGTCGCGCAGACGCCGCAAAGCTGCCGCTGCGTGCGACCTGCACAAACAGCGCGATGTCGTTCAAATCCACCATGAAGCCGAGATTACTTAAAAAAATGGACGAGTTCAACTCAATTGCATTGTCTAGTCAGGCAATGACGCCGGTCCTACGCTTCATCCATCGGCCACGGAGGCCATCCACTTCTCGGCAAAAGGACATCGCTTCATGACCACTTCAACGCCACGTTCCCTGACCCAACGCCGAATGGTCTGGGGCATTCGCATTCTTCTCGCTCTGGCCTTCGGTGCGGCCGGCGCAAGCAAGCTGGCGGGCGTGCCCCAGATGGTGCAGTTTTTTGATGCCGTCGGCTTCGGGCAAGGGTTCCGCTATCTGACGGGTGCCGTCGAGATCATGGGGGCTCTCCTTGTCCTCGTGCCCGCCACAGGCTTCCTCGGCGGCCTGCTGCTGGCCGCCACCATGGTCGGAGGTGTGGCGACGCATCTGCTGCTGATTGGCGGCAATCCCTTCCCGGCCATGGTGCTGGGCCTGCTCTCCGCCTTCGTGGCCTGGCGACTGCGCCCGGCTTCCTCTTCACCCGTGGCCCGTTGAAGCCATCAGGAGCAAGTGCAATGACTCTCGCAACCCGCACCCAAGCGCGCGCCATCGTCCACCGTACCCGCGGCAGCGCGCACGGGCCCATCACGCGGCTGATGAGCCCCGGCGACCTCGGCATGTTCCTGAAGCCATTCGTGTTTCTGGACCTCGTGCGCTCCACGGCGTTGACGGGACAGAAATTCGGCATGCACCCGCACTCGGGCATCGCGACGCTGACCTTTCTGCGTGAAGGGGACGTGAACTATGAAGACACGACCGGCAAGAAAGGCGTGCTGCCAGCGGGCGGTGTGGAGTGGATGCGCGCAGGCAACGGCGTATGGCACACCGGCGCACCGGTCGAGGGCTCGCCCATGCTGGGCTTCCAGCTCTGGGTGGCCCTGCCGGCTTCGGAGGAAAACGCGCCTGCGGAAAGCCTCTACCTGGCGCCATCCGAGATCTCCGAGGAAGGCCCGGCGCGCGTGTTGCTCGGACACTATGGCGCGGCGAGAAGCCCGATTCCAGCGCCTGCGGACATGAACTACCTCGCAGTCCGCCTGAAAGACGGCGAGCGTTGGAACTATGCGACGCCCGCCGGCCACACGGTGGCCTGGTTGGCAGTGGACACGGGCCGGCTCGATGCGGGCGGCCCTGCCACGGCCGGCGAACTCGTCGTCTTCGAGGAGTCGGGCCAGGCCATCGATGTCGTGGCCTACGGCGACACGTCCTTCGTGCTGGGCTCGGCGGTGAAGCATCCGCACGATCTGGTCATGGGTCACTACTCGGTGCACACGAGCAAGGCAACCCTCGCGCAAGGGGAAGCCGAAATTCGGCGCATCGGCGCCCGTCTGAGAGGCACTGCCGGGCTGCAAGGCGCTCGCGAAAAAGCCTGAGGCCCCATCCAGGCCGCTTGGCCGACTACCAAGCGCAGTCATGCCTGCGCGTCTGGCAGCTTCCGTGCGCCAACCACAGCTTCGACTTGTGAGAGTCGACATGCGGAGCTGTCAGCCTTCGGGGCGCTGGCAGTTCGATCCTTCAAGCCCCTTGGCATTACTGGACTCAACAGGAATACATCATGAGCATCGGCATTATTGGTTCTGGCGCCCTCGGCGCCAACGTGGCGCGCGCGCTCGCGAAGAAGGGGATCGCGGCCACGCTTTCGAACAGCCGCGGACCGGATTCGCTGGCAGCGCTGGTTCAGGAGCTTGGCCCTTCGATCAAGGCGGGCACGACTTCCGAGGCGGCGAGTGCCGATGTCGTGGTTGCCGCGCTGCGTTGGGTCGATGCCGAGAAAGTCTTGAGCGGCTTGCCTGCGTGGAAGGGGCGCATCGTCATCGATGGCACCAACCCGGTCGAGTTCCTCGATCCGAATTCGCCGGACGCCAAAGACCCGAGCAATCCGCTTGCAGCCTACGGCATCAAGGCCGTCGACTTGGGTGGGAAGCATTCAAGCGAGGTGTTCAAAGAGTTCGTCCCGGGCGCACGTGTCGTCAAGGCGTTCAACCACCTCGATGTCAAGGTCCTTTCGGAGCCGGAAGTGGCGGGTGGCAAGCGCGTGCTCTTCTATTCGGGCGATGACGCTGCCGCGAAGGCTGAAGTCCGCAAGATCCTCGAGGACATTGGTTTCGCGCCGGTCGATCTCGGACCGATCGATGTCGGTGGACCGCTTGCATCGCTGCCGTTCGGCTCGCTGGCCGCGCAGGAATTCATCAGGATCTGAAGCGGCCCTCAACGCAGCGGCGGCAGGAACTTCGGTTCTGGCCGCCAGGCGGCGTCGCGACACCGCACCGGACACCGCGCCCCCATCGCACCCCAAGCCGGACCATGAACCCAGAAGCGCAGGCGGGTCGCGCGTTCGTGAACACGCGCGCGGCGAGAAGCAACTCGACTGGACCTTTCCGGCATGGTTTGGCCGGCTGAGCGCCGGCTTTGCCATGCGCGCTTCGCATTGCGAGGTGGCGCGGGCGGCGCTCCTTTGTCCTGGGGAAGACCCCTAGGCACAAACGCCGGAGCCGCTTGTTTTATGAAGCGCTTCAAGTTAGTATTTAGGCCTATTTTCCGTGGTCGACACATGTTTCTCCGTTTTAAAATGAAGCGCTTCAAGTGATTGCACCTACGGAGGCATCGGATGCCCTGGCCATCGCATTCGGCTTCCTCGCCGTGACCCTTTGGATCAGCTGGCTGATCCGCCACTCGCGCTTCGGCTTCTATCTGCGGCGCGCCTACCTGGAGCATTGACATGGATGCACTGCAAGAGCTTGAACACCGCGGTCGCGTCGTGCTCGTCACCGGCGCCGCGGGCGGCATCGGCGCGGCCATTGCCGAGCGCTATGCCGCCGACGGCGCGGCGGTCGGGCTCGTGGACTTCGATTCGACGGCGGGTCAGGCGTTGGCGAAAAGGCTTGGGGCTGCAGGCCACCACGTCTGCTTCGTCCAAGCCGACGTGGCGAGCTTCGTTGAATGCGACGCCGCATGCAGCGCCATCGAAAAAATGCTCGGCCCCGTCGACACGCTGGTCAACAACGCCGGCATTTCGCCGAAGCACGCGGGCATGCCGGCGCCCATCTGGCGGATGGAACCGGCCGAATGGCACCGCGTGATTGACGTCAACCTGCACAGCGTCTTCAACTTCGTGCGGCGGCTTGCACCCGGCATGGTCGATCGCAGGTTCGGGCGCATCCTGTCGATGTCTTCAGTGGCGGGCAAGGCCTACCTGGACATCGTGGCCGCGCACTACAGCACCACCAAGGCGGCGGTGATCGGCATGACCCGCCATCTCGCGGGCGAACTGGGCCCGCACGGGATCACGGTCAATGCGCTGGCCCCCGGCCGTATCGATACGCCGATGGTGGCCGGTGCGCCGCGCGAGGCCAACGAAGCCGTGGTTGGCTTCACGCCGCTGCGGCGGCTCGGCAAGCCCACCGAAGTGGCGGACGCCTGCCTGTTCCTGAGCTCGCCGAGGTCGGACTTCATCACCGGCCAGGTGATCGATGTCGCTGGCGGCTGGCTGATGACCTGACACATGAATCACATTGGAACCACGATGACTGCAGAACTCAAGTCGAACTACATTGCCGGCGAATGGCTCTCCGGTGCGGACGTGAACCGCAACATCAATCCGTCGGACACCGGCGACCTCGTCGGCGAGTACGCGCGCGCCGACGAGGCGCAGGTGCTTCAGGCGATCGATGCGGCGTTCGAGGCCCGGCTCCCGTGGCAACGCAAGACGGCCGAAGAACGCTCCGACGCACTCGACCGCATCGGAACCGAGATCCTCGCGCGCCGCGATGAGCTGGGCCGGTTGCTCTCGCGCGAGGAGGGCAAGACGCTGGCCGAGGGCATCGGCGAAGCCACGCGAGCGGGCCGCGTGTTCAAGTTCTTTGCCGGCGAGGCCTTGCGCCTGGGCGGCGAAAAGCTCGCGTCGATCCGCGCTGGCGTGGAGGTGGACGTGGTGCGAGAAGCCGAAGGCGTCATCGGCATCATCACCCCCTGGAACTTCCCGATTGCGATTCCCTCATGGAAGATCGCGCCCGCGCTGGCCTATGGCAACACGGTCGTCTTCAAGCCCGCGGACCTGGTTCCGGGCAGTGCCTGGGCGTTGTCGGAGATCATCGTGCGTGCGGGTGCGCTGCCGGCCGGCGTCTTCAACCTGGTGATGGGCGCCGGCTCCAAGGTTGGCAATGCGATGGTGAATTCGCCCAAGGTGCGCGCGATGACCTTCACGGGATCGACGTCCACGGGGCGGCAGATCGGCCTCCGGTGCATGGAGCGTGGCGCCAAGGTCCAGTTGGAAATGGGGGGCAAGAACCCGCTCGTGATCCTCGACGATGCGGACCTGGCGCAGGCGGTCTCGGTGGCGGTGAATGGCTCGTTCTTCTCCACCGGCCAGCGCTGCACCGGCTCCAGCCGGCTCATCGTGCAGGACGGCATCCATGACCGCTTCGTCGCCGCCACGATCGAGCGCATGGCCGAGCTGCGCACCGACCATGCACTGAAGAGCGGCACCGACATCGGCCCAGTGGCCTCGAAGGACCAGCTCGACCAGGACTGCTTCTACATAGCCAATGCGAAGGAAGAGGGCGGCCGCCTGGTCGCAGGTGGCGAACTCCTCGAGCGTGAGCACCCCGGCTTCTACCTGTCTCCCGCGCTGATCGTCGACACCCACAACGCGATGCGCGTGAACCGCGAAGAGGTGTTCGGTCCGATTGCCAGTGTGATCCGGGTCGCAAGCTACGACGAGGCACTGGTGGTCGCCAACGACACCGAGTTTGGCCTGTCGTCGGGCATCTGCACGACCTCCCTCAAGCATGCCAGCGACTTCAAGCGCAATTCGACCGCCGGCATGGTGATGGTGAACGTACCGACAGCCGGCGTGGACTACCACGCGCCTTTCGGCGGCCGCAAGGGCTCGAGCTACGGATCGCGGGAGCAGGGCGCCTATGCGCGCGAGTTCTACACCGCCGTCAAGACCACCTATACGCAGGCTTGAAAAATGATCGAAATCACTGGACACACGCGGATCTTCGGCATCCTGGCCGATCCAATTCATCACGTGAAGACGCCTCAGGGCATCAACCGCCTGCTCGAGGCGCGCAGGTTCGACGGCGTCATGGTACCGATCCACGTCGGCGCCGAGGGCCTTGGCGCCATGGTCGACGGGTTGCGCCGGATGAACAACCTGGGCGGCTTCGTCGTGACCGTGCCGCACAAGACCGCCATGTCCGCGCTTTGCGACGAACTGACGCCTGCCGCGCAGCGGATCGGCGCGGTCAACGTGGTGCGCCGATCCGCCGCCGGCCGCCTGGTCGGCGGCATGCTCGACGGAGAAGGCTTTGTCGCGGGGCTGCGCAGCGAGGGCATCGAGCCCGCGGGCCTTACCACCTATCTTGCCGGCGCGGGCGGTGCCGCGAGCGCGATCGCCTATGCGCTCGCGCAGGCCGGCGTCTCGCGCCTCACGGTTGCAAACCGTACGCCTGCCAAGGCCGAGGAGCTCATCGCCCGCCTAAAGGAGGATTTTCCCGGCTTGGCGATGGAACTGGGAACCGAGGACCCGTCGCAGCACGACTTGGTGGTCAACGGCACTTCGCTTGGCCTTCGAGAGGGTGATGTGCTGCCGCTGAATACCGGCCGGCTCTTGGCCGATCAGATCGTGGCCGAGATCGTCATGCAGCCCGCCGAGACGCCGCTGCTGCGGGCGGCACGCGCGAAAGGCTGCCGCGTGCAGTTCGGTGCGCCGATGCTCGCGAGCCAGGTTGCGCTGATGGCCGCGTTCATGGGCGTGCCCGCGCAAGAGGCGACCGGAACATGACCGACGCGCAATTCCTGGAGGCGCTCCGCGCCATCGTCGGCGAACGCGGTGTGGTGGCGGACCCGGCCGATCTCGAGAACTACAACGTGGACTGGCGCCATGTGTTCAAGGGCCGGGCTCGCTGCGCCGTCCTGCCGCGAGCCACCGACGAGGTTGCGGCCGTGGTGCGCCTTTGCGCGAGCGAGGGCATCGCGGTCGTGCCTCACGGCGGCAACACCGGCCTCTCCGGCGGCGCGACGCCCGACGGCAGCGGCCGGCAGGTGGTGCTGTCGCTCGCGCGCATGCGTGCAATCCGCGACGTCGACGTCCTCGGCGAAACGATGGAGGTCGAAGCGGGCTGCATCCTCCAGGCCGCGCAGGAAGCCGCGGAGGCCGCCGGCCTGATGCTGCCTATCAGCCTGGCCGCGGAAGGCTCCGCGCAGATCGGCGGCGTGCTCTCGACCAACGCCGGCGGTACGAACGTGCTGCGCCATGGCATGTCTCGGGCACGCGTGCTCGGCCTGGAGGTCGTGACCGCCAATGGCGAAGTCGTGAACGGGCTGCGCCGCCTGCGCAAGGACAACGCCGGCTACGACTGGAAGCAGTGGTTCATCGGCACCGAAGGCACGCTCGGCATCATCACCGCGGCGGTGCTGCAGCTTGCGCCGCTGTCCGGCCACCGCGTCACGGCGCTGCTGGCCGTGCCCGGCGCCGACGCCGCATTGAAGGTGCTTCGCGCGGCGCGGCAGCAGATCGGCGAGACGCTGAACGCGTTCGAGCTGATGTCCGGCGCCGCACTGGAACTGGTCGAGCGTCACCAAAGCCTCAAGACGCCGCTGGCGCCCTCCGAATGGTTCGTGCTGCTGGAAGCGAGCTCGTGCCTTCCCGGCCTGCGCGATGCGGTGGAAGCGCTTCTTTCAATGGTTCTCGAAGACGGCGATGCGACGGACGGCGTCATCGCCGAATCGCAGCGGCAGGAAGGCGAGCTCTGGCTGCTGCGCGAATCCATCACCGAGGCCGAGTCGCGCGAAGGGCGCTCGCTCAAGCACGACGTGTCTGTGCCCATTTCCGGAATTCCCGCATTCCTGCGCGAGGCCGATGCAGCGGTCGCGCTCGCGTTTCCCGGGTCGCGCGTCAATGCGTTCGGGCATGCCGGCGACGGCAACATCCACTACAACGTCGTCGTGCCGCCATTTTGTGACGGCCCGGCGTTGAATGCGCTCGTCCACGACCTGGTCGTGAAACACCAGGGCAGCATCTCCGCCGAACACGGCATCGGGCAGTACCGCGTGAGCGAACTCGAACGGTGCCGCTCGGCTCCGGAACTGAGGCTGGCGCGCCGCGTCAAGGCGGCGCTCGACCCGGCCGGGACGATGAATCCCGGCAAGGTCATTTCTTGGACGGAGACACAGTGAACATGGAACCCTACGACTACATCATCGTCGGCGGTGGCACCGCCGGCTGCATCCTGGCGAACCGGCTGACCGCCTCCGGACAGCACCGGGTTCTGATGCTCGAGGCCGGGGGCGAACCCGCGAGCATGTGGATCAACATTCCGGCAGGCTTCAGCAAGCTGCTGACCAATACGCAGTACAACTGGCGTTTCAAGACCGAGGCGGAAGAGAACACCAACCAGCGGGTGATCGCGGTACCGCGCGGCAAGGGCCTGGGCGGCTCGACGCTCATCAATGGCATGGTGTACGTGCGCGGGCAGTCCGGGGATTACGACGCCTGGCGCGACGCCGGTGCGTGCGGCTGGGCATGGAAAGACGTCGAGCCTTACTTCCGCAAGCTCGAGAACTACGACAAGGGCGGACCCACGCGCGGACACGAAGGGCCAATGAAGCTCGCGCAGGTGCGCGAACGTTTTCCGATCTCGGACGCCTTCATCCGGGCGGCCCGGGAGGACGGCCTTTCCTTCAACGAAGACTACAACGCCGGGCGCCAGGAAGGCGTCGGCTACTACCAGGTGACGCAAAGCGGCGGGCGGCGCTGGAGCGTGTACGACGGCTATTTGCGGCCCGCGCTCAGGCGCCAGAACCTCGCCATCGTGACCCATGCGCATGTGGTGCGCCTCGAGATCAGCGGCCAGCGCTGCACCGGCGTCACCTACCGCCGGAACGGCGTGGAGAGCACGGTCAATGCCCTTGCGGAAGTCGTTCTTGCCGCCGGTGCGATCCAGTCTCCCCAGTTGCTCGAACTCTCGGGCGTCGGCCGGGCAGAACTGCTCCAGTCACATGGCATTGCGGTGCGCCACGACCTGCGCGGGGTCGGGGAGAATTACATCGATCACTTCTGCACCCGGATGAACTGGCGCGTGAAAGACGCCGTCACGCTGAACGAGATGTCGCGGAGCTGGCGCCTTGGTCTGGCCGTGTCGGAATATTACGCGCGGCGGACCGGCATTCTCACGCTGGGCACCGGCTTGGTGAACGCCTTCGTGAAGACCAAGCCCGAGATGCCGACAGCCGACGCGCAGTATTTCTTCATGCACGCGAGCTATGCGAATGCCGCCGAGCGCGTGCTCGACAAGTTGCCCGGCATGACGATCGGCGTGACGCAGTTGCGGCCCGAATCGGTCGGCACCATCCACATCAAATCGCGGGACCCCTCCGCGGGGCCGTCGATCCGGCCGAATTTTCTGTCGAGCCCCGTCGATCGGGAATGCATGGTGCGCAGCATGCAGATCGCGCGGCGCATCGTCGAACGGCCGGCGCTGCGGCGCCACGTGGTCGAGGAAATGAGTCCGGGAATCGAGGTTCGCTCCGACGCGGACTGGCTCGCCTTCGCACGCCAGAACGGCCAGACGATCTATCATCCGATCGGCACCTGCCGCATGGGAGAGGACGATGCGGCCGTTGTCGATCTTCGCTTGAGAGTACGGGGCATGAGCGGTCTGCGCATCGTCGACGCCTCCGTGATGCCCTGCATGGTGTCGGGCAACATCCAGGCGGCCGTCATGATGGTGGCGGAGAAGGCGGCCGACCTGATCCTGGAGGATGCTTCCCGCCGGTAGTGCGAACGAGCGCGCCGTCCTGTTTCGAACAGTGTGTGCACCTCGATGAATTCATCGACCCTGCCGCCATGGTGGCCGCCACGGACGCCAGCGGCCGCATGGCTTCGATGACCCTTGTCGATGTTTCCGATCGACGAGGTCAGACCCAGTCGGAGTCGATTCTCGCTGGCATCAACCGGTTCTTGATGGCACCGGTCGCAATCGATGCCGGCGTGGTCATGGAAGGTGCCTGACCCAGACTTTCACGGATGATGACTTCATGGCCTAGCGCGGGGACTTCGCCGAGGTCGCGGTTTTCAATAAGACCGACCAGGCGTCGTGCACAAAGCGTCCCCATCTGCGCTGTCGGAATATGCACGGTAGTGAGAGGCGGAACGGTAAGACTGGCGAGCACGATGTCGTCATAGCCCGTGATGGACATTTGGTCAGGTACCACGATTCCATGCATCCGGCACTCGTGCAGCGCACCGATGGCCAAGGTATCGGTGTTGCACATGATCGCTGTCGGACGTTGCTCCATCGCAAGAATTCGATGCATGGCGAGCTTGCCACCCTCCACGGACAAAGGCTGCTCGATGATCCAGTCTTCGCGCAGCTTGAGGCCGTGCTCGGCCATGGCGTCGGAGGTTCCGCTCACTCGCTGGCGTGCGCGTTCGTTGTGCGCCCGGGAACCACAAACGACTGCAATGTCTTTGTGTCCCCTGGCGAGCACTGCGAGTGTGAGGTCGTACGCAGCCTGATGGTTCGAAAATCCGACAGAGTGGCCGTAGGGCGCCTGGTCTAGCGACCACGACAAGACCAACGGAAGCTTTCGATGACGCACCAGGTCGAACACCTGTTGATCATGCTCGACGCCCACCAGGATGAGGCCATCCACGCCCCGCTCAACGATGGAGCGCACCACCTCGTATTCGCGCTCCTCGACGTATTCGTGGCTTGCGACGACCAACTGGTAGCCAAAGCCCCATAGCGTCTGCTGAAGGGCGTGAATCGAGTCGGCGAACGCCGGGTTGTGCAAAGTGGGATAAACCGCACCTACCGAAAATGTTCGGCGCGAGGCGAGTGCGCGAGCCGCACCGTTGCGCACATAGCCGAGCTGCTCCACCGCCTGCATGACACGCTGGAGGGTCTTCGGCTTGACGAGGCCGGGATCTGACAAGGCGCGAGATGCACTCCCCAGCGAGACGTCCGCGAGTCGTGCGACGTCCTCCAGAGTCGGTCTGCCAGTGGGCGATTGAGGCATGGATGAAAGTCTTGGAAGGCGAAGTCGTAGGTGCCGGCCGTGCTGTCGTGAACAAGGCTCAGATGAAGCGCTTCATGATACGGGAAATAGCGGCTTCCTGAGCGAGCGCTGACCGGCCCCGTCACCTGGCGATCCCGCTGGTCGCGTATTCGGGAAAACACCATGATGCGTGTCTCGTCTTTTCCCGCAAAATGAAGCGCTTCCAATCCACTGCCGGTGCGCCTGCACCTTGTACCGAGAACAAATGCTTTCGGAAAATGAAGCGCTTCAATTGCACCTTCAAGGTGGGGGGCATCGGCACCCAGGGGCGGAGGTGACGTTCGTCCGAGCCCCCGCCGTCGGTGCCGGTGTGCGGAAGCTGCGTCCTTTAACGAGAACCTGACCAAGGAGTCATATGGAAGCGAAGAACGTGCCTCATGTGCGGGAGCTGTTGGAATCCTCTCCAAAAAACTGGGGCAAATGGGGCAAGGACGACGAAGTCGGCTCGCTCAATTACCTGACATCAGCGGAGATCCTGCGCGGCATTGCAACCGTGAAGCAGGGAAAGACTTTCACGCTGCAAGTTCGAATGGGCGACCCTGGGGGCGACCCGGTATGGCCCGGTCGGCAATCGGCCAAGCGGATGAATGTCATGGACCGAGGTCATTATCTGTGCGGCAAGGGGCCACGTTTTCCAGGGCAATACGAATATGCCGACGACGTGATGTTCATGTACCTGCAAGGCTCCACCCAGTACGACGCATTGGGGCATGTCTGGTACGACGACCAGATATGGAATGGCTACGACGCGGACACCACCATTGGCGGCTTGGCCAAGGCGAGTGTGCTGCCCATTGGTGAAAGAGGAGTCGTAGGCCGTGGCGTTCTGATCGACATGGCGCGCCACCGTGGAAAGGAAGTCCTCGGTCCCGGAGAAACCTTTTCGCATGTCGATTTGCTCGAGGCTGCGGAAAAGCAAGGGGTGGTGATCGAGAAGCGGGACATCCTGATTGTCCGCACGGGTTGGATCGGATCCTTCTACAAGCGCGAGCACGCCGAGTTCTACAAGGACTTCAAGGAACCTGGCCTTACCTACAGCCGGGAACTGGTCCAGTGGTTCCAGGATATGGAGATTCCCAACCTGGTCACCGACACGATGGCTAACGAGGTGACCGTCGATCCTGTCTCGGGCGTCGAACTCCCATTGCACAACGCGCTGATGAGAAATCTCGGCGTCGCATTGACGGAAATTGCGCAACTCGATCCTCTGGCAGAGGACTGCGCGAAAGACTGCCAGTGGACATTTCTCTACGCAGGGGCCCCATTGAAGATCGTTGGCGGCTCGGGTGCGCCCGTGAATCCGATCGTCATTAAATAGTTTTTTCCGCAGGACATCTGCCGAGTCAGGTCGGCCGATCCATTTTTTCCAACCGCCCACTGGGCATTCACTTCGACAACTGGAGACTACGATGACCAAGAGCTATACCATCGCCGCCCGTGCCGTGCTCGCATTGAGCGCCGCCATTGCTTTTTCAGGTGCGGCTGCTGCGAAGGACAAGGTCTTTCTCAGCATGAGTTACATCGGCAACGATTGGCAAGGCGAAGCGGCGTCGATGCAGCGCGCCCTGGCATCGCACCCCAGCAACAAGGACAAGATCGATTTCGAAGTCCAGGTCGCAGGGCCCAATGCGCAAAAACAGATTCAGCAGATCAATGCCATGGTGCAAGCGGGCGCCAAGGCGATCGTGATCTACCCGATTTCGCCGACCGCGCTGAACCAGGCTGTCAAGGCAGCGTGTGACAAGGGGGTGCATGTCTTCGCCTACGACGCCGAAATCACTGAACCTTGTGCTCACAACGTGCATATCGATCAGCTCCTCGCCGGCAAGGTCGCTGCCGAATGGCTGGTCAAGGCCATGGGTGGCAAGGGCAACGTGGTGTATCTCACTGGTGTTCCCGGCACCTCGACCGACACCCAGCGCACGAAGGCGTCGATGGAAGTGTTCGCCAAGTATCCGGATGTCAAGGTGGTTGCCCAGGGCGTGGGCATGTGGAGCCAGGCCGTGGCTCGCACTGAGATGACCAAGATCCTGGCTTCGCATCCCTGGGACAAAGTCGATGGCCTGCTTGTTCAGGTGGGCTGCTACACCGTTTTCTCAATGCAGGACGAGGCCGGTATTCCGGACGGCAAGAAGAAGCCGTGTGCGGGCGAGGGAGCCAATGGTCACCGCATCCAGATGTTGCCGGTGTCTGACAAGGAAGTCCAAGGTGCGAACGGGACCTATCGGCCGATGGGCGCGCCGAGCTTCTCCTATTCATCTCCGCCGGTGTCCGGTGCCTACGCGCTCAAGCAGGCGATCCAGGCCCTGGAGGGCAAGAAGTTTCCTCACGACATCATCGTGCCGCTGCCGCAGGTCACCAACGACACCGTGAAGCTCTGCAAGGAAGGGACGTGGAAGGAGATGAAGGAGGGCTGCAATGTGTTCCAGCCCTCCGTCGTCACCAATCCGGGCTGGTTTGCGGACGTCTTCAATCCGGAAACGCCAGAAGTCGCGCTCAATGYCGCGCTGACGGGCAAGACCGAGAACTGATTCGGCACCCATCGCCTGACCAGGAATTGCTCGGCATGTCCAAGTCAACTCAAGCTGTCAGCGTCGAGCAGGTACGCAAGGCCTTCGGGCCGACCGTGGCGCTCGAAAGCGTGACGTACAGCATCGCTGCCGGGAAGGTGCATGCGCTTCTGGGGGAAAACGGGGCGGGAAAGTCCACCTCCGTCAAGATCCTCAGCGGCCTGGTTCGCCCGGACAGCGGCGTGATCCGCCTGTTCGGCGAAGAGGTGCGCATGAGCAGCCCGCGCGATGCGCACAGGTTGGGCGTGCAGACAGCCTTCCAGGAACTTACCCTGATTCCGGATCTCAGCGTGGCGGAGAACCTGCTGCTGCCCTACCAGCCGACCGGCTTTGCCGGTTTGCTCAACAAGAAGGCGGCGGAGGAGCGTGTTGCAGCCAGCCTGGAGAAGATGGGCCTGCACATGATCTCGCCGCGGGCCGAGGTGCGCTCGCTGGATCTGCCGCTCCGCCAGAAGATCGAAATCGTCAAGGCGGTGCTGCGCGAGCCCAAGGTGCTGCTGCTCGACGAACCGACCTCGGCGCTGTCGGGTGAAGACATCGCGTGGCTGGGACAGATCATTGCCCAGCAAAAGGCGTGCGGCACGACGATCATCTTCATCACGCACCGCATGCCCGAGGTGCGCATGTTCTGCGACAGCCTGACCATCCTGCGCAACGGCTGCAGCGTGGACACGTTCGGCATCGACGAGATCTCGGACGAAGAGGTGATCGAGCAGATCATCGGCCGCTCGCTGGAGAAGACCTTCCCGCCCAAGCCCCCGGTGGACCGGAGCGTGGCGCCAGTGCTGACGGTGCGCGACATGTCCGCCGGGCGGCTGCGCAACGCATCCTTGTCGCTGCAGCCTGGCGAGGTGCTGGGAGTGGCCGGCCTCGCGGGGATGGGACAGCTCGAACTCTTCCTGTCGCTCTTCGGTGACATGCCGGCAAGCTCCGGCACCATCACGGTGGACGGCCGCGAGGTGAAAATCGAATCGCCGCGCGATGCCATCGACGCCAAGCTGGGCATCACGCTCGTGCCGGAAGAACGCAAGACAGAGGCACTGTTTCTGCGCCTGGACGGGCGGCAGAACACCGCGCTGCCGGTGCTCGACCGCTACACGCGCTTCGGGCTCATCGACAGTGCGGCCGAGGGCCTTGCCGTTGCCGGCGCCCTTGCCAAGGTGCAGGTTGCCGAACGCGCGTTGTATATGCCGGCCAACTCGTTCAGCGGCGGCAACCAGCAGAAGATCGTCATGGCGAAGTGGTTGCTGGCCGGCGGGAGAGTGCTGCTGCTGTTCGACCCGACGCGCGGCGTCGACGTGGGCACCAAGCACGAAATCTATCTGCTCATCAACGAGTACGTGCGGGCAGGCGGTTCAGTCATCCTGTATTCGACCGAGATCGAGGAGGTGGTGCATCTCAGCCATCGCGTCGTCGTTTTCTACGGCGGCAGCATCGTTCGTGAAATCGACGGTGCAGTCGAGGCCATTTCGGAGTCGGAAATCATGCGTGCGGCCCTGGGAAGCGCACACACACACGGGTCCGAATCGGCGACCCGGAAGGCAGTTCAATCATGAGCAATACCGCAGTCGTTTCGTACGTCCAGCCACCGGTTTCGCCGATGGCTCGGTGGGTGCCAAGCCGCGCCAAGGGGCTCTTGATCGCGATCGCGGTCCTGGCGGTGCTCTTTGCGCTGGTCAACCTTCTCTCGGCCACGCCGCTGGCGTATGCCGACCTGCTCTATCTCTCCGCCGGGGGATTGACACTGGCGGTCGCGGCGCTCGGGGCAACCATCGTCATCCTCACAGGCGGCTTCGACCTGAGTGCAGGTGCGGTCATCTCGCTGGTGAATGTGCTGGTGGCCGTCTACCTCAACGATCACCCGGCCTCGCAAGGCACCGCCGTGCTCATCGGCCTGGGCGTGGGCGCGCTGGTGGGGGCGTTCAATGGATTCTTCGTGGCTGTCCTGCGCCTGCAGTCGATCGTGGTCACGCTGTCCACGATGTTCATCCTCACCGGCATCACGCTGGTGGTGATGGACAAGCCCGGCGGCATGGTGCCCGAGTCTTTCACCCGGTTCTTCACGGGCAGTGCGATCGAAGGCGTCTTGCCCTCGCCCGTGCTGGTGCTGGGGTTCGTCGTCCTTGCGTGGCTGGCCATCAAGAAAACGCGCTTCGGCACCGCGCTCTATGCCGTCGGCAGCGATCACGAGGCGGCCACGTACTCGGGCATCAACGTCGTGATGACGAAGCTTGGCGCCTACACGCTCGCCGGCCTGGCCTATGGCGCCGCGGGCGTGCTGGTGACGGCGCAGACGGCGACCGGAGATCCGTTGGTGGGCGTGCCTCTGCTGCTGCAGACGTTCACCGCCGTGGTCCTGGGGGGCACGGTACTGGGTGGCGGTAGAGGCGGCTGCGTGGGCTCCGTCGTCGGTGCCTACAGCCTGATGCTGATCGTCAACATTCTGCTGGTGCTGAACGTGCCGGCCTACTACGGCACCATCGTGGAAGGCCTGGTCCTGATCGCGGCAGCGCTCGGCACGACCGGCGTGTCGCGCGCGGAGCTTGCGCATTGGTGGCGCCAGACCGTCAAACGGCGCCTTGCCGACTCTGCGCGCTCCAGACCCGTGGTGCGGCTGGTGGAGCCGGCGCGGCAACTGCCTGTCGGCGCGAATTGGCTCAAGACACACGGCACCGCGCTTCGCTATGTCTTGCCGGCCTACGTATGTCTGCTGCTGATCATGCTCGTCACGGTCCTGCTCGGACGTCCGATCGACATGGGTTACCTGAACACCTTGATCCTGCTGGGTTCCTTCCTGGTGGTGCTGGCCTTGGGCCAGGGCACCGTCATTCTGACCGGGGGGCTGGACCTGTCGCTGCCCTGGACCATCGGGCTTTGTGGCATCTTGCTCGGAGGGTTGGCCCGCGGCAGCAACGAAGCCGCGCTGTGGGCGGTGCCATTGGTGCTCGGAATCGGGGTCCTGATCGGCCTGGTCAATGGGCTGGCCATCGTGCTGTTCAAACTTCCGCCGATCGTGGCAACCCTGGCGATGAACGGGCTTCTGCAGGGCATCGCGCTGCTCTACAGCAACGGCACGCCCGATGGATTCGCGCCGCCCGCTCTCAAGTGGCTCATGAATGCGCGGATCGGACCGTTCACACCGGTGGTGTTTGCCGTGATCCTGTTTGCCTTTCTTGGGATCGTCCTGCTGTCGCGCACTGTGTTCGGGCGGCAGGTCTATGCAGTCGGCAACAGCCAGCGGGTGGCCCATCTTTCCGGTGTCAACGTCGGGCGCGTGACCATGAGCGTCTATGCCTTAAGTGGGCTGTGCTCGGCGCTCGTCGGGGTGATGCTCACGGGCTTCGGCGGGCAGGCCAGCCTCGGGATGGGAGACCCCTACCTGCTGCCATCGATCGCCGTGGTCGTTATAGGCGGCACTCTCATCACCGGGGGACGCGGAAAGTACGTCGGGATGATCGGCGGCGTGCTGCTGCTGACCGCCCTGCAGACGTTGCTTGCCGGCACGATGATCCCGCCCTCGATCCGTGATGTGATCTACGGTGTGGTCATCCTGTGCGCGGTGGTGATGCTGCGCGAACGGTCGTCCCACTGACCGACCGGCGCTGTTTCCATGCGGAGTCTGATCATGGAGCGAACCATCACGTTCACCCCGGCCAAGCCGATGTGGGGCAACAAGGCAGCGCAGGCGCTGGCTCATGCGCCGACGATGGCAGAGAGTGTGGCGCGCAAGTGGATATTGCGCGGCTTCGATGGCTGCGGTTTCGATGGAAACATCGGCCAGGAAGCTGCGCGTTCGCCAGCGGTCCCGCCCAACAGCAACATTTCACATTGAAGAATCAAGGCGCATCCAGGCAGCCAGCCAAGTGGTTGCCGACGATGCAGGCGCGCGGGATCTGGATCACCCGCTGCGCCACAGTCGACTGACGATCCCAATACTCGGAGACAGATCATGTTCAAGCTTTCAGACAACGGTTGGTGGGAGCGCTATATCGCGGAGCTCAACGCCGACACCCATTGGACCAAGGCCGCCAAATATTTCAGCGGGCAGATCCAGTTCAATCACGACAAGGGCCATTCGACGTTGGCCGTCGTGGCCGGCCGCGCGGTCGCGGCATTTCCCGATGGAATTCCGCTGGGTGCGGAGATCGAGGTCGGCGGGCCCGACGAGGAATGGCAACGCGTGCTCGACGGCAAGATCGATTGGTTCGAGGCGCTTTCGCCCGGTCTGGGTCGCCTTGCGCTGTCAGGCAACACGGTGGCCGCCTGGCGCTACGTCGACGTCATGGCTCGGGCGTTTGACGCGATGAAGCGAGTCGGCAAGCCCGAGTCGCTTGACGCGGCCTCGTATTCGCCAGCAGGGAAGTCGTCTGGCAAGGAGATCAACGGTCACTACGTCGTCGTCGACGGGATCCGTGTCTATTACGAAGAGGCGGGCGAAGGCAATCCGATCATCTGTTTCCATGCGGCAGCGCAGGACACCCTGATGTACCGGCATGTGCTCGAAGGCCTGTCCGACAACTATCGCGTCATCGCCGTCGATGCGCCGGGTCACTCGAAGTCGGAACTGCCGGCGGATGGCCCATTTCAAAGCCTGACGCGTCATGCTGAATTCAACGAAAAGCTGATGGACAAACTCGGGCTCGTGAAGCCCGCCATCATCGGTTGCTCCATGGGCGGAAATCTCGTGCTGGAACTGGGCGCGCGCCGACCCGATGCATACAGCGCGATCGTGTCGGCCGAGGGCGCGGACTACACACCGACGGTTTCAGAGTTCTTCCTCGACATGCTGCTAATGAACGGCACTGAGATCATCGGCGCCTGGTCTCGGTCCATGACCGGTTATCGCACGCCGCCTGACCGGGCACGCGATGTGGTGTGGCAGATCTCTCGCACCACGCCGGAAGTGATGCGCGGCGACTTGACCGGCTACGGCAATTTCGACAAGCGAGACCAGGTGGGAAAGATCAAGGCGCCCGTCCTGCTGCTGCGTGGTGACGCCGATTGGCTCGTTTATCAAAGCAAGGTTGAAGAGACCGCATCTCGCATCCCTGGCAGCGAAATCGCGGTGCTGGCGGGCACCGGGCATTACCCGATGACCGAGAACCCGCTCGAATTCTGCGAGACGGTACGGGCCTTCCTTGAGAAGGCCGGCGTGGGCAAGGCTCCGCGCTAGAGAAATCGTCGATGTGGCGCCGAACCTATTTCGGCAGGTTTGCCCTCGGCCGGGATCCCGACGAGCAAGGGCAATTGGGATTTAAAAACGGAGAGTTTCCATGGCACAAGGCACTCACAAAGAGATCAACGGCACGACTTTATGGGTCGAGGACACAGGAGAGAGCGATCTTCCCGTCGTCCTCTGCCTGCACTCCTGCTTCCTGGACGGCACCATGTTCGACGGCCTGGTCAAGGCCGCCAAAGGCAAGTTCAGGGTGATCCGTCCCGATTTCCGCGGACAAGGCAAGAGCGCGATCGAGGACGTTGACATCATCAGCATGGACCAATGCGCGGACGACATGCAGGCGCTCATCGATGCGATGGGCATCAGGTCGATCAACGTGATGGCCCAGTCGATGGGAGGGGACGTTGCATTCCGTCTGATCGCGCGACGCCAGGAGTTGTTCCGTTCGCTGGTCGTCGCCGGCTCATCGGCCTGCGGCGAACCGCCCGAACAGGGTGCTCTCTTCGCGCAGTGGGTGGTCGATGCCGGCAACCAAGGCTTCACAGGCGAGATACTGGAGATGACGATGCGGGTGATGTTCGGCGAGACCACCCGCCAGAACCCCGCCAAGAAGGAGATGGTGGCGTACTGGCGCGACCGGATCGCCGCCCTGCCGAAGTCGCTGCGTCCTGCGATGAAGGGCGTCATGCATCGCGAGAGCTCGGTCGAATTGCTGCCCTCGATAAAGATCCCGGTGCTGATCATCAACGGCGAAGAAGACATGCCCCGTCCGCCGGCGTGGTCGGACCAGATGAAGGCGGAGCTGCCCAACGCGAAGCTGATCCGATTGAAGAAGATCGGCCACAGTCCCACCTTGGAAGCCCCGGAGCTTGTGCTTCCCGAGATCGTGGGCTTCTTCTCCGATCCGAGCGTCTGAGGCTGCGCTGGCTCTGGCGCGCGAGGCCGGGGATGGAAGGGCGTCGAGCCCTGCTTTGCTACCAACTGGAGAATATCGATGCTGACAAATGAAGCGCAGGCCTTTGTGAAGCAATGGAGCGAGAGCTTGCTGGACTTGGGACCTGTCCTGACGGGCGAGAACAAGAAGGTATCTCTGGACGAGATCCGGGCGCTCTACAGCAGGATGCTGGCGCAGAACCCTGCACCGGCGGGCATCACGTTCGAGCATGTCGCCATTGGCGGGATACCGGGTCAGGTGGCGATCCCCGACGTCCTCAAGACCGATGCCATCGTTGTCTATATCCATGGGGGCGCGTACATCGTGGGCGGGCCGGACGGCTACCACGGCATCAGTGGCAATCTTGCGAAGATGTTGGGCGCCAAGGTGTTCCTGCCGGACTATCGGCTCGCGCCCGAGCACCCGTTTCCGGCTGCCATCGACGATACCCTGCGGTTCTACAAAGGCTTGCTCGATKCAGGTCACCCAGCCAGCAGGATCGTCTTTGCCGGCGAGTCTGCTGGTGGCGCAATGACCGTGACCGCGATGGTGGCTGCCCGCAACGCCGGCGTCCCACTGCCGGCTGGAGGGGTGGCCATTTCGCCTTGGGCCAACCTGGAGCACACGGGCATCTCGATGACCAATCGGGAAACGATCGACCCTTTGAACAGCAAAGCCGGTCTTGTCTTCTTGGCGAGAGTGTTCCTGCAAGGCGCTTTGCCAAATCATCCGATGGCATCGCCCGTCTTCGCCGATGTAACGGGTCTGCCGCCCATCATGGTCCAGATGGGCGAAGCAGAGCTGATGCTCACGGACGGCATGCGCCTCGCGGCGCACCTTGCCGAGAATCGTGTCAGGATGACTCTCGAAGTCTGGCCCCATATGTTTCACGCGTGGCACTTCGTTGCGACTTTGCAGCCCGAGGCACAACAGGCCATGGAGAGCGCCGCATTGTTTTTGGAACAGTGTCTGCGCAAAGCAAACCCGTCGGCTGGCTTGCGATAGGGCATTCCGGGAAACGTGCCTTCCCTGGCGGACAACCCCTTGCAAGGGCCAGGGTGTAGGTCGCAGCGATCGCGGTTCGGTGAAAGCATGGCCTGGCCATCGCGCTGAGGACAGAGCAAAAAACTGCTGTTTCTTAGTCTGTCCCGCAAGGTCTCAGCCCAGCGTGTAGGTCGTCTTCGGCACCGCGAAGAACTCCTGCGCATACCGGCCCTGCTCGCGCGGCCCGTAGCTCGAGCCCTTGCGGCCGCCGAACGGGACGTGGTGGTCCACGTCCGCCGTCCGGCAGGTTGACCATCACCCTCCCGGCCTGGCTGTGGCGCTTGAAGTGCGTCGCGTTCTTCAGCGAGGTGGTGGCGATGCCGGCCGACAGCCCGAACTCGGTGTCGTTGGCCGTGGCCGGCGCTTCCTCGTAGTGCTTGACCCGGATCACGCTCCTCACCGGCCCGAAGATCGCTTCCTTGTTGATGCGCATCGAGGCGGCCGACTCTCTGAACAGCGCCGGCGACACCTAGTAGAGGGAGTGGAAAAGACCTGGGCTGCCCAGACCAGCCATGCGACGCTCGTCGCTTATGGTCAGGAGGGGGCATCATGGAGTAGACGGTCAGGCTCGAAGCTAGAACCGGCTGGGGTGAGGTGACGACCTGCGAAATCGGTGCTCTGCGCCGCGGCCTTGGCGATCTCACCGCCGACGGCGTGGGCCTCGGCCTTGCCGAAGCCAAGGCGGTACTGGCAGAGCTACAGCAGCGCATCGTGCAGAGCCAAATCGTGAGTACGGCACCTGCGCCCGGGTCTGYCGCGACTGCCTGAAGCTGAGACGGCTACGCGATCAGCGCACCCGCACTCTACAGACGTTGTTCGGCACCGTGAAGGTCGCCGCCCCTCGCATCCGCCTGTGCGCTTGCGCCGATACGCGCGGCATGTTCGACGTGTCGTCGTCGCCGCTGTCACATGTGCTGCCAGACGGCTGCACGGGGGAAATGCGGCGGCTGCAGGCCGAGCCATGAACGGCCTTGCGCGGGAGCGCTCCCGGATGTTGGGGACGATTTCGACTGGGCCAAAGGCGATATTTGCTGGTCAAGATTCGGCGATGAACGTAGTCACTTGCAACGCTGCAACAATGTTTGCCTCACGATCAAAACTTGACCTTGGCCCGTCGCGTCGACCCCTACACCCTCCGCTTGTTCGTTTCCGCAGCAAGGGCGGGCTCGATCGTGCGCGCCGCGGAGCAGGAGCACATTGCCCCTTCGGCACTCAGTCGACGCCTCGCCGACCTCGAACACGCCTTTGGAACGCCGTTGCTCATCCGGTCCCCACGCGGCGTCGCGCTGACCGAAGCCGGCCGGATGGTGCTCATGCGAGGGGAAAAGATCGACGAGGACCTGCAAGCGCTGGTGCGCGAGGTCCAAACCGCGGGTGACGAAGTGCGCGGCACCGTGCGCCTCTACGCCAACATGTCGGCCGTGATCGGCTTCTTGCCGGAGCGCCTGCGTGCGTTCATGGCGCGCTGCCCGGGTGTCGCGGTCTCGCTGCAGGAGGACGACACCCGCGACGTGATTCGGGCTTGCCTCGACGACCTCGCCGATGTGGGTGTCGGTGTCGAAGTGCCGGTGCCGGCGGGGCTCGAAACTTGGTCCTTCGCCACCGATCCGCTGCAGGTGGTGTTGCGTGCCGACCATGCCCAGGCCAGGCGCAAGTCGATGAGTTTCGCGCAGGCGCTCGAGTATTCATTGATCGGCGTCCATCAGGGCGGCGCGCTGGACCGCTCGCTGCATGAGCGGGCCACCGCGCTGCACCGCCGCTTCGACCCGACCGTGTCGGTCAGCAGCTTCGACGCGGTCTGCCGTATGGTCGAGGCGGGGCTCGGCATCGCGGTGATCCCGCAGAGCGCAGCCGCTGCCTACGCGGGCAACCCCCGATTCGTGCGCCTGGCGCTTGATGAGCCCTGGGCGCAGCGCGAACTGCGCCTCTACGCGCTGCGCAAGTCGCCGAGGCCGCGCGCTGTCGCGGCCTTGATTGAAAGCCTTCAAGGGTAAATACCGATCTCGCATTCCGCGAGAGCCGGTCTGACGCACCAGCGCTTTCCTGCGCGCGCCGTGGTGGCGAAGATTCGGCATGCCAGCCAACCCGCCAGCCCTGCGTTTCGCGCCGACCATGCTCTTTCTGAGTTGCTCGGCCGACATCGTCACCCGCAGCCTGGGTGGCGACGCAGTGAGCCTCGACAAGGCACGGCCGCTGCGCGACGACGTGTCGACCGACGAGATCACGCCGCTGCCCATCCTCACGCACTACGACGACAAGCTCGGCCGCTACCCCTACACGGGCTTCCGGGCGGGCGACGCCACGCCCATCGGCTTCGATGCGATCCGCTCGCATGGCATCGAAGTCGTGGTGGGGGGCCGGCGCTACGGCAAGGGTTCTTCGCGTGAGCACAGTCCCGCCGCCGAGAAGATGGCTGGCGTGCGGCTGGTCATTGCCGAGAGTTTCGAGCGCATCTACCGCCAGAACGCCGACAACATCGGGCTCTTCACCTCGACCGACTTCGGCCTGGTCGAGCGCATCCAGGCCGGCGAGCCGATTCCGCTCGATGCGCTGCTGACGGGGCGCGATGCCCTGGCTGCCCGCATCCTCGCGAGCGGCGGACTGCTGCGCTTCGGCCGGCAGTCCATGCAGGACGTTCATGTCGTGTCGCAGCCCACCGACGCGCGCCCGCGCACCTTGTTCGAGAAGATCGTGGCCCGCCATGCCCTGGCGACCGCGTTGACCGGCGCGAATCCCGCGCCGGGCGAGGGTGCCTTCGTGCGCGCCGACTGGCGCTTCATCCACGAGTACTACACGGGCATGGCGGCGCATATGCTGAAGTCGGAATTCGGTCCGTCGCTGACGCTGCATGAGCCGGCCTCGATCATCGTGTTCGAGGACCATACTTCCTATGTCGAGGAAAGCCCGGCCCACGTGCGAGGCGGTCTGGTGCCGAACGTGCACCGCATGGTCGAAGCGCAGCGCGCGTTCGCCGCCGCTCACGGCCTGCGCTCGCACCGAACGCTGACCGAGACCGAGGCCGCACGCGACGACGGATCGAACGTGGCGGGCATCTCGCACGCGATGGTCGCCGAGCACTACGCGCTGCCGGGCCAGCTCGTGGTCGGCACCGATTCGCACACGCCTCACAGCGGCGCGCTGGGCTGCGTGGCCTTCGGCGTCGGCACCACCGACATGGCCAACGCCTTCGTGACCGGCGCGGTGCGGATGACTCTGCCGCAGACGCTGCGTATCGTGCTGGAAGGCCGAGTGCCCGCGGGCATCACGACCAAGGACATCGTTCTGCACCTGCTGTCGATGCCTTTCATCCGCGCGGGCGGCGGCGTTGGGAAGGTCTTCGAGTTCTGCGGCGATGCGATCGCAGCCCTGTCCACCGACGAGCGAGCCACCCTCACCAACATGACGGCCGAGCTCGGCGGCTTCACGGGCATCGTCGCACCCGATGCGGAGACGGTGCGCTTCCTGCGCGAGCGTCGCGGCATCGACGTCACGATCGAACCCTGGATGCGCAGCGACCCGGGCGCGTCGTATGCCGACACCCTGCGCGTTGATTGCGCCGCGGTGCCTCCGATGGTGGCGCGGCCCGGGGACCCCGGAAACGGCGCGGCGCTGTCGCAGGTCGACGAGCCTGTGCGCATCGACATCGCCTATGGCGGATCGTGCACCGCCGGCAAGCGCGAGGATTTCGACCACTACCACGCTGTGCTGCGCTGGGCCGCCGACCGCGGGCTGAAGGTGGCACCGGGGGTCCAACTGTTCCTTCAGTTCGGCACCACGGCCGTGCGCGACTACTGCATCGCGCAGGGCTACATGCATGCCTTCGAGAAGGTCGGCGCACGCATGCTGCAGCCGTCGTGCGGTGCCTGCGGCAACTGCGGACCCGGCGGCTCGGTGAGCGTCGGCCAGACCACGGTCAGCGCCATCAACCGCAATTTTCCGGGCCGCGGCGGCCCGGGCCAGGTCTGGCTGGCGAGTCCGCCGACCGTGGCTGCGAGCGCGATCGCCGGTGAACTTGTGTCTTTCGAAACCCTTCGGCAACAGCACGCCCGAATCCGCATATCAGGAGACAACCCATGAACCCGAATCCCTTCCGGCGCATCGCGCTGGCGGCCCTTCTTGCCCTCGGAGGCCTGGTCGCCGCCCATGCGCAGTCCGATAAGCCGCTTCGGCTGGTCGTGCCGTTGGCCGCCGGCTCGACAGTCGATGCGGTCGCGCGCGCCGTGGCACCCGGCTTCGGCAAAGCCACCGGCCACCCGATCGTCGTCGAGAACATCGTCGGTGCCGGCGGAATCCCGGGAACCAGCCAGATCGCGAAGGCGCCCAAGGACGGACTCACGCTCGGCATGATTTCGTCGAACCACGTCATCAACCCCGGCATCTACAAGTCGATTCCATACGACAGCATGAAGGACATCACGCCGATCGCGGTGCTCGCCACGGTACCGCTGGTGCTGGTCGTCAATCCGGCGCTGCCCGTCAACAGCGTCAAGGAACTGCTGGCCTATGCCAGGGCCAATCCGGGCAAGCTCAACTACGGATCGGCTGGCAACGGCAGCACTCTGCATCTTGCGGGGGAGTTGCTCGTCAGCGAGACCGGCATCGACATGAAGCATGTGCCTTACCGCGGCACCGGGGCGTTGATCACGGACGTGATCGGTGGCCAGGTGCAGCTGGGCTTCGTGTCGATCTCGCAGGTCGGTCCGCAAGTGAAGGCGGGCGCATTGCGGGCGCTGGCCGTGTCCACGCCGACACGTTCCGCGGCGCTTCCCGACCTGCCGACGCTCGCTGAGGCGGGCGTGCCGAAGTACAGCTTCGATGCCTGGATCGCGCTCGTCGGTCCTGGCGGCCTGCCGAAGGCGATCGTCGACAGCGAATATGCCGCTATCAAGTCGGCGCTCGCCTCGCCCGAGGCCCAGCGTGCGATAGCGGCACAGGGACTCACGATCCTCGACACCGGGCCCGAGTTGGCCCCGGCCTTCTTCCAGTCCGAACTCACCAAGCATCAGAAGTTGGTGAAGCAGTCGGGCGCCACGCTCGACTGAGCCGGCACGCCATGCCGTCTGAGACAACTTCCGATCTGTGCGACCGCTTCGGCGACAACGTCCAGGTGTGTCGGGCGCCCATGAACTCCTATGGCGGACGCAGCAGCGCGTCGGGTCTCATCGCATGTCTGCGTTGCTTCGAGGATGCCGCACTGCTGCGCGATCGGCTCGAACAGCCGGGCGACGCCCGCATTCTGGTGATCGACGGCGGTGCATCGCGGCGCGTGGCGATTTTCGGCGACAACATGGCGCGACTGGCGATCGAAAACGGCTGGGCCGGCGTCGTCATCAACGGCATGGTGCGCGACGTCAACACACTCCAATCCATGGACATTGCGGTGCTGGCCGTCGGCCATGTGCCCATGCGCGGCGGCAGATCCGGACTGGGCGAGGAAGACATCGAGCTGGCCTTCGGGGACGCGGTGTTCGCTCCGGGGCAATTCATCTGCATCGATCGCGATGGTCTGGTCATCTCGCCGATGGCACCTCCGCATGGCGTTGACCAGCAGTCGAAAGCATAGATTGCCGGCTCGGCTCGGCTCGGTTCAAGGTCGAACGGCTCGCCTTTAAGAGGCGATTGCATTCTGCACCGTCAAAGCAGAGGTTTGTGCAGCGCTCAGGGAGCCTGACGTGGCCGATGGGGCTCCCTTGCGGCCGTCGCTTCCCCAACGGGCCAAGTTCTCGATGCTGCCCGTCTCGACTCGATGGGCCTCCGTGGAGGTGCAGAAGCCTGCTTTGCGCGCCTACCATCGCAGGGATCTGGCCGTCTTGACAACTATTGATAGTCACGCGATCATGGGCACATGAGCACGAATACAATGAGTTTTGCCCTCCCCGAAGCCCTTCGGAGCTACGTCGACCAGCGCGTGCGCTCGGGTCAGTATGGCAACACCAGCGAATATCTTCGTGAACTGATTCGGCGGGACCAGGAAGATCAGGCAAAGAAACGTCTGCGTGAGTTGATCGAGGAAGGGCTGAGTTCTGGTACCGGTCGCACGCTCACGCGCAAGGTCGTGGCTGAGTTGAAGGAGCGTGCTCTGGGCGCTGCGCGTTGAAGCCGGCCAAGCTGCGACCGCTGGCCGAGGAAGATCTCGTCGACGCCGTGGCCTACTATGTGCAGAAGGGCGGGCGGGCGTTGGGCGAGCGGATGTTCGACGCAGCGCTTGCGGCGCTGAAACCGATTCAGCGCATGCCCGCGATGGGCTCGCCGCGACTGGGGCAGTTGTGCGAGATCCCCGGATTGCGATCGTGGCGCGTCGAGGGATTTCCCATGCAGTGGCTTTACTTCGAAACCGAAGACCATCTGGATGTGATTCGCTTGCTTGGCGACCGGCAAGACATTGCAGTCATTCTGACTTCCGGCGATTGAATGACTGAGCTCTCGACGATCAGAGTTGTGACTGGCGGCGTGCGCAGAGGTGAGATACAACGTATCTCAAGGATCTGACCAGGTAGCGAGCCAGTTGACAGAACCCTTGCGCCGGCCCAGGCGTAATCAGCTGGAAAACCCTGCGAATCTCGAAACGAGCGAAGAACAACTACTACACGCATTCCGGCTGCCGGAAAGTGAGGCGACCATCCGCGCTTTCGCTCGGTGCTCGACTTAGGATCGTTGATCAACTCGACACCTTTCCCATGGCAACACTTCCGATACGACAGCGCACCTTCGTGGACTTCGGCAGCGGGTCGCCCGCGGCGACGGCATCCGGGCAGCAGCTGCTTGCTCGGGCGCACCGCTTCACCGTCGAGTGGCTCACGTTCGACGGAGTCGGGGAGCCCTGCACCTTCGCCTCCGATGAAGAGATCCTGGTCATGGTGTCGGACGGCTTGGTGCGAGTGCCGAGACCGAGAGCCACAGTGACGTAGTCAGAGGGCTGGCACGTTGAGGGCGTCTTGCTCATACCGAGGGGCGAGCCGCTCCAAATGCGTCCATGCACCCTTCGACCCTCGAGAGCCGCCCCACGGCAAAGCCGCGCACGGAAACGACGTTGGGCTAGGAGCGGTGGCCCCTCCGCTTGCCGCCGGTGACGGGCGCGAGGCGCCCCGTGCGAAGATCAGCGTGGACTATGCTGCTTGATGAGCTTCCCGAATCGCCGCAGACCAATCGCGTCGGCAATGGACGGCGACACGGCGTTCGCAAGCGTGAGCATCTTGAGTAGACCTCCGCCCATCACATGGGAGCGACGTCGCTGGCGGATGGTGGCGAGGATCTCGCGCGCGACCACTTCGGGCTCGCAGAGGGCAACGCCCATCTTGCGCCACATGTCGAAATACGGAGACTCTGACTCGGTGTTGGAGGGTACCGGCCCGAAGAACGAAAGCACCACGTCGGTCCCGGCCAGCTCGCGGTTGGCGCCTTGAACGTAGCTTGCCAGCGCACCGCGGGTGGCCGCATAGGCGCTCATGAACGGCAGCGCTACGCGGCCGTCCATGGCGCCACCGAGGTGGACGACCACCCCACCGCCGGTTTGCTTTAGCAACCTCGGCAGGAATGCCTGAGTCACGAAGATCGGCCCCTTCACGTTGACCGCCATCAGCGCGTCGACGTCGGCCGTCGTGTAGTCCTCAAGGGGCTTGCGCGGCGAGATGCCCGCGAGGTTCACCACCGCGTCGATCCGGCCGAGGTGATCGAAAGCCGCAGCCGCGAGCTTCTCAAGGCTCGCCGGATCGGTGACATCCGCGCGCAGGTAAATCGCCGAACCGTCGCTTCGGCCGGTCAGCACCGCGGCGTCTTGCTCGCGCCGCGCCGCGAGCACGATCCGGAAGCCCTCGGCCGCGAGGAGTCTGGCAAGGGCGTGGCCAAGTCCTCCGGTCGCCCCGATAAGAACGGCGGTGGGCGCATTGATGCCCTGACTTGCCTTGGCCCGTTCGTTTCCGGTAGCGTCACCGGTAATCACCGAGGTCCGTTCCGTGATCTGCTTACTCATTCGATTCGCTTTCCGTTGTAGGTCTTGGGGGGTCGCTGCAGCCCTATGGCAGGTCGAATTGTTCTGTCGATTCAATGAGGCCATTGTTCCAACGACGCTGTCCGCGCGCACTCGCCAATGGCGCCAGATTGGCAGCGAAACGCGCCAACAGCGTCTATCTTGCTTGGCGCGATTCGCTGATGTGTTGGCGCGATGCGCGAACTAGACTTGACGCATGTCATCCGAGCGGACCGACGACCTGATTGCCTGCAACGACCGCCTCAGCCACGCCCGCAGCCTCTGGGTCCGTCCCGGTGGCGCGTGCTGATGCAAGACGCCGTGGTGGACCGCGCCAACGTGCTGCGCCGTGCCCACATCAACGGCGACGAAGACCTTGTCGATCTTCACACCCTCCTTGACCACCGTGATCTCGATCACCTGGGCCAATGGCACGCCGCGGCAGAGGTGAAAAGCCACCCCCGCGGCCGCGGCCGGTGGCCAATGGTTGGCCCCAGTCCGAAAGGGACGCCACCGCCGTCAACACCTCACGCGACGGCTCGTGTGTGAGGAGCGCGAGCCGCATGTTCAACGGGTCATCGCCGGCTTGCGCGGCCTGCACCACATAGTCCGACTCCAGACGCAACGACAACCCGGCTGCAGCTCCCGCGCTGCTACCCCATGGTCCAGTGCTTAGGGTCAGCCATGGACGGACAACCTAGCGGTACGGAAGGTCGCTTTTCGCAAAGCTTGCCGACATGCCGGAGCCGCAGACACCAAGATGTGGGAGAGCCGGGGTTTGCGCCGGCGGGCGGGAGGCTTCGACAAAATCCGGCCACGGTTTGCCACCCAGCGCGCCACTGTGCTTCGCTCTTGCCAACGCTCATGGCGAGGCGCGTCAAACCGCAGGGTCCAATGCACTCAAGGAAAACTGCGCGAGTGCCTGAAGCTTCTCTTTGCTTGGCCGAGTCTTCTCCATGACCCGAGCCCCTTCGACCGCGTTGACGAGATAAGCCGCTAGCAGGTCTGCGGAGACACGAGTCGTCACCTCGCCCGACTTCTGTCCTGCCACCAACGACTTTTCGAACAAGCTGCCGATCTCGCGGAGCATGGTACTCACGTGCGCAGCAACTTCTGGGTCTTGATCGGCCAGCTCCAGCGCGGCATTGGTCACCATGCAACCCTCCTGCACGCCTGGCTCGTACAGCGAAGTCATCATGAAACGGACCACACGGTCGATGCCTGCACGCGGGTTGGCAGCGGAGTCGAGGAATTCCGCAACCTGCCTGACCATGCTGGTTCGGTAGTGGAGCAATGCCTCCAGGTAAAGGCTTCGCTTGTTGCCGAATGTCGCGTAGATGCTGGGCTTTTCGACACCAAGCTCCTTCGTCAACATCTCCATCGACGTGCCGTTGTAGCCGTTACGCCAGAAAAGGCGCAAGGCCTGTTCCAGCGCTTTCTCTCGAATCAGTTTCCTTGCCATTTGCGCATTGTACCGTTTGGTATATGATGCGCTTGTACCGACCGGTACACAGCAATCGACTGAAACCGACGCAAGTCCTGACACCCTCAACCCGGAGAAGATGATGACTGAAGGAAAGAAGAAGCTGCTTGTTGACAAGTTGGTGAATGGCTACCACACAGGAGATCTGAAATGCGCGCAAGTTATCTGACCGCCTATGGCGGCAACGAGGTGGTGTCATCTGGCGAACTGCCAGAGCCAGTCCTTTCCGAGGGCACGTCGCTGATCGAAATCAAGGCTGCGGGCGTCAACCCCGTGGAGCCGGCCATGCGTGCCGGCGGCTTTCAACGCGTGCTGCCCTATTCCTTCCCTCAGGTGCCGGGCTTCGACATATCCGGTGTGGTGCGCGAGGTCAGCGGTCCCTCTCAGTTCAAGGTGGGTGACGAGGTCTACGCGCGCATGGCCAACCGCGCGCCTGGCGCGTACGCAGAGCGTGCGGTAGTCGCCAATGACTTGCTCGCCAGGAAGCCCACGAAGATTTCCCACATCGAAGCGGCCAGCCTGCCAACTGTGGCCCTGACCACCTGGCAAGCGTTTTTCGAGCGCGCCAACCTGAAAAATGGCGACCGCGTCCTGATCCAGGCCGGCGCCGGCGGCGTCGGTACATTCGCCATCCAGCTGGCAAAACACTTCGGTGCGCATGTGACAGCAACTGCCGGTACCGCCAACCAAGCCTTCCTGAAGGAACTGGGCGTTGACGTTGCTGTGGACTACACCAAGCAGCGCTTCGAAGACTTCGGCCCGTTCGACGTGGTCTATGACGGTGTGTGCGGCGAACTGGTCGAGCGTTCCATCAACACGTTGGCACCCGGCGGGCGCTACGTGGGCTTGGTCATGGTGGCGGACGCGCGCGCGTTCATGTCGCTGGGCCTCCCAGAGGCGATGGCCAAGGGCGCAGCCGCAGGAATCGCCCAGTACGAAGAGCTTGCGGCCTCGCGTGGCGCGGAGTTTCATGGACCACTGACCCGCCCGGACGCCGATCAGTTGGCCGAGATCGCGAAGTTGGTGGACGCCGGCATCATCAAGCCGCACGTCAGTCGGGTCTTTGCGCTAGACCAACTGAAGCAGGCCTACGAAGCCGTAGGCACGGGTCACACCCGCGGCAAGTTGGTGCTCGACACCTCCAAGCTGATCTGAACTCCAAGTAGCTTGAGGAGCTGACATGGCCGATAGCCAATTCCGCATCGAAGCGTCCTCCGGCTAGCGGTAGCGCCCCCCGTTCGAAGACCCGCCATCCAACATCGTCAACCTGAGACCGTGCTGGAGTTTCAGGCGCTGGTGGGCAAGATCGAGGCCAGTTATGTCGCGCAGGAGTTCATGCAACGGCTGGCGGCGCTGGTACCCAGACAAGCCCTCACAACTCCACGCGGAGAAGATGATGACTGACAGAAAGAAGAAGCTGCTTGTCGACAAAGCGGCGCAAGGTCACTGGAGAGTGATCTTGGACAACCCGCCGATCAACCTAATCGACGACAGTATGTACGACGAGCTCTACGACCTCGTTACCGAGATCGAGGCAGACAAGGCGCTGAAGATAGTCACTTTTGAGAGTGCAAACCCCGACTTCTTTGTCGCACACTACAGCACGGCGGAGCCGCGCAGTCGCTTCGGCATTCCTCCGTGGATCGAGACAGCGCAGCGCCTTGCCGCCAGCAGCGTACTCAGCATCGCGGTCATCAGGGGGCGCGTGCGTGGTGGCGGCAGCGAGTTCGCGATGGGGTGCGACATCCGCTTCGCGAGCCGAGAGAAGGCCATCTTCGGCCAGCCGGAAGTCGGCACCGGGCTGATTCCGGGGGGAGGTGCCTTAGAACGCCTGCCGCTGCTCGTCGGCCGCGCGCGCGCTCTGGAGATCGTGCTCGGCGCAGACGACTTCGATGCGGACACTGCGGAACGTTACGGCTGGATCAATCGCGCCATTCCGGAAGACGAGCTGGACGGGCATGTCGCCGGGTTCGTGGCACGGGTGCTGTCGTTCGACAAAAGCGTGCTGGCGATATCTAAGGCGACCATCAATAAAACCGGGTTGCCGAGCGGTGCGGATCTTCAGGAAACGCAAGACACCTTCTTCAAGACGTTCGCCTGGCAGGGATTCCAGCAACGCATTCCGAAACTGATGAAGAGCGGCATCGGGAAGCCGGGCGAGTTCGAGTTGAACCTCGGAAAGAACCTCGCGGATATCTAGTGTCGTGAGTTAGAAGTTCGCAAACAAAATCTCTCGACGCTCGCAAGGATGTCATCGGCAGTCTTTGACCAGACGAACGGCTTGGGGGCGCTGTTGTTGATCTTGATGTAGTGCCTGATGGCCTGTTCGAGCTGGCGCGTGGAGCGATGCGTGCCGCGGCGGATGTACTTCTGCGTCAGGGTGGCGAACCAGCGTTCGACCTGGTTCAGCCAGGACGCAGAGGTCGGCG
>NZ_JBFUHO010000054.1:0-46827 GCF_056402355.1 Variovorax sp. P4_B11
GATCGCGGTCTTGTGCTCGACCGGCGTGCCGATGTGCTTGTCCAGGCAGTTGGCCGAGGCGTTGAGCTCGCCGTCCTCGAACCACTTGTAGAAAGGCGCATCCGACTCGTCGAGCGTGCGCGTGAAGGGCTTGCTCCACACCACGTTGGCCTTCGCCAGGCGGGCCCAGAAGCCGTCGAAGTCGTCCGCCGCCTCCTTGCAGAGGGCGTCGTAGGCCGCCATGCTGGGGATGCGCGCGCCTGCGCTGGCAGTGGCGTCGGGGGGAAACACGCGGGTCTCGATCAAGACCGATTCGATGCGCTTCGATGTCTTCGTCGTCATTGCTTCGTCTCTCTTCCTTCAGTCGATTGAATCGGACGAAGCGCGCAAGTTCGATGCCCATGCGCGAGCGCGCGGCATTGGTTCAATCTGCAACACCTTGCTCCGCTTCGGCACAGCGCCTGGCGCAGTGCGGCCACGCCGCCGTGGAGCACTCCGATCGAAAACCATTTCCTGACAAGGACTTGCATCTGCTGGCATGCGTTGGCACGCGCTGGCCCGCCGATTGCGAAGCAGTCCATGCGTTCCTTCCTCAACTTCAACGGAGATGATTTCATGGACATGGCAGAAATGCGCAATCTCGGCATTGCGAACCCCTACAAGCAGCAATACGGCAACTACATCGGCGGCCAGTGGGTCGCGCCGATCGACGGCCAGTACTTCGACAACCTGACGCCGGTGACCGGCCAGCCCTTCACGAGCATTCCGCGCTCGAACGCCAAGGACATCGAGGCGGCGCTGGATGCCGCGCACAAGGCCAAGGCCGCCTGGGGCCGCACCTCGCCGACCGAGCGCGCCAACATCCTGCTGAAGATCGCCGACCGCATGGAGCAGAACCTGCGGACGCTGGCCGTGGCCGAGACGCTCGACAACGGCAAGCCGCTGCGCGAGACCCTGGCCGCCGACATGCCGCTGGCCATCGACCACTTTCGCTACTTCGCATCGTGCGTGCGGGCACAGGAAGGCGGCATCAGCGAGATCGACCACGAGACCTACGCGTACCATTTCCATGAGCCGCTCGGCGTGGTGGGCCAGATCATTCCGTGGAACTTTCCGATCCTGATGGCGGTGTGGAAACTGGCACCGGCTCTGGCCGCGGGCAACTGCGTGGTGCTGAAGCCGGCCGAGCAGACGCCGGCGTCGATCCTGGTGCTGATGGAGATCATCGGCGACCTGCTGCCCCCGGGCGTGCTCAACGTCGTCAACGGCTTTGGCCTGGAAGCCGGCAAGCCACTCGCGTCGAGTCCGCGCATCGCCAAGATCGCCTTCACCGGAGAGACCACCACCGGCCGGCTGATCTCGCAGTACGCGAGCCAGAACCTGATCCCGGTCACGCTGGAGCTCGGTGGCAAGTCGCCCAACATCTTTTTCGAGGACGTGCTCGCGGCCGACGACGCCTTCTTCGACAAGGCGCTGGAAGGATTCGCGATGTTCGCGCTGAACCAGGGCGAGGTCTGCACCTGCCCGAGCCGCGCGCTGATCCAGGAATCGATCTACGACCGGTTCATGGAACGGGCAATCAAGCGCGTCGAGGCGATCACGCAGGGCCACCCCCTGGACACCGCCACCATGCTGGGCGCGCAGGCCTCGCAGGAGCAAATGGAAAAGATCCTCACGTACATCGACCTCGGCAAGCAGGAAGGCGCGCAGTGCCTGACCGGCGGCGAGCGCAACGTGAAGAGCGGCGAGCTGGCGGCGGGCTACTACATCAAGCCGACCGTGTTCAAGGGCCACAACAAGATGCGCATCTTCCAGGAGGAGATCTTCGGGCCGGTGGTGTCGGTGACGACCTTCAAGACCGAGGAGGAGGCCCTCGAGATCGCGAACGACACGCTGTACGGCCTGGGCGCCGGCGTGTGGAGCCGCGACGGGGCCCGTGCCTTCCGCATGGGCCGCGGCATCCAGGCCGGCCGCGTGTGGACCAACTGCTATCACCAGTACCCGGCTCATGCGGCCTTCGGCGGCTACAAGCAGTCGGGCATCGGCCGCGAGAACCACAAGATGATGCTCGACCACTACCAGCAGACCAAGAACCTGCTGGTGAGCTACAGCCCGAACAAGCTGGGCTTCTTCTGAGCGGGCAGCCCATGGCGTCCGGCACGCAATCGCACGAACCGGCCACGGCCCGGGTGGGTCGCGTGTCCGTGACGCCGGCCGCGCAGGCGCTCATCGAGCGCCTGCGCGCGCAGCATGGCCCGTTGATGTTCCACCAGTCGGGGGGCTGCTGCGATGGCAGCGCGCCGATGTGCTTCGCCCTGGGCGAGTTCATCACGGGCGATGCCGACATCTGCCTCGGCGAGATCGCGGGCACGCCCTTCTACATGAGCCGATCCCAGTTCGAGTACTGGGAGCACACGCACCTGATCATCGATGCGGTGCCCGGCAACGGCGGGATGTTCTCGCTCGAACGCCCGACCGGACTGCGCTTCCTGACGCGCTCGCGGCTGTACGAAGACGCCGAATGGCAGGCCCTGCAGGCGCAGGGCCGGCCGTAGCCGGACCCTGGCCCTGTCGCTTCAAGGCGCCAGCCAGGCGACGTTGGCGCGTTCGAACATCTTGCGCAGCCGCCCGCTGCCGGCGAGCTCGTCGACACCGGCTTGCAGTGCCTGCGCCAGGTCTGCCGCGTCCTTCTTCACCGCCATTCCCACCGCCCAGCCATTGCGTTGGGCGCGCGGCGACGGCAGGGGCGCGATCGCGAAGCGCGCATCGCCACGCAACACCGACTCCATCTCCGACGCCAGACCCGCGGCGGCGGCCACCTCGCCACGCTGCAGGGCGCGTGCGGCCTCGGCGCCGTCCTTCCATTGCGTGCTGAGCTGGTTGCGGTAGGCCCCGCCATCGGCGCCGATCATCAGCCAGCCAGCCAGCGTCTGCCCAGGCACCGCCACCTTCGCATCGCCCAGGGCGGACAGGGAATCGAGCTGCGGCAGGCGGTCGAGCTGCCGTGCCAGCACGACGCGCTCGCGCCAGTACGGCGCAAGGATGCGGGCCTGCGGCGTCTCGTCGATCAGCGGCTTGTCGACCGGCACGTGCATGAGCACGTCGGCCGGACCAAAGCCCAGGTAGTGCCCGCGCCACACCATGTTGCGCAGGTCGTCGCCCATGTTCTCGTCGGCGTTGAAAGGCAGCACCGACAGCTTGACGCCAAGCGCGTCCGCCAGCGCCTGTGCCAGTTCCACGTCGATGCCCTTGCCGTCGACGTGAAACGGCGGCATGTCCTTGTAGAGCGCCACGGTGAGCGTCCCGCGCTCGCGGATGCGGTCCAGCGGCGCGGCGCTCGAGACCAGTGGCGCGCCCGCCAGGCCGGCCGCACCGAGCCAACGCAGGCAGTCGCGTCGCGACGGCAGAGAGGCGTGCATGTCGGCTCCTACATCGGCTTGTCGCGACGGGTCTCGAGGTAGGCCTTGATCGACCAGATGGCCTCCTGGCTCATCATGCCTTCGAACGGCGGCATGTAGACCGCGCCGTTGCGCGTGCGGCCGTGGCGCACGGTGTTCAGGAAGTAGTCGTCGATCTCCTTGATGCAGGCGGCCTTCTTCGCGGCATCCTTCAGCGACGCGCAGTCGTTGTCGATCTTGCGCAGATCGGGAGCGATGCCGCCGGAGATCGCCTCGATGCCATGGCAACGCGCGCAATTCTGGTTGTAGGCGGAGGTACCGATCTTGATGGCGGACCCATTTCCGCGATAGGGGTTCTCCGGGCGCCACTCCTTGCCCAGATCAGGCAGGCCGGTGGTGTCCACGGCTTGCGGCGTCACGTCGCCATGCGACCAGGCCAGGGTGGCGCCGGTCATGCAGGCCGCTGCAGCCAACAGCGCGCCGGCCTTGCGGGCCGCCCGGCTCCATGGTGCCTTCCGGCGATGCAGGCTGCTCAGGGGCCGCCCTTCCTTCGGATCGAAACTCGTCATGTCAGTCTCCGTTCATCAAAATGTAGAAACATGGCCGAATCCGCAAACGCCGTGCCACGCCGAGTTGTTGCACGCGGGTACACAAATTGCGTGGAAAGTCCCGGCATGTGGCATCCTTGCCGTCTGGCAGCCGGCGTGTAACAGCGGGGGTCGGCTTGCGATGTATCAAAGCGGGACACATTGGCCGACGACACAATGTTTTTCGAACGAGACAAGCTGCTCGCATAGAGGCAGAGGAGACAGACAATGGTTGACACCCACCGTGCGCTGGCCACGACTGCCAGGACCTGGACCACGCCCGCAGCGCTACCCGTCCCCCAGCAGCCGGCGCGTACGGAGTTGATCGAGCAGTGGCATCAACGCTGCTCGGCGCTCGGCCTGACGCGCATCGAGCGGCCCGACTTCGAGCCCTTGACGCGCACCGATCTCACCGTGGCGCGGGAACGAAACCAGCGCCTGTTCACGCACGCCGCGCCGGTGATGGAAATGCTGTTCGAGCAGATCGTCAACACCGAAAGCATGATCGTGCTGGCCGACGTGACAGGCACCATCCTTCATTCCGTCGGCGACGACAAGTTCCTGCAGCGCGCCGACAAGGTCGCCCTGACACCGGGCGTGAACTGGGCGGAACACTCCAAGGGCACCAACGCCATCGGCACCGCGCTGTTCGAGGAGGCTCCCACCGTCGTCCACGGCGGCGAGCATTTCATCCACGCCAACCACTTCCTCACCTGCTCGGCGGCGCCCATCTTCGACCCGCGCGGCAACATGCTCGGCGTCCTCGACGTCACCGGTGACCAGCGTTCCTACCACCAGCACACGATGGGCCTGGTGCGCATGTCGGCGCGCATGATCGAAAACCAGTGGTTGTCCGACGACTATGGCAACCGGCTTCGCCTGCACTTCCACAGCCGTGTGGAGTTCATCGGCACGCTGCTCGAGGGCATCATCGTGGTCGGCGCCGACGGCAAGATCCTCGGCGCCAATCGCAGCGCGCTCGACCAGCTCGACATGAGCAGCGCCGCGCTGCGCATGCACAGCCTCACCAGCCTGTTCGGCACGACCGCTTCGGCGGTGTTCGACCACTTCCGCACGCCCTTGCCCGTGCCGATGATGCTGAGCCTTGCCGGCGGGCGGCAGTTTCATGTCAACGCACGGTTCAACGGGCCCCAGCGTTCGATGGTCATGGAGCCGTCCTTTTCGCAGGCTGCCGCCGAGGTCGTCGACCACCGGGCGGCCGCGGGCGACAGCCGCAGGCGCTCCGGCACGCTGGCGGGCGACACGGCCAACTCCGCGGACGGCACGCTGTTCTCGGGCCTGCACTATCTGAACACTGGCGATCCGCAGATCGGTGCGCTGGTGCAGAAGGTGCAACGCGTCATCAACCGCGACATTCCGCTGCTGATTCTCGGCGAGACAGGCACCGGCAAGGAGTTGCTGGCGCGTGCCGTCCACCAGGATTCCAACCGGGCCAAGCAGCCCTTCGTGGCCGTCAACTGTGCGTCGATTCCCGAGTCGCTGATCGAGGCCGAACTGTTCGGCTACGAAGACGGCGCCTTCACCGGCGCGCGCCGCAAGGGCGCGGTCGGCCGAATCGTGCAGGCCAATGGCGGCACCTTGTTCCTCGACGAGATCGGCGACATGCCGCTGCCCCTGCAGGCCCGTCTGCTGCGCGTGCTGCAGGAACGCAACGTGACGCCACTGGGCAGTCTCAAGTCGATTCCAGTGGACATCGCGGTGATCGGCGCGACGCACCGCAAGCTGCGCGACATGATCGAAGCGGGCTCGTTCCGCGAAGACCTCTATTACCGCCTGAACGGCCTCGTCGTGAAGCTGCCTGCACTGCGCGAGCGTTGCGACCTCGACGTGGTGGCGCGCCGCATCCTGCTGGCCGAGTGCCCGCACGGCACACCGGACATCAGCGCGCCGGTGATGTCGCTTTTCAAGGCTTATGCGTGGCCGGGCAACGTGCGCCAGCTCGCCAATGTCCTGCGCACGGCGTCCGTCATGGCCGCCGGCGAAGGCCAGATCGCCGAGCACCATCTTTCGGATGACTTCCTGGAGGATGTGCGGTGCTTGCGACAGGGGCGGGAGCCCGCCGCTTCGGTGGCGATGCCTGTCGCGTCACCCGCGGCCCAGGCGGCAGTCCCCGTGCATTCCCCGGCGCTGCCCGAGGAGCGCGCAGCGCAGCCGATCGTCGCGCCGGCGCCGCCAGCCGCCATGGCCGAAGCCGCCGCGCCCCGCACGCTCGGCGAGTCCGAGGTCGAGCTGATCCGAAACGCCCTTGCCGCTGCCAACGGGAACATCTCGGTGGCGTCGAAGCATCTCGGCATCAGCCGCAACACCATCTATCGCAAGCTTCGCTGGGCCAAGTGAAGCGCGCGGGCGCACGGCGGTCCTTCAGGGATTACCCTGTACCGCCGTCGCACGGGCGGTGTACCAGCCTGGAACACCACGCGTCGGCGCCTGCCATCGCAGGCCTGCGGACGGCGCAAGCACGCCCTCCCAAGCCTTCGGCATAAGGGCAATCCCGAGTCTTTTCGCGCGCGCTGCGCCATGCCGCCACGGGCACGCGATTTGCGAAACAGCAGAGGCACCACAAGGCAATTCCGCCTGGGCCTGTTCCGCAACGAAGGAGACTCCATGCAATGGTCGCAACCCGCGTTTGAAGACATGCGCTTCGGCTTCGAGATCACGATGTACATCTCGCACCGCTGAGCTGTTCAAGCCGGCGGCGGTACGGCCTCTGGCCGCCCTGCCGCCGGCCCGAATCTTCTCTCTGCCTTCATCATGAAAATACTCGTGCTCGGATCCGGCGCCGGCGGCGGATTTCCGCAATGGAACTGCAACTGCCGGCAATGCGCCGGCCAGCGCCTTGGCGGACTCACCGCCCATGCGCGCACCCAGAGCTCGATCGCCGTGTCGAGCGACGGCGAATCGTGGGTGCTGCTCAATGCCTCGCCCGACATCGGCCAGCAGTTGCGCAGCCATCCGCAACTGCATCCACGCCAGGGCCTGCGCAACACGCCGATCAAGGCGGTGGTGTTGATGGATGCGCAGATCGACCATGTCACCGGCCTGCTCGGCATGCGCGAAGGCCCGTGCATCGACATCTATGCGACGCCCTGCGTCTTCGAGGACCTGACCACCGTCTTCCCGGTGCTCAGCGTGCTCGAACACTATTGCGGCACCCGCTGGCACATGCTGCCGGTGGCCGGCACCGAGACCAGCGCCGCCTTCACGGTCGACGGGTTTCCGTCTCTGCGCTTCACCGCGGTGGCCATTCCGGGCAAGGCCCCACCCTACTCGCCACACCGCCGCGAGCAAACGGTCGGAGACAACATCGCGCTGCTGATCGAAGACCTCGATGAGGGCGGGCGCCTGTTCTATTCGCCGGGCCTGGCGGAGGTCGGCGCGCACGAACTGCAGTGGATGCATGGGGCCGACTGCCTGCTCGTCGACGGCACCTTCTGGGTCGAGGACGAGATGCAGCACGCCGGCCTCAGCAGCAAGACGGCCAGCGAGATGGGCCATCTGCCGCAGATCGGCAGCGACGTCCGCATCGGCATGGTCGACGTGATGCTGGCCACCGCCGCGCGACGCAAGGTGCTCATTCACATCAACAACAGCAACCCGATCCTGGACGAGGCGAGCGTGCAGCGCCGCATGCTCGACAGCCATGGCATCGAAGTGGCCTACGACGGCATGGAGATCACGCTATGACGGAAACAACACTGGCGACCCACGTGAACCCGCGCGAGGCGGCACGATACGAATTGCAGCGCCTGTGGGCCTTCGACGAGTTCGAGGTCCGCCTGCGCGCCTGCGAGTCGCGCTACCACATCCACCATCGCTTCAACCAGCGGCTCAATCGCGGCGAACTGCAGCCCTTCCAGGTGCGCGCCTGGGTGGCCAACCGCTTCTATTACCAGGTGAACATTCCGCGCAAGGACGCGGCGGTGATGTCCAACTGCGACGACCGGGCCGAGCGCCGCCGCTGGATCCTGCGCATGCTCGACCACGACGGCCGTGGCGACTACACGGGCGATGACGCCGGTGGCATCGAGGCCTGGGTCCGCCTCGGCGAGGCCGTGGGCCTGGACCCGATCGACCTCTGGTCGCATCGCCACGTGCAACCGGCCGTGCGCTTTGCGGTCGACGCCTATGTCAACTTCGCGCGGCAGCGTCCGTGGGAGGAAGCCGCCATCTCGTCGCTGACCGAGATGTTCGCGCCGAAGATCCATGCAGACCGCCTGGCCGGCTGGCCTGCGCTGTACCCGTGGATCGACGCCCGGGGCCTGGCCTACTTCCGCAGCCGCATCCCGCTCGCCACGCGCGATGTCGAACACGGACTCGACGTCGCGCGGCGCTGGTGCACCACGCGCGCGCGCCAGGAGCGCGCGCTGGCCATCCTGCACTTCAAGCTCGACATCCTCTGGTCGATGCTCGACGCCATCGAGCGCGCCTATCCCGACGACATGCCCGAGGCCCAACGACCATGATCACGCCCGACGCCCACCCCCGCATGTCGGCGCTGTACCGGATGCAGTTCGAGCCGACGCAGGACAGCTGGGTCCTGCTCTATCCCGAGGGGATGGTGCGCCTCAACGGCCCGGCCGCCGAGATCCTGCAGCGCTGCGACGGTCGGCGCAGCGTGGACGAGATCGTCACCGAGCTCGAGATCGCCTTCGCGCCGACAGCTCTGCGCAACGACGTGGTCGACTTCCTCAGCCAGGCGCTGCAACGCGGCTGGCTGCAGGAGGCGCGACCATGACATCCCCCGGCCACGGCACGGTACGGCCGCCGCTCTGGCTGCTGGCGGAGCTGACCTATCGCTGCCCACTGCACTGCGCCTTCTGCTCGAACCCGGTCGACTATGCGCGTCACGATGAAGAACTCGACACCGCGAGCTGGCGGCGCGTGCTGGCCGAAGCACGCGCACTCGGCGCCGTGCAGCTCGGCTTCTCGGGCGGCGAGCCGCTGCTGCGCGACGACCTCGAGGAACTCGTGGCGCACGCACGCGGGCTCGGCTTCTATACCAACCTCATCACCTCCGGCGTGGGCCTCACCAGCGCGCGCGCCAGAGCCCTCAAGGCGGCCGGCCTCGACCATGTCCAGCTTTCGTTCCAGGACTCGACGCGCGAGCTCAACGACTTCCTGAGCTCCACGAAGACCTTCGAACTGAAATCGAAGGTCGCCGGCATCATCAAGGCCGAGGGCTATCCGATGGTGCTGAACTGCGTGATGCACCGCTTCAACCTGCAGCATGTCGACCGCATCATCGAGATGGCCGAGCGCATGGGCGCGGACTTCCTCGAACTGGCCAACACCCAGTACTACGGCTGGGCCTGGCTCAACCGCGCCGCCCTGATGCCGACGGCGGCCGAACTGCGCGAGGCGGAGGCCATCGTCCGGACGTACCAGGCAAGGCTGGCCGGCCGGATGAAGATCATCTGGGTCTCGCCCGACTATGCGGACGCCAAGCCCAAGCCCTGCATGGCCGGCTGGGGCACGGTGTTCATGGTCGTCGCGCCGGATGGTGTTGCCATGCCTTGCCACAGCGCCCGCATGCTGCCCGGTCCGGCGCTGCCGAACCTGCAGTCGATGTCCGTGCGCGAAGCCTGGCACGACACCGAAGCCTTCAACCGCTACCGCGGCCAGGCCTGGATGGACCCGACCTGCAGCGGTTGCGACGAACGGCATCATGATTTCGGCGGCTGCCGCTGCCAGGCCTTTCTGGTCACGGGGGACGCAGCAGCGACCGACCCCGTATGCCCGAAGAGCGCGCATCGCGGCCGCATCGACGACATGCTCGACGCGGCCGCCGTGGCGCGCGCCGACGGCGCGTCCACGCACACATTGCGCTTCGTGCCGGGTGCCAGGCGCGGCGCGGGCCTGGTGTTCCGCAGCGACGAGAACTCGCTCGCCTGCGGCGCGGCGGGGACCCTCGCGTGCTGAAGATCCACGGCCTCACGCAACGCTACGGGACGCGCGTCGCGCTGGATGCGCTGAGCCTGTCGATCGCACGCGGCGGCTTCGTCGCGCTTCTGGGGCCCAATGGGGCGGGCAAGTCGACGCTGTTCCAGGTGCTGACCGGCCTGTTCGCGGCCGATGAGGGCGATGTCGAGGTGGCCGGCCTGTCGATGCGCACCGACGCCCGCCGCGCGCTGGCGCACATCGGCGTGGTGTTCCAGCAGCAGTCGCTGGACCTCGACCTGAGCATTGCGCGCAACCTGCAATTCCATGCCGAGCTGCAAGGCCTGCCGTCGCACGTGTCGCGCGAGCGCATTGCCTTCGAGGCGGCGCGCTTCGGACTCATGGCGGACATGCAGCGCAGCGTGCGGGAACTGTCGGGCGGCAACCGGCGCAAGGTCGAGCTGGTGCGCGCCCTGCTGCACCGGCCCGATCTGCTGCTGATGGACGAAGCCACGGTCGGGCTCGATCCCCAATCGCGCCGCGATCTGGTCGACGGCTTGCAGGACGAGGTCCGCCAACGCGGCGTGACAGTGCTGTGGGCGACGCATCGGGTGTCGGAAGCCGAGCATGCCGACCGCGTGCTGGTACTGCACCGCGGCCGCCTGCTCGCCAATGGCCCCCCCGCCGACGTCAAGGCCGCCCTGGGCGGCGCGACGCTGGAGGCGGCGTTCCTGAACGCCACGCGATAGTCATCCCCCTTCGAGACAAGACCGCATGATCAAGCACATCCTCGCCCTGCTGGCGCTCGCCGCCGCGCTCATCACGCTGCCTGCGGCCGCCAGAGACAGCCAGCTCGCCTTCGTCTCCAGCGAGAAGGACCACGCGATCACCATGGTGGACCTGAAGACGCTGGCCGTCGTCGGCGTCATCCCGACCTGCAAGCGTCCGCGCCACATGCAAAGACTGAACGGCGACACCCAGCTGATGGTGGCCTGCAGCGACTCGGGCCGCGCCGACATCATCGACCTGGCGACGCGCAAGTCGGTCGCAAGCGCGCCGCTCGGCGACGATCCGGAGCTGTTCGACCTCTCGGCCGACGGCAGCACCGCCTATGTGTCGGCCGAGGATGACGGCACGCTCAACGTGTTCGACCTGAGGACGAAGAAACGGGTCAAGGGCGTGCCCGTCGGCAAGGAGCCCGAAGGTGTCAAGGTGTCGCCCGACGGCAAGCGCGTGTACGTGAGCTCGGAGGTCGCGAACATGGTGCATGTCATCGACGCCGGCACGCTCAAGGTGATCCGGAACATCCCGGTCGGCCAACGCCCGCGCCGCTTCGCCTTCTCGGCCGACGGCAGCGAGCTGTGGGTGACCAACGAGCTGGGCAGCAGCGTCAGCGTGATCTCGACCGGCGAGCTGAGGGTGCTGGCCACCATTCCCTTCGCGGTCAAGGGCATGCGGCCGGACGACATCACACCGGTCGGCATCGCCTTGTCGCGCGATGGCAAGACGATGTACGTCGGGCTGGGCCGTGCCAACCAGGTGGCCTTCGTCGACGTGGCGTCGCGCACGACGAGGGCCCTGGCGCTGGTGGGCAAGCGGGCCTGGGGCGTGGCGGTCAATCGGGATGGTTCACGGCTTTTCGTTGTCAACGGCTTGTCGGATGACATGACGGTGGTCGATGCCGTCACCGCGAAGCCGATCAAGACCATCGCCGTCGGTCGCGTGCCTCACACGGTGGTCGTCGATGACTAGGGTGAAACACCCCCCGAAGCGCCTGCGGCGCCTCCCCCCTCAAGGGGGGCGATACCGGCGGCCCGGCAAAGCCGGTTCCGCGGTATCCCTGGTATCGGACTGCGCCGGTGTCATGGGTCGTGGATCGCGCACCGCGCGGTGGAGCAACTGAAATGAAACTCGCCCCCAGGCTCGCGCACTTCGTGTCGCTCTCCACCCCCTGCCGGGGGCAACCCCGGCGGCCCGGCAAAGCCGGTTCCGCGGGGTTCCTGGCTTTGGCTGCGTCGGTTTCGTGTGTCGTGGGCGGTGCGTCTGCCCTCGCCGGCACGTTGACGCTCGGCATCGTGCAGCGCGCCGACGACGATCGCCTGGAGCCGGCGCGCGTCGCGCTCGCCTACCCGGGCCAGCCCGGCGGGCGCGCACGCGACGGCGTCGACCTGGCCGTCCAGGAGCGCCAGTTCGAGCTGGAGACAGCGGGCTTGCAGGTGGCCGTCATCGTGCGCGCGGCCCGATCGGCGGACGATGCAGCCATGCAATTGCGCCAGCTCGAAGGGACCGGCACGGCGGCGGCCCTGCTCGACCTTCCTGCGGCATGGATCGCCGGCGCGTCGGCCGCGACCGCCGTGCCCCTGCTCAATGTCGGCGACAGCGCCGATGCGTCGCGCCAGCAAGGCTGTCGCGCCAACTTGTTCCACACGCTGCCGAGCGAGCGCATGCGCGCGGATGCCCTGGCGCAGGCCTTGCTCGCCCGCAAATGGATGCGTGTGCTCCTGATCTCCGGTCCGCGACCCGAGGATGCCAGCCGGCTTGCCCTGGCGCAGGCCGCGCTGAAGCGCTACGGCCTGAAGCCCGTGGCGACCAAGTCCTTCACGCTCTCCGCCGACCCGCGCGAGCGCGAATCGGCCAACCCCTTGCTGCTGACCGGCACCACGGCCGTGGGGGGCGACTATGACGTCGCCTGGGTGGTCGACAGCGATGGCGAGTTCGCGCGCACATTGCCCTGGCGCATCGCGCTGCCGCGCCCGGTGGTCGGCGATGCCGGCATGACCGCACTGGCCTGGGCGCCGCATTTCGAGCGCTATGGCGCGCCGCAGCTCGCGCGCCGCTTCGCCCGCGCGACGCAACGTCCGATGACCAGCCACGACTGGGCGGCCTACATCGCCACCAAGGCCTTGTTGAATGCCGCGCTGGAACAGCCCGCGGCACCCACGGCCGCGAGACTGAACGCTGCGCTCAACCAGCCTGGCTTCACGCTCGACGGCTTCAAGGGCGTTCGCCTGAGCTTCCGTGCCTGGGACCATCAGCTGCGCCAGCCGATGCTGCTGAGCGATGGCGTCGCCGTGATCGGCACCGCACCGGTCGACGGCGTGATGCATGCCCGGAATGTGCTCGACACGCTCGGCACCGACGCACCGGAATCGCCATGCAAGAGCGCGCCATGACGCGCACCAGGCGCCACGGCGACATCGGCCATGCGGTGCAGGCGATGCGCGCCATCGTCATGCGCGAGCTGCTCAAGTTCTGGCAGCAGAAGGCGCGCCTCGTCTCGGCGCTGGTGCGGCCGGTGCTGTGGCTCGCTGTGTTCGCGGCCGGCTTTCGCAATGTCTTCGGCGTCGCGATCGTCGAGCCCTACGACACTTATATCCCCTACGACGTCTACATCGCCCCGGGGTTGATCGGCATGGTGCTGCTGTTCAACGGCATGCAGTCGTCGCTGGCCATGGTGTACGACCGCGAGATGGGCCTGATGCGGCTGCTGCTGACTGCGCCGCTGCCGCGCTGGTGGCTTCTGCTGTCGAAGATGCTCGCCACCGCGCTGCTGAGCCTGGTGCAGGTGCTGGCCTTCGTCGCGGTGGCCGCGCTGCTCGGCACCACCCTGCCGATGGCACCGCTCGCGTTGCTGCATGCCCTCTTCGCCACGCTCGCCTCGGCGCTGATGCTGGCTTCCCTCGGCCTGCTGCTCTCCGTCCATGTGCGGCAGCTGGAGAACTTCGCCGGCACGATGAACTTCGTGATCTTCCCGATGTACTTCCTTTCCACCGCGCTCTACCCGCTGTGGAAGCTCGAGGAGTCGGGCGCGACCTGGGTGTATCGGGTGGCGCAGCTCAACCCGTTCACGCATGCGGTCGAGTGGATCCGCTTTGCGCTCTACGACAAGGACCCGGGCAGCGCGCCGCTGGTCGTGCTGGGCACGCTCGTCGTGTGCTTCCTGCTGGCCTGCCGAGGCTACGACCCGCAGCGCGGCTTCGGCGGGCTGGCGCAGCGGGGCGCCCCATGACGACACGGCGCAGCTTGTTGCGCCTCGGCGCATCGTGGGCGGCTGTCACGGCCTCTCCGTGGGTTCGTACGCAGCCAGCCGGCGCCGCGTTCCCGCAGCGTCCCCTGTTCCTGTGGGTGCCATGGTCCGCCGGCGGCGGCACGGACCTCAGCCTGCGCGTGCTGGCCGAACTGGCGGGACGCCGACTGGGCCAGCCCGTCGTCATCGAGAACCGCGGGGGTGCCGGCGGCACGCTCGCCATGCCGATCCTGCAGCAGTCCCTGCCCGACGGCTACACGCTGGCGCAGATGCCGCAGCCGGTATTTCGCGCGCCCTGGACGCAGAAGGTTGCCTGGGACCCGATCCGCGACACCACGCCGATCATCCAGGTGAGCGGCGTGACCTTCGGCCTGCTTGTTCCCGCCGCCAGCCCGCTGCGCAGCGTGGCCGACCTGCTGGCCGATGCAGCGGCGAACCCGGGCCGGATGACGATCGCGACCAATGGCGTCGGCACCACGCCCCACGTCGTCCTCGACGCGCTGTTCGCCGGACACGGGCTGAGCTTCATCCACGTGCCGTACAAGGGCGCGGCCGAGCAGTTGATCGCGCTCTCGTCGGGCCAGGTCATGGCCGGCGTCAACGCCAACGGCTTTGGACCTTTCGTCGATTCGGGCCGCCTGCGGCTGCTGGCGACCTTTGGCGCGGCCCGCTCGCGGCGCTGGCCCGATGTGCCGACCATGAGCGAACTGGGCCACGGCATCGTCGCCATGTCGCCCTATGGCCTGGCCGGGCCGCGCGGCGTGCCCGACCCCATCGTGCGGCAGCTGCACGACGCCTTCAAGAGCGCGCTGTTCGACCCGCGGCACATCGCCGAACTGGCCAAGAGCGACCAGGAGGTCGTCTACCTCGACAGCGCCGACTACGGCCTCAGCATGCGCGAGGCCTATGCCGCCGAGAAACGCACCGTGGAGCGCCTGGGTCTCGGCCCGGCGTGACGACGATGTCGCGACTGTGGGTCGTCTGGCTCATTGCATTCCTGCAAGGCCTCGCGAGCGATGCACAGGCCGGGGTGATGACGCGCGCCACCCTGCAGCAACGCCTCCCCGCGCCGCTGGTGGTCGGCGAGCAGGACGCGCAGCTCCCGGTCTGGCCCATCTTCAAGCAGGACACGACCGCGACGGCGCTGGCAGGCTATGTGTTCGAGTCGATCGACTTCGCGGCCATCCCCGGCTTCTCCGGCACGCCGTTCAACCTGCTGGTCGCGCTCGACCCCAAGGGCGGCTTCCTCGACGTGCAGGTGCTCTCGCACCACGAGCCGGTCTTTCTCGAAGGGCTCGGCGAAGCGCCGCTGATTCGCTTTGCCGCCCAGTACCAGGGGCTGTCGCTGCAGCAGAACATCAAGATCGGCTCGAACGCCAATCGCGGCGAGGAGCGCGGCAGCGCCAACGTCTACATCGACGGCGTGGCCAAGGCGACGGCCTCGGTGCGGATCCTCAACCAGAGCCTGCTGTCGTCCGCGCTGCACGTGGCGCGCGCCAGGCTCGGCTTTGCGCCCGGGCGCGACCCGGAGCTGGTTGCGCGGGTGCGGCGCGACACCTATGCACCGATGCAGTGGGACGCGTTGCTGAAGGCCGGCCTGATCCGGCACGCGCGAATCACCCTGGGTACGGTCGAGAAAGCATTCGAAGGCAGCGGTGTCGAGCGGCCCATCGCCGACGCGGCGGGCGACACTTTCTGCGACCTCTACGTCGCCTACCTCAACGCGCCGCCGGTCGGCCGCAACCTGCTGTCGGACGCCGGCTGGCAGCACTTGCTCGGGCGCATCGACGACGGCGACCATGCCCTGCTGGTGATCGCCTCCGGCCCCTACACCTTCGTCGGCGACAAGTTCGTGCGCGGCGCGGTGCCCGACCGGCTGACGCTGAAGCAAGGCGATCTGCCCCTGGAGTTGCGCGACCTCGACCTGGACGACCCGCTCGCGTTGCCGGCGAGTCTGCGCGGTGCCGATGCGAAAGTCTTCCGCGTGATCGGCCCGGCCGGCCTCGACCCGGCGCAGACGCTGGATTTCTCGCTGCGCGTGACGCGCGACAAGGGCATGGTCTACCCCGAGCGCATCAGCCGCAGCTTTGCGCTGCCCTACACGCTGCCCGCCAGCCAGCTGACCCTGCCCGACACCGACAGCAAGGGCTGGCACGGGATCTGGCGCTCGCGAGCCTGGGAGCTGGCGGTGCTGGCCGGTGCACTGGCATTGCTGACGGTGGTCCTGGCCCGGCCGAGTTGGATCGTCGCCACGCCGACACGGCTGGCGCGCTTTCGCACCGGCTACCTCGTCTTCACGCTCGGCTTCATCGGCTGGTTTGCGCAGGGGCAGTTGTCGATCGTCAACCTCACGGCGCTGATCCAGGCGGCCCGGGCCGGGCGCGACCTGGCCTTCTTCCTGCACGACCCGATGACGGTGGCGTTGTGGGCGTTCGTCGCGGCGACGCTGGTGGTGTGGGGACGCGGCACCTTCTGCGGCTGGCTCTGCCCGTTCGGCGCCATGCAGGAACTGGTGGGCCAGGCTGCGCGACGCGCCGGCATCCAGCGCTTCAAGCTGCACCGCGAACTCGATGCGAAGCTCAAGGGGGTCAAGTACGTGGTGCTGGCGGCCATCATCGGGCTGGCCGTGGTGTCGCCGACATGGACCGACCGGGCGGTGGAGATCGAACCCTTCAAGACCGCGATCACGCTGAACTTCGTGCGTTCATGGCCCTTCGTGGCGTGGGCACTTGGCTTGTTGCTCGTGAACGCCGTGCTCTACAAGGGATTCTGCCGCTACCTGTGCCCGCTGGGTGCAGGGCTGGGCCTGCTCGGCCGCCTGCGCCTGCTGCGATGGATTCCACGCCGCAGTGAATGCGGCACGCCGTGTCAGACCTGCCGCCATCGCTGCGAGTACCAGGCCATCCGGCCCGGCGGCGCGATCGTCTACGAAGAGTGCTTCCAGTGCCTGGAATGCGTGGCGATCCACGACAGTCCCGAGCGCTGCGCGCCGCTGATCGCCCATCGGCGCGACCGGGTCATCGCGATCCGCCCGCTGCCGGCGTTGACCCGGAGCGACGCATGAAGCGGCGCCAGTGGCTGCGCGCCACGCTGGGGCTGGGTGCGCTGGCCGGTGTCACGGGCCTGGCACCTGCGCTGAGCTCGCTGCACTGGGGCCGGCGTTCGATGCTGGGCTTCGGCACCACGCTCTCGTTGCAAGCCGGGCATGAAGATTCGCAGGTGCTGGACCGCGCGCTCGATGCGGGGACGCAGGCGCTGCGCCGCATCGAGTGCCAGATGAGCCTCTTCAACCCCGGCAGCGCCCTTTCGCTGCTCAATCGCGATGGCCGGCTGCACGCGCCGCCCGCCGAGCTGGTCGACATCCTCGGCATCGCCCATGCCGTCTCCCGCGACAGCGACGGCGCCTTCGACGTCACGGTGCAGCCGCTGTGGCTTGCCTTCGACGGGGCGCGGCGCGCAGGACGCCTGCCTGCAGCACGCGAGGTGGATGCGGCGCGCGCCAAGGTGGACTGGCGCGCGCTCGAGGTCACGCGGCGTCTCGTCCGTTTCGACACGCCCGGCATGGCCGCAACGCTCAACGGCATCGCGCAGGGCTATGCGGCCGATCAGGTGCGCGCCGTGCTCGCATCGCACGGCATTCGCCACGCGCTGGTCGATGCGGGGGAATTTGCACCACTCGGCCGCAACAGCGAGGCAAGGACCTGGACGCTCGGCATCGCCGACCCGCGTGACGAGTCTGCATTGATCGCGCGGCTGACGGCCGACGGTCGATGCATCGCCACCTCGGCCGACAGCCTCACGAGCTTCAGCGCCGACCACCGCCATCACCACATCTTCGACCCGCACACCGGCTATTCGCCGCCCGCGCTCTCGGCCGTGACTGTCGCGGCCGACACCGGCGCCATGGCCGACGCCCTCACCAAGGTGTTCTTCGTGGCCGGCCCGTCGCAGGCGCGCGCACTCGCGCACCGGTGGAAGGTCGACGCCCTGTGGGTCGACAAGGCCGGCCGCTGGGAAGCCACGCCCGGCCTTCGGCTCGACCGGGCTTGAGCTTCCCGTTTCAGGCACCGAAGGTGTAGCGCACGCCCACCCAGGCCGCGCGCGGTGCGGCGGGCGACACCAGGCTGGCCCGGCTCACCGGGTCATCGCCGTTGGCGTTGCGCGGCAGCCCGCGCGCGATGTAGGCCCCGCTGGCCGTGAAAGCATCGGTGCCAAGCTGGCCGCCGGTCGCGTACTTGCGGTCGAACAGGTTGGCGACTTGCACGAAGAACTTCAGCCCGGGCCGCGGCTTGTAGTCGATGCCGAGGTTGAACACCGCATAGCCCGAAGTGCGCCCCGGTCCGGTGTAGTACACGCCGTCAGGCGTGTGCAAGCCGTTCTCGTTGCCGCGCAGGTTGGCGCCGCTCGCCGCGACCATGTCCAGGCCGATGCGCCATTGCGCGTTCGGTTCGAGGTCGGCGGACAGCTTGAGCACTTGCCGCGGCAGCATCGGGATGCGGTCGCCGGGCCGGATCTGGATATTGCCGGTGGTTCCGGGGAAGCCGGCCAGTGCCTGGTCGTTGCTACTGTTGCCCGACCCACCGACCGTTTCCACGCTGCGGTAGGTCGCGTCGAGCAGCATGAAATTGCCGCCCAACGTCAGGCCGCCGGCGGGCTGCGCGTTCAAGCCCAGTTCGATGCCCTGCCGGCGTGTCTTGCCGAAGTTCTTGAAGTAGCCGAAGCCGCTCGAATCATCGGCCACGAACAACAGGTCATCGCGGTTGTCGGAACGGAACACGCCGAAGCTCCATGTCGTATTCGGCTGCACCACCCCGCGGAGGCCGGCCTCGTAGGTCGTTGTCACCACCTGCTTGAGCGGGGGGTCGCCGGCAAAGGAATTGGGCAGCTTGCAGGGGCTCGCCGGATCGGCGCAACCCAGCTCGATCGCCGTCGGCGCGCGGCTGCCCTGGTTGGCCCCGGCATAGAGGGTGACGGCTTCGCTCGGTGCGAAGGTCAGCCCGATCGCGGGGTTGAGGCGGCTGAAGGTGTAGCGGCCATCCAGCGAGCCCGGGCCGCCACCGGGCGTCAGGCCATCGGTATTGTTGACCGAAGTACTGTTGTAGCGGCCCGAGAGCGTGAGGTGCGTCTTCGCATCGATGGCCATGGTGTCGGTGGCATACACGCTGTAGGTGCTCGACCGGCTCGACAGGGCGACGCGCGCATCGAAGGCGTTCTCGGAATCCTGCGTGCCATCGGCAAAGGCTCCGGGGCCGAACACCGGCGTCACGCTGCGGTCGGGGTTGATGTAGCCGAACTGCGTGCTCTGGCCGAAGCGCACGCGGCTTGCATCGTAGGCTGCGCCCAGCACGACCAGGTGTTCGACGCTCCCCGTCTTCGCTGCCGCGGAAAATTGTCCCGCGAGGCCCTGGTTCTGCTGCTTTGTCTCGGTGCGGTTGATCAGGCCGTTGCACTTCTCGTTGGGTTCGGTGTTGAGCAGCGCGTTGGCGATGCAGCGCCACTTCGGAAACGGCGTATTGGAGGCGTTGGCGCCGCTCGTCGGCACGCCCGTGAAGCCCGCGGCGGCGAGTGCCGCCCGCTCGGCCGGGCTGGGTTGGTAGACCGATTCGCTCAAGGCATCGTCGTTGACGTCGCCGTTGAAAGTGTTCGTCCTGATGTTGCGATAGTAGGCGTTGCCCGACAGCGTCCAGGTGTCGTTCAAGGCCTGGGTCATCGCGAGGTTCAGGAAGGTCGACTTGTTCCTGGTGTTGTCGGGAATCGTGCGCACGCTGGCCCAGTCGCGCTGCAGTGCGCCCAGCGCCTGCGTGCCGTTGCCCGTGAGGTCGTTGTCGGCGAAGGCCGCGGTGAGCGAGATGCTGCCGTCGCGCGTCACCCGTCCGACCTTGGTGAAGAGCTGGCTCACATCGGTGGGCGAAGCGACGCGCCAGCCATTCTCGTGAAAGCGGTTGCCGGCGATGAACCAGTTCCAGCCGCTGTCCTTGTCGCTGCCGCCGGTCTCGAACTCGGCGGCGGCGCGGCCCCAGGAGCCGCCCACCACCTGGACCGAAGTGCCGGGGTCGTGCAAGCCGTCCTTGGTCTGGATGGCCAGCGCGCCGCCGAGCGTGTTGAGGCCGAACAGCGGATTGCTGCCGGGCATCAGGGCGATCGTCGAGATGACCGAGCGCGGAATCAGGTCCCAGCTCACGACGTCGCCGAAGGGTTGATTCAGGCGCACGCCATCCATGAACACCGACAAGCCCTGCGGCGTGCCCAGCAGCGGCGACGCAGTGAAGCCGCGGTAGTTGATGTCGGGCTGGAACGGGTTGCCTTGGGTCTCGTTCACCGTCACGCCGCCGACGGCACGCAAGAGGAAATTCGTCAGGTCGGGCGCATGAAGGCGCTCGAGGTCGGCACCGGTGGCCGTTTGCACATTGGACGGCAGATCGTCGCGCGGCACGTCGAGTCCGGGCAGCGGCGTCGGCGCGACGACCTCGATGGTGGCCAGCTCGCCCGATGCGGCCGCCTCTTGCGCGACGGCGCCGGTCGATTGGCACAGCATCAGCCCGGCGATGGCGGGCGCCGCCATGGAAAAGGCGGCAAGACGATCGCGACGGTTCATGGGTTGGGCTTCCTCGGGCGATGGATTTCGTTGTGGATCGAGCGCGTGTGCGCCCATCGCCCAAGGTATGCGGAACAGCTCCGCCGCGACAGGGAAAACTTCCCGCTGCGGCTCAGCAGGCTTCCGGCTGGATGAGGCCGTGACGAATCGCGAGGTGCGCCATCGCCGCCGTGGTGGCGATGCCAAGCTTGTCCTTGATCAGGCTCTGGTGGTTCGACACGGTCTTGGGACTCAGGTGCAGCGAGCGAGCGCAATCGGCGAGCGATTCGCCCCGCGACAAGAGGCGGAAGATCTCGAACTCGCGCTGCGTGAGCGATTCGACGCCCGGCGCTTCACCGGGACCTTGAAGCAAGCGCTGCGGCAGTCCCGGGCTCAGGTAGCGCCGCCCTTCGATCGCTGCATGCACCGCGTCGATCAGGCATTCGGGCGCACTGCTCTTCGACACGAAACCGAGCGCGCCGAGTTCCAGCGCACGGCGCACCAGCATCTCGCCATCGTGCATGCTGAACACCAGCGTGCGCGCATGGGGTACGCGCTCGCGCAAGCGACGCACCAGTTCGAGCCCGCTGCTGCCGGGCATCGAGACGTCGGTCACCGTGATGTCGGGCTCATGCTTCAGGTACAGCGCACAGCCTTCATCGACATGGCTGGCCTGCGCGACCACGGTCATGTCGCCGTCCTGCTCGAGCAGATGCCGGTAGCCGGCGCGCACCACCGGATGGTCGTCGACGAGCAGCAGGCGGATCATGCGCGGCTCCCGGCCTTCAGGACTCGCGCATCGGGCAACTCCAATTGCACGCGCGTGCCCTGACCCGGCGTGCTGAAGGCGCCGAACACGCCGCCGAGTGCCGCCGCGCGCTCGGCCGCGCCCATCAAGCCGAGGCCGCGCGTCTTCCGGCTCGACGCGAAGCCATTGCCATCATCTTCCACGCGCAACGCGAGGCCGCTCGGCGTCGATGCCAGCTCGACCCGCACGTGCGTGGCATCCGCATGCCGGAACACGTTGGCCAGGGCCTCCTGCGTCACGCGAAAGACCGCGGTGTCCACCGCCTCGCCGAAGCCGCCGAGATCGCCTGCGCACTGAAACTCGCAGGCAGTGCCGGTGCGCATCGCCCAGTCCCTGCACAGCGATTCCAGCGCCGCGGCGAGCCCCAGGGCATCGAGCTCGGCCGGCCGCAACCGGCGCAGCAGCCGGCGCACGCCGTCCTGCAGCAACTCGGCCGACGACGCCACGCGCCGCGCGGCCTGCCCGGCCTCGGCGAGCGAGCGCGAGCGCTGGATGCAGGTGGCCTCGACGCGGATGGCGGTGCAGTGCTGGGCCAGTTCGTCGTGAAGCTCGCGCGCCAGGGCCAGCCGTTCGCCTTCCTGCACGGTCATGAGTTGCTGGGTCAACTCGCGGTTGTGCAGCAGCAGCCCTGCGACCTCGCCGAGGCGCCGCCAGGCGTACCAGGCCAAGCCGAGCGACAGGGCCACCAGCGTCAGCGGCAGTTCGTCGGCCTGCCATGCCTCGTGGCGCGCGAACATCGCGGCCAGTCGTTCATGCAGCTCGAGCGCGCTCGACAGTGCAAAGGTCCCCCCGGTGATCGCCAGCACCCAGGCCAGGTCGCCGCGCCATGCGGTGCCGCCGGCTCGCTTCATCGCCACGCTCAGCCCGGCTTGTTCACCCAGGCCGTGCACCAACCGTCGGCCGCGATCTGCTTGCGCCCGAACATCGCACAGCCAGCCCATGGGTCGGTGGCCGCGCCTTGCCACATCGCGCAGTTCGCGCAGCGCTGCGTCGCCGCATGCTTGGGATACTTCTTGGCGTCGACGCTCTTGGTGTCGTGCTTGTAGCCCAGGGCCGCAGCGGTCTCATCGGACTCCTCGACGTGCGCGGCGGCCGATACCGCGACGGGCATCAGCGTCGCGACGCAGGTGCCACCCACCAGGCAGCCCGCGAAGGCCCTCCGGGTCACCCCGACGGCCAGGCCTTTGTTGATCTCGTTCATGATCTCGGCCTCAGTTGGATGCGAGCTTGGCCGCGCCACCCGCCTGGACCGTGCGCGGCGCGCCCGCGGCGCCGGGAATCTTGAAGACCCAGACCATGCCGCCCTGCTCGAGCAGGTTGATCTTCTTTGCAACCTCGCCGCCCCACAGCGGCACCGCTCCGCCCCAGCCCGACACCACGCCGATGTATTGCTCGCCGCCCTGCATCCAGGTGATGGGCGGCGCAACGATGCCGGAGCCGGTCTGGAACTGCCAGACCACCTTGCCGGTCTTGGCGTCGGCCGCCTTCAGGTAGCCCTCCGGCGTGCCCCAGAAGACGAGGTTGCCGCCGGTGGTCAACACGCCGCCCCAGAGCGGCGCGCCGTTCTTGACTTCCCAGGCCATCTTGCCGGTCTTCGGGTCGAAGGCGCGCAGCGAACCGATGTAGTCCTCGTTGAGCGGCTTGATCGTGAAGCCGGCGCCGAGGTAGGCCGCGCCCTTCTTGTACGCGACCGGCTCGTTCCAGATGTCCATTCCCCATTCGTTGGCTGGCACGTAGAACATCTTCGTGTCGGGGCTGTAGGCCATCGGCATCTGGTTCTTGCCGCCGAGGAAGCCGGGCGCGGCGAACACGGGGCTGCCCTTCTTGCCATCGGACGCGGCGGTCGGGTCGCCGGGACGGTTGTCCGCAATGAAATTGGGCCGCCCGGTCTTCAGGTCGATGCTGCTGGCCCAGGTGATCTTCTTGACGAACGGAAAGGCATTGATGAGCTGGCCGGTGCTGGCGTCATTGACGTAGAAGAAGCCGTTGCGGTCGGCCTTGCCGCCGACGCGCTTGCCGTCCATGTCGAAGGTGACGAACTCGTTGACGCCGTCGAAGTCCCAGCTGTCATTGGGCGTGCTCTGGTAGCTCCACTTGATCTGGCCGGTCTTCACATCGATGGCCACGGTCGAACACGAGTAGAGGTTGTCGCCCTCTCGCAGGTGGCTGTTCCAGGGCGCCGGATTGCCGGTGCCGAAATAGGCCAGGCCGGTCTTGGCGTCGTAGGTGCCGCCGAGCCAGGTGGCCGCGCCGCCGGTCTTCCACAGGTCGCCGGGCCAGCTCTTGTTGGTCGTGCCGGAGATTCCGTTCTCCTTCTTGTTTCCGTCCTTGTCGTAGGTGTAGCCCATGTGGCCCTCGACGGTGGGCCGCACCCACAGCAGCTTGCCGGTCTTCGGGTCGCGCGCCTCGACGCGGCCGACCACGCCGAACTCGCCGCCCGATACGCCGGTCAGCATCACGCCGTCGGCAATGATCGGCGCCGCGGTGGCCGAGTAGCCGGCGGCGTAGTCGTCGAACTTCTCCTTCCAGACCACGTCGCCGGTGTTCTGATCGAGCGCAACGAGTTGCGCGTCGAGGGTCGCGAAGATCACGAGGTTGTCGTAGAGCGCGGCACCCCGGTTGACCACGTCGCAGCAGGGCATGATGCCCTCGGGCAGCCGGTGCTCGTACTTCCACAGCTTCTTGCCGGTGGTCGCGTCGAGCGCGAAGATGCGCGAGTAGGACGCGGTGACGAACATCTTGCCATTCATGATCACCGGCTGCGACTCCTGCCCGCGCTGCTTCTCGCCGCCGAACGAGAAGGCCCACACCGGCAGCAGCTTGGCGGCGTTGGCCGCGTTGACCTGCTTCAGCGGCGAGTAGCGCTGGCCCTGGGTGTTGATGCCCCAGGTCAGGACGTTGCCTGTGGCAGTGGCTTCCGACTGGATCATCTTGTCCGTGACCTGCGCGTGCGCGGCAGCAGCGGCCAGGCCGGCCGAGATGAGTGCGGCTAAGAGCTTCAATTGCATGGTGTCTCCTGAGGGTGGAACATGGGTCGAGGAAGCGCGCGAAGCGCGCGCCCGCCACGCTCCAGAGGGGCAAGTGCCATGCCATGCATCCAGACCCGGCGCTGTCGCAATACGGGTCGATCCGCGGGCCTTGACATGCGGGTTTTCCCGTTGGACTGCTACAAGGTTGAACAGTCGAGGTGCTGAAGAGCGTGACATCGCGTCACAGTGGCCCGATTGCTGCGGCGGGCCATGGCGGGTGGAACAATCAGCGCATGTCCGATCCCATCACTGCACCGTTCGGCACCTGGGTGTCGCCGATCACCCCCGAACGCGTGGCTGCGGCCCAGACCACGCTGGTCGACGTGTTGCTCGACCGCGGCGAGGTGTACTGGATCGAAGGAAGGCCCCTGGAGGCCGGGCGCCAGGTGCTGGTGCGGCTGGGACCGGACGGCGTGGGGGTCGACGTCACGCCGACGCCCTTCTCGGCGCGCACCCGGGTCCATGAATACGGCGGTGGTGCGGTCCTGGCGGCGGCGGGCACGGTCTGCTTTTCGAACTTCTCCGACCAGCGTCTCTACCGCATCGATGGCCCCGCCGCCGCCGCGGTCGCTTTGACCCCGCCGTCCGATGCTGCCGCGCTGCGCTACGCCGACGGGCTGCTCGACGCCCGCCGCCAGCTCTGGATCGGCATTCGCGAAGACCACCGCGTACCGGGCACGGAAGCGATCAACAGCATCGTCGCCGTGGGTCTGGGCGGAGGCGACGCCGGCAAGGTGCTCGTGCAGGGCAATGACTTCTATGCCTCTGCGCGTCTCAGCCCCGATGGAACAAGGCTCGCATGGCTGACATGGAACCATCCCGACATGCCGTGGACCGCCGCAGCGCTGTGGGTCGGCGATTTCGACGGCACTGCGGTCACCCGCGCGGCGCACATTGCAGGCGGCCCGGGCGAATCCGTGTTCCAGCCCGAGTGGTCGGCCGACGGCCTGCTGCACTATGTGTCGGATCGATCGGGCTGGTGGAACATCTACCGGTGCGACGCGAGCGGCGCCAGCACGAACCTCTGTCCGATGGCCGCGGAGTTCGGCCGCGCACAATGGGCTTTCGGCATGTCGACGTACGCCTTCCTGTCGCCGCATCAGCTGGTGTGCGCCTACATTGAAGACGGGATGGGCAAGCTCGCACGACTGGACCTGCGCGACAGCACGCTCGCACCCTTCGATCTGCCGTACACGGACTACTCCGCAGTGCGGGCGAACGGCGGCAAGGTGGTGTTCAAGGCCGGCGGGCCGGGTGTTGCGAGCGCGGTCGTCGTGCTCGACGCGAGCTCCGGCGACGCGACCGTGGTCAGGAGCGTTTCGGACCTGCGGCGCGATCCCGCGATGCGCGACCACATCTCGGTGCCCCGACTCTTCGAGTTCCGCACGCCACGAGGCGAAGCCGCGTTCGCATTGTTCTATCCGCCTGCCAATGCGAACTACCGGGGCCCGGCCGGCGCGCTGCCACCGCTGGTGGTCAAGTGCCATGGCGGCCCCACCTCCTCGGCCTCCAGAAGCCTCGACCTGCGCACGCAGTTCTGGACCAGTCGCGGCATCGCCGTCGTCGACGTGGACTACGGCGGCAGCACCGGCTACGGCCGCGCCTGCCGCGATCGCCTGCATCGGATGTGGGGCATCATCGACGCCGAAGACTGCGCGGCCGCCGCGTCGTGCCTGGCTGCGGATCAGCGAGTCGATGCGACGCGGATGGTCATCACCGGCGGCAGTGCCGGGGGCTTCACGGTACTTCGCTGCCTCACGCATGCAGACCCGGCGATCCGGACGCTCTTCAAGGCTGGCGCAAGCCACTACGGCGTGAGCGATCTCCTGGCGCTGGCGCGCGAAACGCACAAGTTCGAGTCACGCTATCTGGACTGGCTGGTCGGACCGCTCTCCGACCAGCAGGCCTACATCGACCGCACGCCGGTGCGCCACGCGGATCGGTTGAGCGTGCCGGTGGCGTTCTTCCAGGGAGCGGAAGACAAGATCGTGCCGCCCAGCCAGACCGAGGAGATGGTGGCGGCCCTGCGTGCACGAGGCATCCCGGCCCTCTACCTGCTCTTTGCCGGGGAGCAGCACGGCTTTCGACAGGCCTCGAATATTCAACAAGCGCTACAGGCTGAAGCCGCTTTTTTTGATGCACTGGCGTTCGGTGTCAGCACCGATGCCATGCCGATCAGCAGCCGGTGAGCGATGCCGGTGGACGACTGCGGGAGCGGTTACCAGGGTGCGCCGAGTACGCGAGACGCTCCGGCGTGCTCGTTCCGTCCTGTCCAGAGGTGGGACCTGGCTTTTTCGACAGGCAACTTCAGGATTTCAGGGCGATGGTCACCAGCGCGCTGGTGTCGGTCACTGCGTTGACGCCGTGCGTCGCGTTCCCGGTGAGGAACAGCATCTGCCCTGCCTCCAGCCTCACGGTGGCCTCATCGAGCTCAACATCCAGGCTGCCTTCGAGGCAGTGAATCGTGATTTCGCCGGGCACCTTGTGCGGCGGCAGCGACTTCCCCGCAAGCAGCACCAGGCGCATGACCTCAAGGTCTGCCGACTTGAACAGCGCCGACGTCTTGTCGGTCGAAAGGCGAGCACCCAATGGTCGTACGTCGAGCGCTTGGCCGGGAGAAGCGTGCTGGAGTGCCATGTCGGTATGTAACTCTGGGATGGCCCCGGTCAGTTTCCATCAACTTGAGGCCAAGTTCCGGCCCAGCCGTGCCGCCTCTATCGCGGCGATGTCGATCTTTTTCATGGTCATCATCGCGTCGAACGCGCGCTTGGCCGCCGCGCGATCGGGGTCCGACAGCGCCGCGATGAGGGCGCGCGGGGTGATCTGCCATGACAATCCCCACCGGTCCTTGCACCAGCCGCACGCGCTTTCCTGGCCGCCATTGCCGACGACCGCGTTCCACAGGCGGTCGGTTTCGGCCTGGTCGTCGGTCGCGATCTGAAAAGAGAAGGCCTCGTTGTGCTTGAAATGCGGGCCGCCGTTGAGCCCGATGCAGGGGATGCCGACGACGGTGAACTCGACCGTCAGGACGTCGCCCTGCTTGCCGTCGGGATAGTCGCCCGGTGCGCGGAAGACGGCGCCGACAGCGCTGTCGGGGAATGTTGCGGCATAGAAGTTTGCGGCGTCAACGGCGGCCCCCTCGTACCACAGACAGATCGTGTTCTTGCGGGTCATATCGTGTCTCCTGAAGCGTTGAGCACCCGGCAACCGCTATCGTCCGGACAACTCCGATCGTCCTCATCGCGGGACCTCGGTTTGTCGGCCGGGACGGATGCCATTGTAGGGATCCGCCGATTGTTCCCGGCGTCACCGGGCCCCGTCAGTCCGGAAACACGTAATCGATGTAGATGTCGCCCGTCTCGAAGTCCGGCGGCAGCCGGTCCAGCTGCTTGTGCGCCTCGGGGGATGCCTTCGCGAAGGTCGTGGCCAGCCAGTCGCTGCGCACGAGCTTCTTGCCGGTCTGCTTCTCGAGCGCCTCCATCAGCGGGATGCGCGGGACTTCGGTCTGCTTGTCGATGCTGCCGTAGGTGCGCTTGGCGCTCGGGAAGCCCGTCTCGGTCGAGCACATCGCCACGCATTTCATCGAGAGCGCGCCGACCGCCGGGATCGGCGTGGCGTTGGTGCTTCCGTGGTGGCCGACCTTGTAGAAATCGATCGACGACAGGATCCGCCGCGCTTCGGCCGAGAGGCCCGGGTCGGCGCCCTTCACCGGCTTGCCGTAGAGCCAGTACGCCCAATTGCCCCATTGCGCGTCGCCGACGAACAGCAGCTTCTTGCCCCGGCAGGTGAAGAGCACGACGAGGCTCTGGTTGTTGAGCGTGCCGTCGATCGCCGCCGCCGCGGCGGCCAGCACGTCGGGCTGCACGTCGTGCAGCGCCTTCTCCATCATGGCGGGCGATGCCCATGGCCGGAAGGCTTCCGGCGGATAGTCGGCGGCCGTCGCCGGCCACCGGCGCTCGAAGGGCTCGAAGCCTTCCGCATCCGGAAGGCCCTGCGCATCGACCGCCGCGAGATACTGCTGCGCCTTGTTGTCGCTGGCGGTGAAATCGGCGACCGCGTGTTTCGGCGCCGGCCCGAGGATCTGCGCCGTCAGTGCGCCGCGCAGCGAGGGCGGCAGCTCGGCCGTGTCGCCGGCCTCGTAGTAGTGCACGGGCGGCGAATTCCTGAAGCCGCGGGTGACCAGCGCCATGGCCTGGTCGTTGCTGCCGCCCGCGACGCCGAGGGCGTTTTCCGCCATGGCCAGTGCCTGCGCGCCGTCGAGGTCCTGGCGCGCCGCGAGCTGCAGGCGCAGGTGCATGGCGAGCGAGTGGATCTGCGACTTGATCTTCATCGCCCCACCATCCTTCGGGTCCAGGCGATTGGTGATCCAGACCGCCTCGACCTCGAATTGCTCGAACTCCCTGGCCTGCGTCGCGAAGCCGGACAGATGGTCCGCGTGGTAGTGGGTCACGATCACGAGCGCCAGCTTGCGGCCGGTGGCCTCGATCAGATCCTGCACGCAGGCCGGCATGCTCTTGATGTTGCCGGCATGCACGCCGCAATCGATGAGGATGTGCCGCGGGCCGTGGCGCGTCGGTACGGTCACGAGGAAAAAGTCCCCGAAACCCACGCGGTACATGCGCACGCGCAGCCCGCTGCGGTCCGCGGTGGCGTTCGTCCGGGTCGCCTTCTTCGCCGGCGCCGGCTTCCTGGCCGTTGCCTTCCTTGCCGCGGCCTTCTTTGCCGGTGCAGTCGTCTTGGTCGCCATGGTCATATCCCCTGATGCAGAAGTCCGAAGTCGACCTGGAAGTGGCTGTCCTTGCCGGTGTCGCCGTTGACGAGGCCGGTGGCGAACGCATACCGCCTTTGCCTCGCCTCCCGCATGTCGGCCTCGGACCCGACGAGCGGCTTGCGTACCGCGAAGCGCACCCTGGGTGGAATGTGATGGCCGTAGTGGTCGCGGTCGGGCGCCGCGATGATCAGCGTCACGCCGCCGCGCAGGGGGAACGAGCCGGCCTCCGGACAGTCCTTGTCGAAGGGCACACGGCGTGTCTGGACCAGCTCGACCACCATGTCGATGCGCATCCTGCCGTCCGGCGCCATGCGGAACACCTGGTGGAAGGACGGCGCATAGGGCAAGCGCTCCGGCGCAAGGCCCGGGTCGTCGTCGAAGCCGAGCCGGGCCGCATTCTGCCGCGCGTACGCGCGCAGGATCGCTCCGTTGAGGTCCTTCTGCGCCCGCGTCAGGCCGCCTGGAAGTCCGAACTGCAGTTCCTGCGCCACGCGCTCCCGGGTTTCCGGATCCTCGATCTCCGCCACCACGGACGGCAGCGCCTCGGGGACGGGGCTCTTCGTCCAGTCGGGCACCCGTGTCCAGCAGAGCGCGTCTTCGGAGAAGAAGCTGGCGCCGTCGGGATAGATGCCGCGCACGCGGAAGGCCTGCATCAGCGCCTGCCGCAGGCCACGATCTTCTTCCGGGCGCAGGTCGACGCTCGCGGTGATGAGCGCGCGCAGGAAGTCGCCGAAGGTGATGTCGATCGGCGGGCAATAGTCCAGCGCACGGGCGCAGAGCTGGAAGAACGCGTCGGCGGTCTTCGATGCGTGCTCCGTCAGCAGGGTTGCCAGCGAGGTCGGCAACTCGGGCGACGACATCGACGCGCCGCCCGCGCGGTAGATGCGAAAGAGGTCGGCGGAGGCGCTCAGGTAGGTCGAGAAGTAGGCGTCGAACACCGCCGCCACGAGGATCGAGCCGCGGTAGTGCGGATCGTTGACGCGCTGGCTCAGCGCGCCGGGATCGGGCCGCTCCTCGAGGGCGGCGCGCAGGCCGTGGCCCATGCCGGAAGCCTGCCCGAATTGCTGTGCGAGTTCGACCAGCGGATTGCGCACGGATGATTCGGCACGGATGCGAGCCCCCGTTTCGGACGGGGCGCCGCTCATGTGCGCCGACCCCTCCGCCGGCGCGGCATCCGGCGTCAGCTCGAACGGATACAGGCGCCCGCCCGTCTTGCGAATCGTGTCGAGCAGCGCATCCTTGTGCGAGAAGTGCAGGAACAGCGCCGTGAGGTCGGCGAAGGCTTCATGAAACGCGAGCACGTCCGGATTGGTCGGCTCCGTGAAGAAGGTGCGGATGCCGTCGATGACCGCATGCGTGACCTCGTGCGCGATGATGTCGTGCGACAGGCAGGTGAAGACACGCTGGCCCGGCAGGTTGTTGCCCTGGTTCTTCTCCGCCGCGCGAAAGTAGCCGAAAAGGATCCCCTGCGCCTCGCGGCTGTAGAACGCGTTGGCCTGCACCATCGCATGCGGATAGAGCTTGAGCACCCAGATGTCGTCCGCCGGGTCCGTGGGCTTCTCCTGCCCCGCGGGCCGATCGGCGCGGCGCCAGTGGACCGTGCGGCCGAGCGCCGCCTCGAACTTCTCGACCGTCTGCGACGCCACGGCATAGACCATCTGCTGGTGGAACCTCGGATCGGACTCCGAGGGATCGAGCCCGTTGCGCGAGAGGATGCGATAGTCGTTGAGATCGACGGGCGGGTAGTAGCACTGGTTCGCGCCGTCATAGTCGATCACCGCGAACCGGCGCCCGACCGGGCCGGGCTTGAGGTTCCTCTCCCAGCGGATATCGACCGACATCACATTGCCGACGAAGTTGCCGGCGCTCGGGTCCAGCGCGTAGACCCGCAGCTTGCGCGTCGCAGGTTCGGGGATCTTCATCCAGGGCGGCTGCGCGGTGCTCCTGACCGCCCGCTTGCGCGGCACTGCGGCGCGTGTCGTCTTGTCTGCCATGCGCGGGTCTCCATTTCTTCTTGAGTTGTCGGTGCCGGTGGCATCGCGTCGCCGTCGTCACAGCGGCAGCCGGTAGTCGATCCAGTCTTCCTTCACATCCACCCTGTCGAGGAACTGCCTCCATTCGGCGTCGGACACGGCCGCCGGCTTCGCGGGGATTCCAAGTTCGAGGTCGAGGATGCGGCCCTTGCAGCGCTCGCCGAGGCGCTCGTACAGCGACGGGAAAGGCATGTTCCATTCCATCTTCGCCGCGGTCTTGCGGTCGAGCGGCAGCATCGCGACCAGGCCTTCGTCGGTCATCCGCTCCAGGCCGTTTTCCCGCAGCGTCGCGTTGTGGCTGCCGTGGTGGCCGATCTTGTAGAACACGGTGCGCGCGAGCAGTTGCGCCGCCTTGACCTTGCGCGTGGCGCCGCCCGAATCGACGGTCCATTCGATGTCGTCCCACGACAGCCAGTTGCCGACCTGCGCATCGGCGGGAAACAGCAGCACCTCGCCGGTCGCCTCGAGCTCGAAAGCCAGCACCAGGCTGGTGTTGTTGGTGTCGGAATCGAGCTGCAGGGCGAGCGCGCCCGCGGGGCCGAGCCAGTCGTTCTCGATGCGCCGCCATGCGGGCCCCTGCTCGTAGCGATCACTGAAGAAAGGCGTGGCACGCGCCTTGTCTTCGCTGATGCGGAACCACTCGTCGAAGGGTTGCATCGCGGGTGCGACGCCCTGCTCGATCGCATCGATGGCGGCGAAGAGGCCGAACTCCGCGCCGCTCGCGGCGGCCAGCTGGTAGACCTCGCTCGCGCCTTTGGTCGGATCGCTCTTCTTGATCCACTTGCTGTCGTGCGGCGGACCGAGCACATAGACCCGGACGCCCTTCGCGCCGGGCAAGGTGAAGGTTTCGCCGGGAAACAGGTAGCGCGACGGGCGCGGCGCCGTGCGCGCCTTGACCCAGTCCATGGCCGACCGGGTGGTGGCGCGCGCGGCGGCGCCGGGGCCGCCAAAGAAGGCCAGGATCGCGTCCAGGCGCGCCGCCGTCTTCTGCGCCGCCGGCTCGTTGATCGCCGCGAACTGGCGGCTCGCCGCCGCGATCCTGTTGAGGGCCACCGCGCGTCGGCCGCGAAGCTCGTCGGCCAGCGGCTCGCCGGGTTTCTCGGTCCAGGCGACCCAGGCCTCGCCGACTTCGAGCTGGTCCTTCTCCAGCATCGGCTGGGCCTGCGCGAAGCCCGAGACGTGGTCCCAGTGCTCGTGTGTGGCAACGATGACGTCGAGCCTGGGCTTCGTCGCGGCCACGATATGGCCCGCGACCTTCTGCATCCTGGCCTTGGCGTCGGAGGTTCCGAGCAGCACGCCGAAGTCGATCAGCACATGCACCTCGCCGGTGTCGCCCGGAAAGCTCAGCAGGAATGAATCGCCCAGACCCTGGCGGAACATGCGGATGCGAACGGACGCCATGTCGCGCTCCTCTTCAATGCCGGTGCAGGACCGCGAAGGGCTCCCGCTCCTCGGCACCGGGCGAACCGAAGTAGGTCGCGGCGAGGCTGCGGCTGCCCTCGTCGATGAAGAAGCGGCGCTGCCGGTTCTTGCGTTCCTCGGTGAGCCTCTTCTTGATGCTGTATCGCACCTCGCCGGTCTCCGCATCGACGAGCAGCGTGCATCCGCCCCGGAAGTAGTAGTCGGGCTTGCCGCCGGCGCGCTCGCCCTCGCCGCCGACATACTGCGGGATGCGCTGCGTGAGTTCGATGACCCACTGGAAGTTCGGCCGGCCCTCCCAATCCATGCGAATGGAAGGCCGCAGCGAGTGCACCTCGAACGGCAACTCGGGATCGATGCCCGCCAGCACCACGCTTTCCTTCGAGAGCCGGGGTCTCAGGTGGGCGTGCAGCGCGGCGCGGCGATCGCGGGTCAGCTCGAACAGGGCCTGGCGATCCTTCGAGAGACCCCAGGAGCGGATGTCCTTGCCCCATTCCTTGACGATGCCGACCACCACGTGCTCGTCCTCGTCGGGCGCCGCCGTCGCCGCGCGCCACAGCAGTCCCTCGACCGAGAAGGCCTGGACATGCTCCGCCACGATGCCGCGCCGCCGGAAGGCCTCGATGAACGCCACCCGGCGGTGCTCCTCATCCACCGGATCGTTCTCGAAATCCGCGGTGACCAGGGCCCGCAGGTAGTCGCCGAAGCTAATGTCCACCGGCGGGCAGTAGTCGAGCGCGCGGATGCACATGTCGAGCACCTGGCGTGCCGATTGCGAAGCCTCGTCGGTGAGCCGGTCGACCAGATCGGGATGCAGGCTGCCCTCGGGCGTCACGCCGGTGCCTTCGCTCGCGATCCGGAAGAGATCGGCGACGCGGCTCTTGTAGATCGAGAGGAAGGCATCGAACACGGCGGCCACCAGCACCGCGCCGCGCTCGTGCGGTTCGGACGAGCGCTGGTAGTCGCCGGCTTGGCCTTCGAGGCGCTTCCAGCGCCCGGTCTGCTCGTCGACCGCGCCGATCGCGCTCCGGAGAGCGCCCCGGCTGCCGATCGCCTGGCCGAATTCCTGCGCCAGCTGGCCAAGCTGGCTCTGGCCGGCGAGGTCTCCGCGCGTCGATGCGATCTGGTGCCGCAGCACTTCCGGCAGCGAGAAGTGCTGGAACAGCGCGACGATGTCCGCGAAGGCCTCATGGAAGGCGAGCACGTCCGGATTGCTGGGCTCGCTGAAGCGCCGGTGCATGCCGTCGAGCAGCGCGTGCGTCACCTCGTGCGCCACGATGTCGTGCGAGAGGCAGCTGAAGACGGTCAGCCGCGCCGAGCTCTCCTCGGCCGAGGCCGGCGTCGAGAAGTAGCCGAACAGCAAGGCCTTCTTCTCGGGGCTGTAGTAGGCGTTGGCCTCGCGCAGCGCATGCGGATAGATGCGCAGGCGCTGGACGTACGCCTCGCCCCATCGGCCATCGGCGTCCTTCGTGCCGTGCGAGCGCCACAGGGCCAATCGCCCGAGCGCGCGCTCGAAGGTGCGGATGGTCCGCATCGCGACCGCATAGACCATCTGCTGGTGGAATTGCGGGCTGCTTTCCGAGGGCGGCAGGCCGTGCTGCGCCACCACGTAGCGATCGTTCAGGTCGACCGGTTCGTAGAAGCACCGGCTCGCGGGATCGCGGTCCACCACTTCGATGTATTCGCCGGCCGGTCCTGGCTCGAGGATGTCGGTGCCGGCGGCGTCGCGCTCCCAGGGCACGCGGATCAGGGTCTCGTTGATGTCGGCGGTCTCGCGCTGGCGGCCCATGCTGGGGTCGAAGGCGAACACGCGGACCAGGCGCTGCGTGGCCGGGGCGATCGGGGCGGCGTCGACTTTCGGTGCCGCCGGGGGGGCACCCTTCTTGGCTGCCGACTTGGCTGTCTTGCGCTCGATCTGGTAACGGACCTGCCCGGTGTCGGCGTCGACGATCAGCGTCACCCCGGCCCATGGCCGGACGTCGACTTCGACTTCCAGTTCGAGTGCCCTGGCCTTCGGCTTCGCACGCGCCGTGGTGGACACCTCCTGGACCAGCTTGATGACCCACTGGAACGCGAAGTTGCCGGACGCATCGCTGCGCTCGCGCGGATGAAAGGACTCGACCTCGAAACGCCGGTGCAGATCGATCGGACCGATCGCGCCGACCGTGCCGCCGGACAGGCGCTGGTGCAGCAGCGCGCGCTTGTCTTCGAGCAGCTTCCACAGCGCCTCGCGATCGCGTGGCAGCGTCCACGGCGTGAATTCGCGCGACAGCTCGCGCACGAATTCGCTCACCGCGCGCGTCGCGTCGGAATTCGCCGGCGCCCGCCAGAGGATCGTGTCCTGCGACAAGGTGCCCACTTCGGAAAGCGAAATGCCGTAGCTGCGAAACGCGTCGATGAAGGCCAGCCGGTAGTTGCCGTCGTCGACCGGGCGGATGTCGTAGTCGGCGGTCACGATGGCGCGCAGGAAGTCGCCGCTGGTGGTTTCCACGGGCGGCATGTAGTCGATCGCACGAATGATCATCTCGAGCACGCGCTGCGCCGAGCGCGATGCCTCCTGCGCCAGCCGGTTCACCAGATCGGGATGCAACTGGCCTTCGGGCAGGATTCCGCTGCCCCTGGTGGCGATGCTTCGCAGGTCGGAGGTACGCGCCTCGTAGATCTTTCGGAGAGCCTCGAAGACCGCACTGACCACGATCGCGCCACGATCATGCGGCTCGAGCGTCGCGGCGTAGGCCTTCGGATCCGGTTTGCGCGGATGCCAGACGCCCGCTTCGTCGATCGATCCGAGCGCGTTGCGGATGCCTTCGGGCCGCCCGAGGGCTTCGCCGAATTGCGGGGCGATGGCCCCGAGGCGGCTCGAGTTCTCGAGCTTTCCCCGGATCGCGCCGATCTGGCCCCGGAACACGTCCGAGGGCCAGAAGTGCTGCAGCACCGCAATCAGGTCCGCGTAAGCCTCGTGCAAAGCCAGGACATCGGGGCTCTTGCCCTTGAACGAGATGCGCATCCCGTCCAGGATCGCGTGCGTGATCTCGTGCGCTACGACGTCCTGCGACAGGCAGGTGAACACCGTGGTGCCCGCGAACGCGGAAGTGTCGCCGGCGCGGAAGTAGCCCAGGCACAGGCCGTCGCCGGGCTTGTAGTAGGCGTTGGTGTCGGCGACGTAGTGCGGATAGATGGGCAACTGCCTGCGGTAGTTCACGCGCTGGCCCTTCATCGCCGGCGGCCAATGGATCGATCGTCCGAGCGCGCGCTCGAAGTTGCGGATCGTCCGCATCGCGACCGCATACGCCATCTGGTGGTGGAACTGCGGATTGCCGTCGGAAGGCGCGAGGCCGTCGTTCGCCAGGATTTGCGGGTCGTCGAGGTCGACCGGCGGATGCACCTGGCGCCCCTGGTCGTCCTTGTCCACCACGGCCACGTATTCGCCGATCGGCCCGGGCTGCAGGTCCTCCCACGGCACGAGCAGCGTCATCTCATTCATCACCGCGGTCTCGAAGCGCGCGGTCGTGCCGGGATCGAAGGCGAAGACACGCAGCCTGCGGTAGACCGGAAGCGGAACCCGCCAGTGCCTGTCGATCCTGGGTTCCATGGCCACTAGGGCGCGACCGTCGCGAGTTCGGGCGCGTACTTGCCGACGCGCGACGCCAGCAGCGCGCCGCCGTGCCGCAGCAGGACGCGCATCTCGTCGTCGTCGAGCTTCTTCAGGTTGGTCGGGATCGCGGAAGCGAAGCTCGCGTCGCCCTGCTGCTGCTCGCCCTCGAGGCTGTCGATGGAGAACCACAGCGGCCGCGCGCCCTTGCCGGCAAGATGGCGATGCTCGATGCGGTCGAACTGCAGGCCGCGGATCTGCTCCATCATGATGTCGAGGCTCGCCTTGAGGACGACCGCGCCCGATTCGGTGGGGCGGTCCTCGAAGGCGAAGGGCTTGCCGCCGTCGCTGACGATCAGGTAGTCGATCGGGTTGCGCGCCGTCCGCAGCAGCGGGTTCACGCCCATGTTGTCGTAGATGCCGCCGTCGCTGAGCGTCACGTACTCGACCGTGGCGGCGGCCGGCGGGTAGATCGAAGGCGGCAGCAGCAGCGGCGGAAACACCGGCGGGAACGCCGACGAGGCGGCCACCGCGCGGCTGATCGGGAAGTCCGGCGCAGGAACCACGCCGAGTTCGTGTTCGCCCATTTCCTCTGCCTTGCCGCCGCCGGCGACGAAGAAGAACATGTTGCCGGTGGCGAGGTTGGTGGCGTTGAAATAGATGCGCGGGCCGCCCTTGAGGCTCGACAAGGTCTTGCCCTGGAACAGGTCGCGATCGTAGGAATTGGCGAGCTTGTCGAGCCGTGACTCGAAGGGGTCGAGGAGGCCGCCGACCACCGACGCCACGGCGATCGACCGGGTCCGCAGGTAGGTCTCGAGCTTGTCGAGGCAGGCCGGGTCGCCCCAGTTCACGGCGAGAGTCCCCCCCGCGATGCTCCCGCCGCTGACGCACGAGACGAGGTCCAGCTTGTCCAGCAGGTTCAGCGCCTGCAATCGGCGCATCACGCCCAGGTGGAACGCCGCCGCCCTGAATCCGCCGCCGGACAGCGCGAGCCCGATCCGCTTCTCGACACCGTCGATCTTGAATGCCATGGCGGTCCCCTCTCCAGAGGGATCGGATGCTAGACCTGTGGCGACCGAATGCAATCAGCCAGATGGGGGATGCGGGCCGCGCCTCGGCGGCCGGTGTCAGTACACGCCGAGCGCCAGTCCCGCCGCCATCGCGGCGCCCAGCGCGCGGCATTGCGCAAGGTCCTCGGCGCCGATCTGCTTGGGCCGCGCAATCGCCTCGGGCGTCTGCGCATGGGTGCACACGATCAATGCCGGCGCGACGCAGCGCAGCCGCCAGCCGGTGGCGATGCGGTCGATCTGCCGCACCGCGTTCTGGCCGTCACTGCCGGCGCAGACCAGCGTGGCGTAGGGCCGGCCGTTGACGCGGTCGAGCGCGGCGTAGTAGCAGCGGTCGAAGAAGTCCTTCATCAGCCCGGCCATCGCGGCGAGGTTTTCGGGCGTGGCGAACAGGTAGCCGTCGGCGCCCAGCACGTCCTCGGGCTGGGCCTGCGGCGCCCGCAGCAGACGCACCTGCACGCCGGGTTCGTCGCCCGCGCCTTCGGCGGCGGCCTGCGCCATCTGCGCAGTGCCGCCGGTCATGGTGTGGTAGACCACGAGCAGCGTTTTCGAAGTCATGCCGCCCAGCATAGCGGCCCGGCCCGATGACCGGCGAGCTCAGTCGTCCTTGCCGCTGGAGCGGTCGTTCAGGAACTCGAACGCGGCCTGCCAGGTCTGCGGCGAGTTCAGGATGCCGAGGTGCCCGGTGTGCAGGATGGGGTCGTAGGCGCCCTGCCCCGTCAGCACGATCTCGCGCGTGCCGCGCAGGCTGGCGCTCCTGGAGAAGTCCGTCGGCCTGCCGAACGAATCCACGGCGGGCACCGGCGCGATCACGCCGTCCTGCACCGGGAAGTAGACGAAGCTGGCATCGCCGTTGCGGATCACCAGCACGCGCGTCGGCCCGTCGTTCTCGTTGCGGCCATTGAGCAGGCGCAGGAAGGGCGTTTCGGGCGAGCCCAGTTCCTGGCACACGTCGCTTGCGGGCGTGAAGCCGCCCGCCGCCGGGGCCTGCCAGTAGTTGGCGGGGTCGGGCGAGCAGTTGATGATGCCGTGGTTGGGCCCGTCGACGGCGACGAAGCGGCGCACCATCTGTTGCGCCTCGTCCTGCCGCATCCATTCGCGCGCGAGCGTCACGCCCAGGCTGTGCCCGACGATGTCCACCCGCTTGGCGCCGGTGAAGTCCATCACCGCGCGCACGAAGCGGCGCAGGTCGGGCACGTTGGCCGCATTGGTGTGGGCGATGCTCGAACGGCGTGACTGGTCCGCGGCCAGGTCGCACTGGTCGCCCTGGTAGCCCACGCCCCAGAGTTCGCTGGTGGCATAGCCGTTGTCGGCGAAGTACTGCGCCATCGCCTGAACGCGCCCGTAGGGGTTGCAGGCGGTGGCGAACGGCGTGTCGTTGTTGCCGTGAATGAAGATCACCGGCGTTCGGGTCACCAGCCCGGCGGCACCGAAGCCGATGAGCGGCCGGGCCAGCGAGGTGTCCTCGATCGAAGGAAAGCCCGGTGGCAGCGTATTGCCCACGAGGCCCGCGGACTGCGCGGCGGCCGCAGTCACGAAGAGGGCGAGAGCAGCGGCATGGCGAATCCACGGTGTCATCGGAGAGCTCCTTCTTCAGCGCCGGCGATGATGCCGACGAATGCCGGCGCTGGCAAGGACCGCCGCCCCGCGCTTGAGGAGGCGGCACCACGCGAACGCGTCAGAATTGTCGGGATGACCGACCTGTTTCACGATCGCCAAGCGCGCGGGCGGACCCGCACCGGGTGGCTCACCAGCCACCACACCTTTTCATTCGGCTCGTTCAACGACCCTCTGAGGATGGGATTCCGGGCCTTGAGAGTGATCAATGAAGACGTCATCGCCGGGGGCTCCGGCTTTGCGGAGCATGCGCACGACCACTTCGAGATTCTGACTTTCGTCCTGGCCGGGCTCATCGAGCACAAGGATTCGGCCGGAAACGCCGGCATCTTGCGAGGTGGCGACATCCAGCTCATCAGCTCCGGCACCGGCATTCGGCATTCCGAGCGGAATCCCTCCCCGACCGAGCCCGCCCACCTGTTTCAGATCTGGCTTCATGGTGAAGCGGACGGCGCTTTGCCACGCTACCAGACCCTTGCCGGTGCGCTGAGCGGCGAACCCGGCCCCGTTCGACTGGTCGCGAGTCCGGACGCTGCAGACGGCGCGCTTGCATTGGCGGCGCCGGTGCGCATCTGGGCGGGCAGACTGGGCGCCGGACAAGTCGCGACCCAGGCGCTCGCTCCAGGGCGCTTCGGATGGTTGCAGCTGCTGGATGGCATCCTGACGATCCGCGAGAACTCCGAAGCCGAGCCCCTGGAGCTGAGAGGCGGTGACGCCCTTCAGCTGGTGTCCGTGCGCTCACTCGATCTCGCTGCGGTGACGGACGCGCGCTGGCTCTGGTTCGACCTCGCCTGACACCGGCCTCGACGAGCGACGGCTATCTGGCGGACACGCTCGAGTTCGGCCTCCAGCGCCTCGCGCGAGCGCAGCGCGCCGGCCAGCCCCCGCGGGGGCGGCGTTCAGCGTTGAGCCTTGTCCTTTTGGTTCTGCGCCTCGATGCGCTCGCGTGCCGCCAGCCAGTCGGCATCGCTCCACTGCCGCAATTCGTAGAAGTTGCCGCCGGTCGCGAGCGCGTTGCCGCCGTCCATCATGATGCTCTGGCCGGTGAGCCAGTCGCACTGGCCGCGCGCCATCAGGAAGGCGGCGAGGTTCTGCAGCTCGCTCATCTTTCCGGTCCGGGCCATCGGGTTGTGGGCCTTGCTCCGAGCGCCGGGCTCCTCGCCGGGATTCAGCCGCTTGCTCATGCCCTCGGTCGGGATCTCGCCCGGGCCGACCGCGTTCAGGCGGATGCCGTAGCGCGCCCACTCGACCGCCAGCGACTTGGTCATCACCTCGATGCCGGCCTTGCTCATCGCCGAGGGCACGACGTAGGGGCTGCCGTTGTCGACCCAGGTGACGATGATGCTCATCACGCTGCGGTACGGGTCGCCGGCCTTCCACTTGCCCTCCTTCGCCTCGGCGACCCAGCGCTTGCCGACCGCCTGCGTGACGTAGAAGCTGCCGTGGAAGACGATGTTGGCGACCGCGTCGAAGGCGCGCGGCGACAGGGCCTCGGTCGGCGAGACGAAGTTGCCCGCCGCGTTGTTGATGAGCCCGGCCAGCCCGCCGGATTGCCACAGGCTGTCGACCATCTCGTCGACCGCCTGCGCATTGCGGATGTCGACGCCGAAGGCGTCGATGCGCCGCCCCGGAAACTGCGTGCGCCATTCGGCGGCGGTCTCCTCGCAGACGCCCTGGCGCCGGCCGCAGATCGCGACGTCGCCGCCCAGCGCCAGGAAACGCTCGGCCATCGCGCGGCCGAGGCCGGTGCCGCCACCGGTCACGAGAATGCGCTGGCCGGCCATGAGATCGGTTTGGAACATGCGTGTCTCCTTGTCTTGGGTGGATGGATCGGACTGTGCAGCACGCATCGTAGAGCGCCGGAGGCGAGCCGGTAAGCTGTGATCATTCGTCGCCCAAGGAAAATCGACCGATGCACGCTCCCTCCTCTTTCTCCGAGACCTTCGCGCCGCTGGCCGGCGTCCGCGTGTTGAGCCTCGCGCTCAACCTGCCCGGCCCCGCCGCGCTGATGCGCTGCCGCGCCATGGGCGCGACTTGCACCAAGCTCGAGCCGCCGTCCGGCGACCCGATGGCGCACTACAACCGCACCGCCTACGCAGCACTGCACAAAGGCGTGACGGTCGAAGCCGCCGACCTGAAGTCCGAGGCCGGCCGGCAGCGCTTGCACCGCGCCCTCGAAGCCACCGACGTGCTGCTGACGTCGTTCAGGCCCTCCGCGCTGGCCAAGCTGGGGCTGGAATGGGACGCTTTGCGCGCCCGGCATCCGAGGCTCTCGCAGGTGGCGATCGTCGGCGCCCCCGGCGACCGCGCCGAGGAGCCCGGGCACGACCTCACCTACCTCGCCGAGAGCGGCCTGGTCACCGACACCGCGCTGCCGCCGACGCTGTACGCCGATATGGGCGGCGCGCTGCTTGCGAGCGAAGCGGTGCTGAAGGCAGCCCTCCGGACCGGCGCGTCGCCCACGGCCGGGATCTATCTGGAGGTGGCGCTGAACGCCGCCGCCGACTGGCTGGCGCTGCCGCGCACCTGGGGCCTGACCACCCCCGACGGCGCGGTCGGCGGCGCCCATGCGGGCTACCGCATCTACCCCTGCGCCGACGGCCGCGTGGCGGTCGCCGCGCTGGAGCCGCACTTCGCGGCGCGGCTCTGCGAAGCGGCCGGGCTGGCATCGACGAACATGTTCGCGTCCGGAACGCACGAAGCAATCGCACGCTGGATCGGCACGCGCACCCGCGCCCAGCTCGACGCCATCGCACGCGAGCGCGACCTGCCGCTGCTGACGCTGGCGAACTGACAAGCGTCTAGAGACTCTGCAGAAAGGCCACCATCCGTTTGCGCTCGTCGGCATCGGGCAAGCGACCACGCATCGCGCCGAGGTTGTCGGCCATGTGCGCAGGATCGGAGGTGCCGGGGATCACCGCCGTCACGCGCTCGTCGGCCAGCAGGAACTTGAGGAAGAACTGCGCCCAGCTGCCGGCAAAGCCCGCCGCCCAGTCGGGCAGCGGCTTGCCGCGCACCGCACGGAACAGGCGCGCGCGGCCGAAGGGCAAGGCCGTGAGCACGCCGGCCCGCACCTCGGCCGCCAGCGGCAGGAGGCGCGCTTCGACTTCGCGGTCGTCGAGCGAATAGGCGACCTGCACGAAGTCGGGCTTCTCGCGCTGGAGCACGGTCTCGAAGGCCGGGTAGTCGCGCTCGAAGGTGGAGGTGATGCCGACGTAGCGGCACAGGCCCTGCGCCTTCCATTCCCTGAAGCGGGCCAGCGATTGCTGCGGGTCGCGCACGTTGTGCAGTTGCAGCAGGTCGATGCGGCGCGTCGCCAGCCGGGCCAGCGAGCGATCGAGTTCCGCCGCATCAGGGGAACGGAGCTTGGTGGCGACGAAGATCTTGTCGCGCGCCTTCATAGCGGTCATCACCTGCCCCAGCACGAGTTCGGCGTCGCCATAGGCCGAGGCGGTATCGACGAGCCGGCCGCCGGCATCGACGAGTGTCTGCAGGATTTGCGCAGCGGATTCGCGCGTGCGGACGTCGTCGGTGCTGAAGACGTTGGCGGTGCCGAGTCCGACGGCGGGCAGGCGCTCCCCGGTGGAGGGGACGGCGCGCGTGATGAGCGCGGCTGCTCCGCCCTGCGCGAACGCGGCTGGCGGCAGCACGGCTGCCATGGCGGCAAGCGCGGAAAACTCTCGCCGGGTGATGCGGGTCATGGCGGTTCTCCTTGCGCGGTGATGGTGTCGAAAGAGGCTCGGCGCTCCTGCGTGCGTCCCAGCAGCGCCGACAGGACGAGCCACCCGACCACCACCGGCAGCGCGCAAAGCGCAATGGCGCCGATCTTGAGTCCGATCCCGTGCAGAAGGTCGTAGACCCAGCCATAGAGCGCATCGGAGCCCCGGTAGACCACGACGTCGATCAGGTTCTTGGACTTGTACTTGTCCTCGCGCCCGACAACCGTGAAGAACACCTGCCGCGCCGGATTGGCGATGGCGAAATTCATCCAGCGCTGGACCACCTGGAACACGAGGACCACCGCCAGGCTCGGCGCCATCGCCAGCACGAGAAAGCCGATGACGTAGACCGCCGGCAGCGCCGCCGCCGCCACACCCGTGCCGAAGCGCTGAAGGAGCCGGCCGGTGGCGAACACCTGCGTCGCCAACGTGAGCAGCCCGACGGCCAGGTCGATGCTGGCGAAGATCCGCGTCTGCGCTCCAGCGCCCTGCACGGTGGCCGCGACCACGTTGGCTTGCGCGAAGTAGAGCATCGTCGCGCCGAAGGACAGCAGGCTCACCCAGGCGCCGACACCGAGCAGATAAGGCGAGCGGAGCATCCCCGACAAGCCGGCAAAGGCGCTGCCGCCCACGCGGGACTCGTCGCGCCGCTGGCCCGGGCTCGCTCCCGCGCGGTGCTCGAGCCGGTGCGCGCAGAACACCGCGATCTCGAGAAACACGATGGCCGCGAGCAGCAGGTTGTGCGGCCCCAGCGGCACCGAGAGCGCGATGGTGATGACCGGTCCCAGCAGCGCCCCCGCCGTTCCGCCGGCGCCGATGAAGCCGAACAGCCGCTTGCCCTGCTCGCTCGAGAAGAGATCGGCCATGAAGGACCAGAACACGGCGACCGCGAACAGGTTGAAGACGCTGACCCAGACGAAGAACACGCGGGCCACGATCACCGGCGCGATGCCGAGCGCCAGCAGCAGCCAGAACAACGCGAGATTGACGACGAAGAAGTGGTAGACGAGCGGAATGAACCGTGCCCGCGGCAGCCTCGCCACCAGCACGCCGTAGATCGGCTGCGCGGCCAGCAGCGTCACGAAGGTCGCGGTGAACAGCCACGGCAGCGCCCGCGTGCCGCCCGCGATGCCCATCTGGTCGCGCAGCGGCCGCAGCACGTAGTAGCCCGCCAGCAGCGCGAAGAAATAGCCGAAGGACCACAGGGCCGCCGCCAGCTCCTGCGGCGTCGCCGGAACCGCGCGCCGCAGCCAGCCCTGAAGCCGCATCATGGCGCGAGCGACAGCTTCTGCCTGAGTTCGGCGGCGCTCACCGCCTGTCCGTAGCCCGGTCCGCCGCGCTGGAATCGACGGGCGTCGGCCAGCTTGCCGACCACCACGGGGTCGAAGCCGGCATCCCTCACCAGCCCCGCCGCGACCTTCACGGCTTCGGGATCGTCGCCCGCGATCGGGATCGCCAGCCTGGGCGCGGGCCGGTGGGCCTCGCGCGCGAAGATCGTGTAGGACAGGGTGTTGAACGCCCGCACCAGCCGCGCACCGGCGAGGTACTTCTGCGACACGACACCGACGCCTTCCTGCTCCACTTCGTCGGCCACGCTGCCGTCGCGCGAAGCCACGGCATTGCAGGCGTCGAGCAGGATCTTGCCCTTGAGCGCGCTGCCGTAGTCCTTGCCGATCTGCGGCAGCGCTCCATAGGGCACCGCGATGAAGAGCGCGTCGCCGAAGGCGATGGCCTGCTCCACCGTGCCGGCGCTGGCGAGCGCTCCGAGACCCGCGGCCAGGTCCTTGAGTTCTTCGGGATGGCGCGACGAGAACATCACCGGATGGCCGGCCTTGACCCACAGCCCGCCGATCGTGCCGCCGATGCGGCCCGCGCCGATGATGCCGATGCGCATGCCGGCCGTCGGCTGTGCCGGGGCCGGCCCCGGCGACAGCGCCGCGAGCGCGCTCCATGCCGCGCCGGCCGCGACCAGGCCGCGCCGCGTCGGGTCGAAAGATGGATGCTGCGCCATCGAACCCTCCTGGAGTTCCGGGCGATCATCCGCCCCCCGCCGGGGCGGCGCAAGCACCCCGAAGCCCGCTCAGAGCTTGATGCCCGCCGCCTTCACCGTCGGCCCGAGCACGCCCACCTGCTCCTTGACCACGCCCTCGAAACGCGCCGTGCTCTCGGGCTTGGCGACGATCCCCAGCTCGATCAGCTTCTTCTGCACCTCGGGCATCACCAGCACCTCGTTGCAGGCGTCGTGCAGCCGCACCACCATCTCGGGCGGCAGCCCGGCCGGCCCGCTGAGGCCGAAGAAGTTCTCCAGCACCAGCTTGGGCTGGCCCAGCTCGATGATGGTCGGCACCTCGGGCATCAGCGGCGAGCGGGCGCTGCCCGTGACCGCCAGCGGCAGCAGCTGGCCACTCTTGAAGAAGGGCACGTAGGCGGTGATGACGTCGATGCCGACCGGGATCACGTTGGCGATCAGGTCGGTGGTCATCGGCGCGCCGCCGCGGTAAGGCACGTGCACGAGGTTGGCGCCGGTGGTCTTCTTGATCAGCTCGCCGTGGATGTGGCCGATCGATCCCGGGCCGCCCGAGCCGAAGTCCAGCCGCCCTTCCTTGCGGGCGCGCGCCTCGAGCTCGGCATAGCTCGCGATGCCCGAAGGCTTGCTGGCCATGATCACCAGCGGCGCCGAGCCCAGGTAGGCGATGTGGGTGAAGGCGGCGACCGGGTCGTAGGGCTGCTTGTCGAGCGTGAACGGGCCGAGCGCGATCGGCGTGGTGTTCGAGAGCATGAAGGTGTAGCCGTCGGCTGCTGCGGCCGCCACCTGGGCGCCCCCGATGGTGCCGCCGGCGCCGGGCTTGTTGTCCACCACCACCGCCTGGCCGAGCTTCTTGCCGAGCTGCTCGGCCATCACCCGCGCCAGGATGTCGCTCGACCCGCCGGGCGGGAAGGTCACGATGATCTTGATCGGCTTGTCCGGCCACTGGGCGAAGGCCGGCAGCGCGAGCGCGGCGGCGCCTGCGGCGAGCATCTGGAGTGCGCCGCGGCGCGTGGGGTGCAGAGGGGTGGTCATGTTGTGGTGCAGCAAAAGGGATGCCCGATTCTGGGAAGGCCGCCATGGCACGCCAATCGCTAGGCAGCAATCAGCGGCATAGCAAAGCGCCGCCCCGGAGTCCGCCAGCGACTGGCGCTGGTGCCCCGGGGCACCAAAGCTGTGCAGGAGACACGCCATGTCACGCGCCAACGACCCCTTCGACACCTACCTGCTGCGCGTCTTCAGCATCCTGATGAACGAGCGCAGCGTCTCGCGCGCGGCCACCCGCCTGAACCAGTCGCAGCCGGCGATCAGCACCGCGCTGAGGCGGCTGCGCGAGATCTTCGACGACCCGCTCCTGATCAAGGACAAGCAGCGCATGGTGCCGACCGAGCGCGCGCTGCAGCTCGAGGCCTCGGTGCGCGTGGTGCTCGGCGAGATCGACGCCCTGCTCTCGCCCGGCGACGTCTTCGACCCCGCCACCACGCGCCAGACCTTCCGCATCGGGACGCCCGACTACCTCGCGCCGCCCCTGATGGCGGCGGTGGTGCACTACCTGCGCACCACCGCGCCAGGGGCCCGCATGCTGCTGCAGCCGCTCGGGCCCGACTACGACTACGACAGCGCCCTGGCCGACGGCGAGATCGACGTCGTGATCGGCAACTGGCCGCAGCCGCCCGAGCACCTGCGCACCACGCTGCTGCTGGAGGATGAGATCGTCTGCCTGGTCGACCGCGACCATCCGGGCGCCGGCGGCATGCGGCCCTCGGACTACCTGCAAGGCTCGCACGTCGTGCCGCTGCTTTACAGCGGGCTGCAGCGCGGCGTGGTCGAGACCCACCTGGCGACTCAGCGCCTGACACGCGCGCCGACGGTGACGGTGCCCTACTTCGCGATGGCGCCGCACCTGCTGCCGGGCACCGACCTGATCTTCACCACCAGCCGGCACTTCGCGCTGCACTTCGCCGCCGTGCTGCCGCTGGCGGTGGTGCCGTCGCCGATCGATTTCCCGCCGATGCGCTTCTACCAGCTCTGGCACGGGCGCAACCAGCACGCGCCGGGCCACATCTGGTTCCGCTCGCTGCTCTCGGCGGTGATGCGCACCGCCAGCGCCACGCGCCATCTGCGGGTCAGCCCGCCGCCGATGCCGGAGGTGCGACTGGCGGCCTGAACTAGCCCCCACGCTCCCCCACTGCGTGTGGGTCGCTGCCCCCCGAGGGGGCCGCAGGCCGCCTTGGGGCGGCCCGGCGCCGGCCTGAGCTCGCCCCCACGCTCCCTCACTTCGTG
>NZ_JBFUHO010000055.1:0-46531 GCF_056402355.1 Variovorax sp. P4_B11
GGAGATCGAATCGGCGCTGGTGGCCAAGACCGACCTGGTGGCCGAGGCGGCGGTGGTGGGCCGGCCCGACGACCTGACCGGCGAGGCGGTCTGCGCCTTCGTCGTCCTGAAGCGCGGCCGCCCGGCCAGCGACGAGGAAGCGCGCAAGATCGCGGCCGAGCTGCGCAATTGGGTGGCGAAGGAGATCGGCCCCATTGCAAAACCGAAAGATATCCGCTTCGGAGAGAATCTTCCGAAGACACGCAGCGGTAAGATCATGCGTCGGCTGCTGCGCAGTCTCGCCAAGGGCGAGGCCATCACCCAGGACACCTCGACGCTCGAGAATCCGGCCATTCTGGAGCAGCTCGGCCAGGCCTATTGAGCGCCTCGTGCCGGTCGCGCAGCGGCAGTCCAATCAACTTCAGGGAAAAGAAAAATGGGATTGAGAACTGCTGTATTGCTGGTCGTGGTGCTGCTGATCGCGGCACTGGCGGCCTTGAACTGGAGCCTGCTGGCCTCGCCGACGCTGATGTCGATCGGCTTCATGCAGGTGACAGCGCCCTTCGGGCTGATCATGCTCGGGCTGACCGCACTGCTGGGCATCTTCTTCGTTGCCTACGTGGTCTACCTGCAGAGCTCGATTCTGTTCGAGACCCGTCGGCACACCAAGGAGATGCAGGCCCAGCGCGATCTCGCGGACAAGGCCGAGGCCTCGCGCTTCACCGAGCTGCGCAACTTCCTGGAGACCCAGGAAAACGCCCATGCGGCGCGCAATGCCGAGCGCCACGCGGCGCTGTTGGCGCGCATCGAGCAGCTCGAAGCCACGGCGCGGTCGCGCGCCGAGCAGACCGACAACACCATCGCGGCCCACATCGGCCAGCTCGAGGACCGCTTCGATCGCCGCACGGCCGCGCTGCCGGCCGCCGCCGGCATGCCGCCTGCCGTCTGAGAGCCCCCACGCTCGTCACTCCGTGTACTCGCTGCCCCCGAGGGGCGCAGACCGCCTTGGGGCGGCCCTGGCGCCGGTCTGAGTTGATGCCCGCTGGCGGTTCGGCTACTTGGTCGACAGGACCCAGGCCGCGAGCTTCTTGGCATCCGCTTCGTTGACCTGGTTGTTGGCCGGCATCGGCACCGGCCCCCAGACGCCCGAGCCGCCCTTCACGATCTTGGCTGCCAGCATGTCGGCCGCGCCCTTGCTGTCCTTGTACTTCGCGGCCACGTCCTTGAAGGACGGCCCCAGCACCTTGCGGTCTACCGCGTGGCAGCTCATGCAGTTCTTGGACGTCGCCAGGGCCAGGTCGGCCAGGGCAGGCGCGGCGCAGAGGAAGCTGGCCGCAACGACCAGAAGCGATTTATTCATGGGGTTGCCGATGCGTGGGTGCGTTAAAGTCGATCCAACGCGATTGTAGGCAGGGCGGTGCACCGCTTCGCCCGGCGCGCTCTCACTCAACGGAGAAGTTCGCGATGTGGTTTCTGTTGCTGGGCCTGTTCGGTGTGGCTCTCAAGTTTTTCGAGATCGGCTTCGTCGCCGCCTGGAGCTGGTGGGTCGTGTTGATCCCGTTCGCACTGGCGGTCGTGTGGTGGGCCTGGGCCGATGCGTCCGGCTACACCAAGCGCAAGGTGGTCGAGAAGGAGAACCAGCGCCGCCAGGACCGGATCGATCGGCAGCGCAGCAACCTCGGCATGCTCAACAGCCGGTCAAACCGAAAGCGGCGCTGAGCCGCAGCGGCGCTTCCAACGCGCTCTTCACCAGAAACACCGCGGAACCGGCTTTGCCGGGCCGCTGGTGTTGCCCCCGGCAGGGGGTGGGCGCCCCGACACGAAGTGCGGGGCAACCTGGGGGCGAGCAACAGCGCCACCGCGGAACCGGCTTTGCCGGGCCGCTGGTGTTGCCCCCCGGCAGGGGGTGGGCGCCCCGACACGAAGTGCGGGGCAACCTGGGGGCGAGCTCAATACTTGTCGAGGACGGCGCCGGAGCTTGCGCTTGACGCATTGAACGCGAATTTCGCCTGCACGCCGCGCGTGTAGCGTGGGGCAGGCGCCTTCCAGCCTTCGCGGCGCCTGGCGATCTCGGCCTCGGGCACATTGAGCTCGAGCTTCAGTTCGTGCGCATCGATCGTGATCGAGTCGCCCTCGTTGACGAAGGCGATGGTGCCGCCGGCCGCCGCCTCGGGTGCCACGTGGCCGACCACCATGCCCCAGGTTCCGCCCGAGAAGCGGCCATCGGTGATCAGGCCGACGCTCTCGCCAAGGCCGGCGCCAATCAGCGCGCCCGTAGGTGCCAGCATCTCGGGCATGCCCGGGCCGCCCTTGGGGCCGAGGTAGCGCAGCACCATCACGTCGCCGGCCTTGATCTTGCCGTCGAGGATCGCCTGCAGCGCCGACTGCTCGTCGTCGAAGACGCGCGCCGGGCCGGTGATGACCGGGTTCTTGAGGCCGGTGATCTTGGCCACCGCGCCTTCGGGCGAGAGGTTGCCCTTGAGGATCGCGAGGTGGCCTTCGGCGTACATCGGATGGCCGATCGGGCGGATCACGTCCTGGGAGGCAGCAGGCTGGTCGGGCACGTCCTTCAGCACTTCGGCGATGGTCTGGCCGCTGATCGTGAGGCAGTCGCCGTGCAGCAGGCCGGCGTTGAGCAGCACCTTCATGACCTGCGGGATGCCGCCGGCCTGGTGCAGGTCGACCGCCAGGTACTTGCCGCTGGGCTTCAGGTCGCACAGCACCGGCACCTTCTTGCGCATGCGCTCGAAGTCATCGATCGACCAGTCCACGCCGGCCGCATGGGCGATGGCCAGGAAGTGCAGCACCGCGTTGGTCGAGCCGCCGGTGGCCATGATGACGGCCACCGCGTTCTCGATCGCCTTCTTGGTCACGATGTCGCGCGGCTTGATGTCCTTCTTGATCGCCTCGATCAGCACCTTGGCCGATTCCTTGGCCGAGTTGGCCTTTTCCTCGTGCGGGTTCGCCATGGTCGAGGAGTAGGGCAGCGAGATGCCGAGCGCCTCGAAGGCCGAGCTCATGGTGTTGGCCGTGTACATGCCGCCGCAGGAGCCGGTGCCCGGGATCGCGCGCATTTCGATCTCGCGCAGGTCCTCGTCGCTCAGGTTGCCGGCGGCATTCTGGCCGACCGCCTCGAACACGCTCACGATGTTCAGGTCCTGGCCCTTGTACCGGCCTGGCAGGATGGTGCCGCCGTAGACGTAGATCGCCGGCACATTGGCGCGCAGCATGCCCATCAGGCCGCCGGGCATGTTCTTGTCGCAGCCGCCGACCACCAGCACGCCGTCCATCCACTGGCCGCCGACGCAGGTCTCGATGCAGTCGGAAATCACTTCGCGGCTGACCAGCGAGTACTTCATGCCCTCGGTGCCCATCGCCATGCCGTCGGAGATGGTCGGGGTGCCGAAGACCTGCGCGTTGCCGCCGGCTTCCTCGATGCCCTCGATGGCCGCATCGGCCAGCCTCTGCAGGCCCGAGTTGCAGGGCGTGATGGTGCTGTGGCCGTTGGCGACGCCGACCATCGGCTTCTTGAAATCGCCTTCCTGGTAGCCCATGGCATAGAACATCGAGCGGTTCGGCGCCCGGCTCTTGCCTTCGACGATGTTGGCGCTGCGGCGGTTGATCTTGATCGGTTTCGTGTCCATCGTGCTTCTCGCGTTCGTGATCGGGGGACGCCAAGTATCGGACGATTGATTGATTGCTTCCAATCCTATTTTTCGGTGCTATTGATATGCTTGGCATATGAAAGAAACGCTGATCGACCTGCGCGCCTGGCGCCAGTTCGTGGCCGTCGCCGAAGAGCTTCATTTCGGCCGGGCCGCCGTGCGCCTGCACATGACGCAGCCGCCGGTCACGCAGGCCATCGCCCAGCTCGAGAAGACGCTCGGGGTGCTGCTGTTCGACCGCACGCGGCGCCGGGTGGCGCTGACGGCGGCCGGCGAGGCGCTGCTGCCCGAGGTGCGCGAACTGCTGGCGCGCGCGCAGGCGCTACCGGCGCGGGCCCGCGCGGCGGCGGCCGGCGAGGTCGGCCGGGTGCGGCTGGCCTTCGTCTCGACCATCGGCTTCGACCAGCTGCCGGGCTGGGTGCGGGCGTTCCGCGAACACAGTCCCCAGGTGGTGCTGGAACTGGTCGAGGCCACCGGCGACGTGCAGCTGCGGGACCTGGAGCGCGGTGCCATCGACGCCGGCCTGATGCTGCATTCGCCGGGCTTCGCGCCACCGGGCCTCAGCCACCTGCGGGTGGCGGTCGAGCCGCTGGTGCTGGCACTGCCCGAGCACCACCCGCTGGCCGCTGCAGCGCAGTTGCCGTGGGAGGCGGTGCTCGGCGAGCCGCTGGTGATCTTCCCGCGCCGCATCGCGCCCTCGCTGCACGACGCGGTCTTCGGGCTCTACCACGCGGCGGGCCGACTGCCGGTCGTGGCGCAGGAGGCGATCCAGATGCAGACCATCGTCAACCTGGTGTCGGCAGGGCTCGGCCTGGCCTGGGCGCCCGAGAGCGTGATGCAGTTCCGCCGCACCGGCGTGGTCTATCGCACGCCCGACGCCGCGGGTGCGCGCGGCAGGAAGCGGCCGCCTGCCGTGCCGCTGTGCGAAACCAGCCTGGTCTGGCAAGAGGACGAGGCCCATCCGGCGCTGGACCGCTTCGTCGCCTTCGTGCGCGAGCGCATGGAGGAGGGCGGCTGAGCGCCCTCAGGCTTCCGATTGGGACTGGAGGTAGTTTTCGAGGCCGAGCTTGTCGATCAGGCCGAGCTGCTTTTCGAGCCAATAGGCATGGTCTTCTTCGGTGTCCTTCAACTGGGCCAGCAGCAGGTCGCGGCTGACGTAGTCGCCGGCGCTTTCGCACAGCGCGATGCCCTGCTGCAGCGCCTCGCGCACCTCGTACTCGGTCGCCAGGTCCTTCCGCAACATCTCGGCCACGCTCAGGCCGGGCGTGAATTCCTTCGGCCGCATGTCGGGCAGGCCGCCGAGCATCAGGATGCGCCGGATCAGTACGTCGGCGTGCTGGGTTTCCTCCTGCATCTCGTGGTCGAGCCGCGTGTACAGCCTGCCGAAGCCCTGGTCCTCGTAGATGCGCGAATGGATGAAGTACTGGTCGCGGGCGGCGAGTTCGCCGCGAACCAGTTGCTTGAAGTAGTCGATGACTTGAGGATTTCCCTGCATGAGCCTGTGCCTTGTTGTTCTTGGAACCCAGGAGTATCGCGGCGATGGGGCGGCGGCGGGGTCGATGACCCCGTGCCGGCAGTCTGCATGGTTGTGGGTATCAGAAGCGTTCGCATTCGGGACCGCGGCGCGGGGCGGCACAATCTCCCCATGCTCATGTACCCGCAGATCAACCCCATCGCGCTGCAGCTCGGCCCGGTCGCCATCCACTGGTATGGCCTGACCTATCTGGCCGCCTTCGCACTGTTCTATTTCCTCGGCACCCGCCGCCTTCGGCACGAACCCTTCCGTTCGGTCACCGGCCCGGGCGCCTGGACCCGCAAGGATGTGGAAGACATCCTGTTCCTGGGTGTGATGGGCGTCATCGTCGGTGGCCGGCTGGGCTACTGCCTGTTCTACAAGCCGGGTTACTACCTCACGCATCCGCTCGAGATCTTGTTCGTCTGGCAGGGCGGCATGAGCTTCCATGGCGGGCTGCTCGGCGTGATCGCCTCGATGGTGTGGTTCGCGCGTTCGCGCGCCCGGCCGTTCTGGCAGGTGATGGATTTCGTCGCCCCCTGCGTGCCGACTGGGCTGGCCGCGGGACGAGTCGGCAATTTCATCAACGGCGAACTCTGGGGCCGCTTCAGCAGCCCGGACCTGCCCTGGGGCATGGTGTTTCCGCAAAGCGGCTCGATGCTGCCGCGCCATCCCTCGCAGGTCTACCAGTTCCTGCTCGAGGGCCTGCTGCTGTTCGCGCTGCTGTGGCTCTACGCGCGCAAGGACCGCGGCGAACGGCGCGTCTCGGCGGTGTTCCTGATCGGCTACGGCCTGATGCGCTTCATCGCCGAGTACTTCCGCGAGCCCGACGACTTCCTGGGCCTGCTGGCGCTCAACATGAGCATGGGCCAGTGGCTCTGCGTGCCGATGATCGCCTTCGGCCTCTGGCTCTATGCCAGCGCGCGGCCTGCGGCGGCGGCCGGCGCGGTGCGCGGTTGATCGGCCGCATCCCGGCAGCGCCCGGGAATCCACCGACCCCGGGCGGCATTGCGCGCAAGTCGGCGAGTTCCCATAATTACGCGTAATTACGACAACCGGAACATGCGCCTGGTCCAGAACTCCTTGCACCATGAAGTCGCCGCCACGCTGCGCGAAGAGATCTTCGGCGGCGTGCTGGCGCCGGGCGCCTTCATCGACGAGGCCGCGGTCTGCGACCGGCTGCAGATCTCGCGCACGCCCTTGCGCGAGGCGCTGAAGGTGCTGACGGCCGAGGGGCTGCTGCGGCACGAGCCGCGCCGGGGCTGCTTCGTCGCCGAGGTCACGCAGCGCGACCTCGACGAGATCTTCCCGGTGATCGCGCTGCTCGAAGGCCGCTGCGCCTGGGAGGCCGCGCGCAACGCCAGCGATGCCGACCTCGAAGCGCTCGAGGCGCTGCACGACCGGCTCGCCAGGCATGCGCGGACCCGGCGCATCAACGACTACTACGCGACCAACTTCGCGATTCACGAGGCGATCATCATGCTGGCCGACAATCGCTGGCTGGCGCAGGTGATCGGCGACCTGCGCAAGATCCTCAGGCTGGCGCGGCAGCAGCAGCTGCATGCGCCGGGACGGCTCGAGCAGAGCCTGTCCGAGCATCTCGCGGTGTTCGCCGCGCTCAAGGCGCGCGACAGCGACGGCGCCGAGGCGGCGATGCGCACCCACCTGAACCGCCAGCGCGAGGCCCTGCGGGCAGTCGCGCTGCAACAGAAGGCGAAGCTGATCTCATGAATGCCGGCGACTGGATCACGCGCGGCGTCTCGCTGCTGCGTCCGGGACATTCGCCCGACGGCGCGAACCCGGCCGCCGATGCCACCCGGGCGAAGAAGGGCGCGGCGGGCCCGCGCCCGCTCGCCGAGCGGCTCGAGGCCACGCTGCGCCGACCGGGCGAGGCGCTGGCACCGCGCGCGCTGCGGCGTGCACTGGTCGAACTGCAGGCGGTGCTCGATCCCCGTATCAGCGAGGTCGAGGCCGGGCGCCGCGCGCACGCGGTGGTGCAGTGGTATGGCGCCCGCGAACTCGACCAACGGCGCGACATCTGGCTGCTCATGAGCGAACGTTTCGCGCCCGACGTGCAAAAGCTCAACAGCGCCCGCGACCGGCACGAGGCGGCGGTCGGCACGCCGGACGAGGGCCAGGCCGAGATCGGGTTGCGGCGCGCGCTGGCCTCGCCGCGCGCGCGGCTGCTGCAGCGCTTCGCGATCGACGCCGACGGCATGCGCTTCCTGGTCGACCTGCGCGCCGAGCTGCTGCCGCACCTGAAGGGCGACCGCCGGCTGCTGCCGCTCGACGCCGAGCTCGAGCACCTGTTCTCGACCTGGTTCGACATGGCCTTCCTCGACCTGCGGCGCATCAGCTGGGACTCGCCGGCCTCGCTGATCGAGAAGCTGATCCAGTACGAGGCGGTGCACGACATCAAGAGCTGGGCCGACGTCAAGAACCGGCTCGACAGCGACCGCCGCTGCTATGGCTTCTTCCATCCGCGGTTGCCCAATACGCCGCTGATCTTCGTCGAGGTGGCGCTGGTCGACCGCATCAGCGAGGGCATCGTGCCGCTGCTCGACGAGGCCGCGGCGCTGGTCAGGCCGGACAAGGCGACGACCGCGATCTTCTACTCGATCAGCAACACGCAGACCGGATTGCGGGGCGTCAGCTTCGGCGACTCGCTGATCAAGCGCGTGGTCGAGACGCTGCAGGAGGAACTGCCACGGCTGAAGACCTTCGCGACCTTGTCGCCGATCCCGGGCTTTCGCGGCTGGCTGGCGAAGCACGCCGCCGAGCTGCTCGAGCGGCTCGACGAGAAGCGCGCGGCCGAGCTGGGCCTCGGCATCGGCTCGCTGCCGCCGACGGCCGAGCGCTTCCTCGCCGCCGCCGACGACGCGAACGCGCTCGACGCCAGGTCGCCGGTGCGCCAGCTGCTGTTGAATGCGGCCGCCGAGTACCTCGGCCGCGCCACGGTCGACGGCAAGCCGGTCGATCCGGTGGCGCGCTTCCATCTCGGCAACGGGGCGCGGGTGGAGCGTCTCAACTGGGCCGGCGATCCGTCGCCGAAGGGGCTCAGGCAGTCCTACGGCCTGATGGTCAACTACCTCTACGATCTCAAGCGGCTCGACAAGCACCGCACCCTGCTCGCGCAGGGCAGGGTGGCGGTCTCGGGCGGTATTGACGACCTGTTCCTCAAGGGCTGAGAAAAAAAAGGGGCCGTTCCGAATCGGCGCGCAGCAGGCCCCGGCGCAAGACTGCCAGACAAGTACAGGAGACAAGCGATGGGTCCAGGTTTTCAACGGCGCGACGTGCTGCGCCTGGCGGCAGCGAGCGCTGCCGTTCTCGCGGGCAGCGCGCGGGCGCAATCGAACTGGCCGACCCGGCCGGTGACGATGGTCGTTCCGTTCCCGGCCGGTGGCGGCACCGACGCTTTCGCGCGGCCGCTGTCGGCGCAGTTCAGCAGGCTCACCGGGCAGACGCTGGTGATCGACAACCGCGGCGGCGCCGGCGGCACCCTCGGCGCCAGCATCGCCGCCAAGGCGGCGCCGGACGGCTACACGCTCTTCATGGGCGCGGTGCATCACGCGATCGCGCCGTCGATCTATCCGAGGCTCGACTACGACCTCGAGAAGGACTTCGTGCCGCTGCTGCTGCTGGCCAACGTGCCGCAGGTCGTGGTGGTGAACCCGAAGCGGATCACCGAGGCGACGCTCAAGGCCTTCGTCGCCAACGCCAAGCAGAACCCGGGCAAGCTCAACTACGCATCGGCCGGCGCCGGCACCTCGCACCATCTGGCCGGCGAGCTGTTCAAGCTGCAGACCGGCACCTACATCACGCACATTCCCTACCGCGGCGCCGGGCCGGCGCTGCAGGACCTGATCGCCGGCAACGTCGACGTCATGTTCGACGGGCTCGGCTCGTCGGCCCAGCACATCAAGGCCGGCCGGATCAAGGCGCTGATGGTCGCCGGCGGCAAGCGCAATGCGGCCTTCCCGGACGTCCCCTGCGCGGCCGAGGTGGGCTTGCCCGACTACACCGTGACGACCTGGTACGGCCTCTGGGCGCCCAAGGGCACACCCGCCGACGTGCAGGCGAGGATCGTCGACGACATGAAGAAGGCGCTCGCCACCGACGAGCTGAAGGCGATCTGGGCCAACAATGGCTCGGAGATCCCGAACCTCACCCAGGCCGCCTATGGCGCCTTCGTGAATTCGGAGATCAAGCGCTGGGCCGCGGTGGTCAAGGCCTCGGGGGCCAAGCTCGAATGAGCGCCGTGCCGGGCCGCCCCAAGCAAGCTCGCGCCCCCTCGGGGGGCAGCGAGGACACGAAGTGCCGAGCGTGGGGGCTCGAATGAGCGCCGTGCCGGGCCGCCCCAAGCAAGCTCGCGCCCCCTCGGGGGGCAGCGAGGACACGAAGTGCCGAGCGTGGGGGCTCGAATGACGGCGTCGATCGGTTTGCGCATCGAGGGGCCGCTGGCCTTCGTGACCCTGCAGAACCCCGGCCGGCTGAACGCGATGACGCGCGGCATGTGGCGCGAACTGCGAGCCGTCTTCGAGCGGCTGGGCCACGTGCCGGCGCTGCGCTGTGTCGTCGTCGGCGGCGAGGGCGGCGCCTTCTGCGCCGGCGGCGACATCTCGGAATACCCGTCCTTCCGCTTCGACGCCGCCAGCCTGCGTGCGTTCCACGAGGACGAGGTCTGGGCCGCGCTGGCAGCGATGCTGGCTTGCGAACTGCCGCTGCTGGCCCGCATCGAGGGCGCCTGCATGGGTGCCGGACTCGAAATCGCGAGCTGCTGCGACATCCGCCTGGCCGCTGCGTCGGCGAGGTTCGGCGCACCGATCGCCAAGCTCGGCTTCCCGATGGCGCCGCGCGAGGCAGCGCTGGTGCAGGGCGCGATCGGCGACGTGCTGGCGCGCGACATGCTGCTGGCGGCCGGCGTCCACGGGGCGCAGCGCCTCTGCGACACCGGCTTCCTGCTGCGCGTGCTGCCTGACGCCGAACTGGCAGCGGAGGTGCTGGCGCATGCCCGGCGCATCGCGACGCTGGCGCCAGCGGCCGCGCGCCTCAACAAGGCGACCTTCGCCGCGCTGCGGCAGGCCGGCGCGCAGCAGGCGGTCGCGCCGCTGATCGCCGGCGCCTACGATTACGCCGACTCCGCCGAGCATCGCGAAGGCATCGCCGCCTTCCTCGCCAAGCGGCCGCCCGTCTTTTGAGATCCCCATGACCGACACTCCCAACGCCAATCTCTTCGCCGTGCTGCGCGCGGCTTTCCCTTCCGATCTCGATGCCATCGCGGTCGAGACCGACGACGGCCTGTTCTATTCGTGGCGCGACCTCGATCGCGCCAGCGCGATGATCGCCAACCTGCTGGAGGCGCTGGGCCTCGAGAAGGGCGCCCGCATCGCGGTCCAGGTCGAGAAGTCGGTCGAGGCCATGATGCTGTACCTGGCGACCTTGCGCGCGGGCTATGTCTTCCTGCCGCTCAACACCGCCTACCGGGGCGCCGAGATCGCGTACTTCATCGGCAACGCCGAACCGGCCGTGGTGGTCTGCAGCAGCGCCAACGCCTCGTGGGTCGGCCCGATCGCGACCGCCGCGGGCACCCGCCATCTCTTCACGCTCGACGACGACCGCAGCGGCACGCTGCTCGAGGCGGCCGCCCGCTGCAGCGACCGGCACGATGTCGCCCTGAAGAGCGAGGACGATCTCGCCGCCATCCTCTACACCAGCGGCACCACCGGCCGCAGCAAGGGCGCGATGTTGACGCATCGCAACCTGTCGTCGAACGCCGAGGTGCTGAAGGACTACTGGGGCTGGCGCAGCGGCGATGTGCTGATCCACGCGCTGCCGATCTTCCATGTGCACGGGCTCTTCGTCGCGATCCACGGCGCGCTGATCAGCGGCAGCAAGATGATCTGGCTCAACCGCTTCGACCCTGCGCGCGTCGTCGCCCGACTGCCCGAGGCGACCGTCTTCATGGGCGTGCCGACCCTTTACGTGCGCATGCTGGCCGAGCGCGGACTGACGAAGAAGGCCTGCCGCGACATGCGGGTCTTCATCTCCGGTTCGGCGCCGCTCCTGATCGACACCTTCAATGCCTGGCGCGAGCGCACCGGCCACACCATTCTCGAGCGCTACGGCATGAGCGAGACGGCCATGCTGACTTCCAACCCCTACAGCCCGCTGCAGGGCGAGCGCCGTGGCGGCACGGTCGGCTTCCCCTTGCCGGGCGTGCGCCTGCGGGTGCGCGACGATGCCGGCGAGCCGTGCCCGACCGACGAGATCGGCCACATCGAGGTCGGCGGCCCGAACGTGTTCGCCGGCTATTGGCGGATGCCGGAGAAGACCCGGGAAGAGTTCACGGCCGACGGCTACTTCAGGACCGGCGACGTCGGCAAAGTCGACGGCCTGGGCTATGTCACGATCGTCGGGCGCAGCAAGGACCTGATCATCAGCGGCGGCTACAACGTCTATCCGGCCGAGGTCGAGGGCTACATCAACGAACTGGCCGGGGTGGCCGAGAGCGCCATCGTCGGCGTGCCGCACGCCGACTTCGGGGAGGTCGGCGTGGCCATCGTGACGGCCCGCGCCGGTGCCTCGATCGACGGCGACGCGATCATTGCCGAGCTCAAGGCGAAGCTCGCCAACTTCAAGATCCCGAAGCGCTGCTTCGTGGTGCCCGAGCTGCCGCGCAACGCGATGGGGAAGGTGCAGAAGGCGCTGCTGCGGGAGCAGCACAAGGGGCTGTTCGCGCGCGAGGGGTGAAGAAGGGTGCCGCCTCGGGAGCGGCCCGGCCCGCCTACTGGACCAGCAGCACCGAGATGTCGGTCTCGGACACCACCTTGGTCGCGACCGATCCCATCAGCGCCCGGCCCAGCAGGCCATGGCCGTGCGTGCCCATCACGATCAGTTCGGCGCCGCAGGCATTGGCGGCCTTGAGGATTTCTTCGGCAGCGTGGCCGTGGCGCTGGTCGACCGTGTAGTTGGTGATGCCGCAGCTCGCCAGCGTGGCCTTGACCGGCTCGACGACCTTGGCCGTTTCCTCGGCGTAGTAGTCGCGCACGATTTCCTTGCTCAGGTGGCGCGTGACATGGCCCGGCACGCCGATGCAGACATGCACCACCACCAGTTCGTTGCCATCGATGAACATGTTGCGATGCTTCGCCAGGTAGTCCAGCGCCTTCGTTGTGTGGTCGCTGCCGTCAACGGCGATCAGGATCTTCATGCGTGGCCTCTTTCATTGATTCTCGATGCGCGGTGAAGGCACCGCGTGCGGCGTTTATAAACCGGACTCAGCGCAGCACCAAGACCGGCAGGTCCGAGTGAGTGAGCACATGCTGGGTCTCGCTGCCCAGCAGCAGGCGCCTGATGCCCCGGCGGCCGTGCGAGGCCATCACGATCGTGTCGCTGCCGTGCTTCTTCGCGGCCGCGATGATCGCCTCGCCCACCAGGTCGCCGCTGACCGTCGTGGTCTGGATCCGGACACCGCTGGCCTCGGCCAGCTTGGCGATCTCGTCGAGCGTGGCTTGCGCCGATTCTGCCCACTGCCTTTCGATGCGCCCGATGTCTTCGGGCGTGAAGACCGCGGCGCCGTCGAAGTAGTTGGTCGGATAGCGCGGAACCACGGTCAGCGCCAGCAACTCGGCGCCGCTCCGTGCGGCCAGTGCGATGGCGCTCTCCACGGCCTTCTTCGAGAGCGGGGAGCCGTCGGTGGCGACCAGGATTCGCTTGAACATGAATGCTCCTGTGGTTGGACCGCACGAGCTTAATACAAGGGCCGCGCGGCCTGGCTTGATTCCGGTCAAGCGTGGGGGAATGCGCGGCCGGCCGACCTCAGCCGTGCAGCCCCTTCCAGAGCATGTAGGCTGCCAGCAGGTAGAGGATGCTCGCGAACACGCGCTTGAGCTTGCCGACCGGCAGCTTGTGTGCGGCCCGCGCGCCCAACGGCGCCACGGCGAAGCTGCAGATGGCGATCACGGCCAGCGCCGGCAGCCAGATGTAGCCGAAGGAGCCTGCCGGCAGGTCTTGCACCGAGTGGCCGCTGGCCACGTAGCCGACCACGTTGGCGACCGCGATCGGGAAGCCCAGTGCGGCGCTGGTGGCGACCGCATTGTGGATCGCGACGTTGCACCAGGTCATGAAGGGCACGCTGATGAAGCCGCCGCCGGCGCCGACCAGGCCGGAGATGAAACCGATCGCGCCGCCGGCGCCGAACTGGCCTGCGGTGCCCGGCATCTGGCGCGTCGGCTTGGGCTTCTTGTCGAGGAACATCCGGGTGGCCGAGAAGCCGACGAAGAGGGCGAAGAAGATCGCCAGCGCGCTGCCCTTGAGCAGGCTGAAGACGCCCAGGCTGCCCAGCAGGCTGCCGGCTACGATGCCGGGCGCCAGCCGCTTGACGATGTCCCAGCGCACGGCGCCCCGCTTGTGATGGGCCCGCACGCTCGAGATCGAGGTGAAGATGATGGTCGCCATCGAGGTCGCGATCGCCATCTTGACCGACAGGTCGGCGGCGACGCCGCGGTGGCCGAGGATGATCGTGATGAACGGCACCATCAGCATGCCGCCGCCGATGCCGAGCAGGCCGGCAAGGAATCCGGTGCCGACACCGAGCAGGGCGAGTTCGGCGATCAGCAGGATTTCGATCATCATTGGCACGGTTCCAGAAAAAAGCCACGGCACCCGTCGCGGGTGCCGTGGCTGTCATCGAAAAGGTGTCTGCGAGTGTGAGCCGGACCCGCATCCTGAACCAGGGTTCAGGTGGGCGAGGTCAGCAAGGCTTCGGGTTCATCTGACGCGAGATGATCACACCCGCCAAGCGATGTTCCAAGCCCCGCTCCGTAGAGCATTGGTACAAGGAAATATAAAGCCCAGCTTCGCACCGCAGACGATGCGTATTTTACGCCCGCTGCCGGTGCTGCGGACCTGCAATCTTTTCAATCGCGCTGCCCGACCTGGGGGCAAGATGGTTCTAGAGCAAATGTCCGTCGCCAGCGAGGGCCTGGTCGAGGCGCTGGACCAGTTGCGCGGCGCGGGCGTCCTCTTCGGTGGCGTCAGGGGCTGCAGCAGGCGCCGGCGCCGGCGCGGCTTCGCGCTGCACCAGGTCGAAGGCCAGGTTCAACGAGGCCAGCACCGCGATCCGGTCGCGCGCCTTGACCTTGCCGGCGTCGCGGATCTTGCACATCGCGGCATCGACGCGTTCGACCGCTTCGCGCAGTTGCGCTTCGCCGCCTTCGGGGCAGCCGAGCAGGTAGCTCTGGCCCATGATCTGGACTTCTATTTGTTTCATCAGGGAGCGCTGGCGTCTTGGCCGGGATCGGCGGGCAGTTGGTCGAGCAGGGCATCGAGCCGCGTGCGCGCCGCGGCAAGCCGCGATTTGAGGGTGTCGCGTTCGCGCGTGAGCGCGTCGACCTGGTCCTGGAGCAGCGCATTGGTGCGCTGTACTTCCTCATGGCGCACGAGCAGGCGTTCGACGCGCTCGGCGATCTGGTCAATACGGCTCGGTGCAGGCATGGAGGGCGATTGTAGTTTCCGGCGCTGCTGCGTTTTCATCGCAGTCCGGAAGGCCTATGCCAACAAACCCTACAATTCCGCGCGTTGGTGCTCGCGCCGCGGTTCACGCGTCGCAGTTCAACGGGAAGCAGGAGGCGAAGCCCATCGGGCCGGTTCAACCTGCGCTGCCCCCGCAACGGTCAAGCAGCCGGCATCCTCGGATGCCGCCCTCGTCAATCAGCCACTGGGCGCCCTGAAACAGGTGCCTGGGAAGGCGGCGAGGGTTGTGCCGCCAGCCCGGATACCGGCCAACGAGGCGGCCGCCGCATGGCTAGAAGCATGACGGTGGCCATGACGTCCAAGCGCCGGCGGGGAAGCCGGCGAAGGGCATTGATCTTTGTCGCTCCCATGAAAATCTGCGTTTCTTCCACGCGCGTGTCCCGCAGCGCTTCACCGTGGCCGCGTCCGCGCGCCCATGCCGTCTCGCTGGCGGTCGCTTCCCTGATGGCCGGCGTTGCCGGGCTGCCCGCACCGGCCTTGGCCCAGGAGGCCGCCGCGCCTGCGCTGCACGAAATGGTGGTGACCGCCACGCGCGTCGCCACCCGTGCCGACGAACTGGTGTCGGACACGGTGGTCATCGAGCGGGCCCAGATCGAGCAGCAGGCGAGCCGCACGCTGCCAGAAATCCTGGCCCGCATGGCCGGGGTCCAGATCTCGGCCACCGGCGGCCTGGGCAAGGGCAGCAGCGTCTACATCCGCGGCGCCGAAGCGCGCCACACCATCCTCCTGATCGACGGCGTGCGCTACGGCTCGGCGACCCTCGGCACGCCGGTCTGGGACAACATCCCGGTCGAGCTGATCGACCGCATCGAAGTGGTCAAGGGACCGGCCTCGGCGCTCTACGGCAGCGACGGCGTCGGCGGCGTGGTGCAGATCTTCACGCGCAAGGCGGCGCCGGGCGAGACGATATTCAACCCGCGCGCCTCGACCACCATCGGCAGCGACAACTACAAGCAGATCACCGGCGGCTTCAGCGGCGCCTCGGGGGCGGCGACCTACTCGCTCGACCTCACGCGGACCCTGGTCGACAGCTTCTCGTCCACCAACCGCAACGTGCAGTTCGGCAACTTCAACCCCGACCGCGATCCGTTCTCGCAGACCGGTGCCAACGCCTCGTTCGGCTACCAGTTCAATCCGGACTGGAAGGTCGACGCCGGCATGCTCTATGCCGATGGCCTGAACCACTACGACGACGGCCCGGGGCGCGACACGCGCGGCATCCTTCGGACCGAGAACGGCTATGTCGGTGTCACCGGCCGGGTGCTGTCGAATTGGACCACCCAGCTGCAATACTCGCGCAGCGAGGACTACAGCCGCGCCATCGTGGCGGCACCGTTCAACTTGCCGGGCCTGTTCGACACGACGCAGAACCAGTACCTCTGGCAGAACGACATCGTGACCTCGATCGGCACCGTGGTGGCCGGCCTCGAGCGCCGCGAGCAGGACGTCAACAGCGACACCCGGTACACCGTGACCGATCGCACCATCGACTCCGGCTTCGTCGGCCTGAACGGCAATGCCGGCGCCCACAGCTGGCAGGTCAATGCGCGGCACGACAGCAATTCGCAGTTCGGCGACAACGACACCTGGTTCGCCGGCTACGCCTACCGCATCACGCCGAACTGGCGGGTCAGCCTGTCGCAGGGCACCAGCTTCGCGGCACCTTCGTTCAACCAGCTCTACTACCCGGGCTTCGGCAATCCGGCGCTGCAGCCCGAGGAGGGCAAGAACACCGATGCCAGCATCACCTGGACCCAGGGTGCCCATACCGTCAAGCTGGTGGGCTACGACAACAAGATCCAGGGCTTCATCACCAGCACCACGCTGCCGCAGAACATTCCCGAGGCGCGCATCACCGGCGGCACGCTGAGCTACGACGGCCAGTTCGACGGGCTGGGATTGCACGCAAGCTACGACTCGCTCGATCCGCGCAACGAGGTCACTGGCAAGCAACTGCCGCGCCGGGCGAAGGACCAGGCGACGCTGGCGATCGACTACAGCACGGGACCCTGGAAGCTCGGCGCCTCGGCGCTCAGCGTGGGCAGCCGCTTTGACGACGCGGCCAATACGCGCACACTCGCCTCCTACACCACGATCGATCTCTATGTGGACTATCGCTTTGCCAAGGACTGGACGGTGCAGGGCCGCATCACCAACCTGACCGATGAACACTACGAAACGGCCTTTGGCTACAACCAGGCCGGATTCGGCGCCTACCTGACCCTGCGGTGGCAACCGAAGAAGTGAGCATCGCCCGCCGCGAACTGATCCTCGGGGGACAGAAGAGCGGCAAGTCGCGCCGCGGCGAGCAGCTGGCCGCGGCGTGGCTGGCGCGCTCTTGCTCGCACCGCGCGGTGCTGGTCGCCACGGCGCGGGCCCTGGACGAGGAGATGCTGGCGCGCGTCACCCGGCACCGCGAGGACCGGGCGGCGCGGGTGCCTGCCCTGGTCACGGTCGAGGAGCCGGTGGCGCTGGCGCAGGCGATCCGCGAACGCGGCGGTCCCGGCACGCTGGTGCTGGTCGATTGCCTGACCTTGTGGCTGACCAACCTGATGATGCCCTTCGGGGCGCCGCGCGCGCCCTTGCCGGTCGATCGCGCGGTCGCCGAGTTGCTGTGCGCGATCGATGAGGCGCCCGGGCCGCTGGTGCTGGTCGGCAACGAGATCGGCCTCGGCGTGATCCCGCTGGGCCGCGAGGTCCGCGCCTTCGTCGACGCGCTGGGCTTGCTGAACCAGCAGGTCGCCGCGGCCTGCGAGCGCGTCACGCTGATGGCGGCCGGGCTGCCGCTGAGCATCAAGGACGCCTCATGAGGGGCCTTGCCCGGCTGTGGCTCGCCGCCTGCCTGTGCGCGCTGGGGCTGGCTGCCCAGGCGATCGTCGTGACCGACGAACGCGGCGTCGGCGTCGAGCTGCCGAAGCCGCCGCAGCGCATCGTGACCCTGCTGCCGTCGTTGACCGAATCGGTCTGCGCGCTCGGCGCCTGCGACCGGCTGGTCGGCGTCGACCGCTATTCGAACTGGCCGGCTTCGGTGCGGGGGCTGCCGCAGGTCGGCGGCGGCATCGACCCGAACGTCGAGGCCATCGTCGCGCTCAAGCCCGACGTGGTGCTGCTCGCGAAGTCGTCGCGCGTCACTGACCGGCTCGAGGCGCTCGGGCTCAAGGTGGTGGTGCTCGAGCCGAAGAACCATGCCGATGTCCGGCGCGTGCTCGATGCGCTGGGCCAGGTGCTGGGCGCAGGCGATCCGCGGGCGGTTTGGCGCGAGATCGACGCCAGCGTGTCGGCGGCGGCGCAGTCGCTGCCCGAGAGCGTGAAGCGCACGCGCGTGTATTTCGAGGTCAACAGCGCTCCCTATGCGGCCGGCGAGGCGTCCTTCATCGGCGAGACTCTCACGCGGCTCGGGGCGAAGAACATCGTGCCGCCCTCGCTGGGTCCGTTCCCGAAGCTCAATCCCGAGTTCGTGGTGCGCGCCGATCCCGACCTGATCATGGTCGGCGAACGCAGCGCCCAGGGGCTGGAGCAGCGGCCGGGCTGGGGTCGCATCAAGGCCGTGCGCGAGGGCCGCATCTGCCGCTTCACGGCCGAGCAATCCGATGTGCTGGTCCGGCCCGGGCCGCGCATGGGGGAAGCGGCGCGCCTGATGGCCGAGTGCCTGCAGGAGCGCCGGTGAAGGGCGAGCATCGTCGCGCACTGCTGCTGGGCATTGCGCTGCTGCTGGCGGGCGTGGCGCTGCTGGCGCTGGGCGCCGGCATCGGCAGCACGGGTTTCGAGAACCTGCTGGCGGCGGCCGTCGATCCCGTGGCGCTGCAGATCGTGCGCGACATCCGTCTGCCGCGCACGCTCGGCGCCTGGGTCGCGGGCGCGCTGCTGGGGCTGGCGGGTGCGGTCGCACAGGGGCTGTTCCGCAATCCGCTGGCCGATCCCTATCTGCTCGGCAGCGCCTCGGGTGCCTCGCTCGGCGTTGCGCTGGCGCTCTGGCTGTTCGGCTTGTCGCCGACCAGCACGCAGTGGGTGGTGCGGCTCGGGCTCACGGGAGCGGCCTTCCTCGGCGCCGTTCTGGCGGTGCTGCTGACCTTGCTGCTGGCGCGCGGCGTGCAGCAGACACTGAGGCTGCTGCTGGCGGGCGTGATCGTCGGCGTCGTGCTCGGCGCCGCCAAGGACCTGCTGACCATCGCCTCGACCGACATCCTCCAGGCCATCCAGGGCTTCATGCTTGGCAGCACGGGCCTGGTCGGCTGGGGCGCGTGCGCCGTCATGGGCGGGGTCGGCGCGGTCTGCCTGCTGCTCGCCTGGGCGTTGGCGCCGGTGCTCGACGGCCTGGCGCTCGGCGAGTCGACGGCGGCCAGCCTCGGCCTGCCGCTGGGCGCGATGCGCGCCGCGCTGGTCGCGGTGCTGGCGCTGGCGACCGGCGCCGCGGTGGCGCAGACCGGGCTGATCGCCTTCGTCGGTCTGGCGGCGCCGCATCTGGTGCGATCGGTGGTGAAGACCACGCATGCGCGGCTGATCGTGCTGTCGACCGCGATGGGCGGCCTGCTGCTGATGGCCGCCGACCTGCTGGCACGCTGGCTGGTCGCGCCGCAGGAACTGCCGGTCGGCGTGCTGACCGCGGTGCTCGGGGGCAGCTACCTGCTGTGGCTGATGCACCGGCGCAGCGCGCGGGGTGGGTTGTGAGCCGCCCGATGGCCGCGATGGACCGGGCCGCGCTGGAAGCACGCGGCGTCACGGCTCGGCTGGGCATCGCAGAGGTGCTGCATGGCATCGATCTGTCGCTGGCGGCAGGGCGCTGGACCAGCATCGTCGGACCCAACGGCGCCGGCAAGTCGACCCTGCTCAAGGTGCTCGCCGGCCTGCTGGCGCATGGCGGCGAAGTGCTGATGCAGGGGCAGCGGCTGAATACGCTGTCCGGACGTTCGCGTGCGCGGCGGCTGTCCTGGCTGGGCCAGGGTGGGGCGGGCGAAGGCAGCGCCGACGACCTGATGGTCTACGACGTCGCGATGCTCGGCCGCCTGCCGCACCAGCGCTGGCTGGCCGCGCCCAGCGAGGCCGATTGCGCGGCCGTCGAGCGCGCGCTGCGCAGCACCCAGGCCTGGGAATGGCGCGACCGGCCACTCGGCCAGTTGTCGGGCGGCGAGCGGCAGCGGGTGCTGCTGGCGCGCGCGCTGGCGGTCGAGGCCGAACTGCTGCTGATGGACGAGCCGCTCGCCAACCTCGATCCGCCGCACCAGGCCGACTGGATGCGGACGGTGCGCGCGCTGGTGGACGAAGGCCGCACCGTGGTCAGCGTGCTGCACGAGCTGAATGCCGCGCTCGCCGCCGACGCCATGGTCGTGATGGCCGGAGGCCGGGTGCTGCACCACGGCGCCTGCGGCGATGCCGCGACCCATCGCGCGCTCGAGGCCGTGTTCGACCATCGTGTCGCCCTTCACCACGTGGCCGGCCAGTGGCTGGCCGTGCCGCATTAGAGAAGAGAACCACAGCAGGAAACGCAATGCACATCGAATCCCCGCCCAGTGAGAAGCCGTACGAGAAGCCCGAGGGCGAGCGCCGCGGTCTCGTGATCGTCAACACCGGCGATGGCAAGGGCAAGAGCACGGCCGCCTTCGGCCTGGCTTTGCGGGCCCATGGCCGCGGCAAGGCCGTGAAGATCTACCAGTTCATGAAGGTGCCGTCGGCGCGCTTCGGCGAGCACCGGATGTTCGAGCAGCTCGGCATTCCGATCGAAGGCCTGGGCGATGGCTTCAGCTGGAAGAGCCAGGACCTGGCGCATTCGGCGCAGCTGGCGCGCGATGGCTGGGAGAGGGCGCGCGCTGCGATTGCCTCGGGCGAGCATTTCCTCGTCGTGCTGGATGAGATCACCTACCCGTTGATCTACGGCTGGCTGCCGCTCGACGGCGTGCTGGAGACTTTGCGGATGCGGCCGAAGGAGGTGCACGTGGTGCTGACCGGACGCCGCTGCCCGCCCGAGATCATTGCGCTGGCCGACACCGTGACCGAGATGCTGATGGTCAAGCATGCGTTCAAGGCCGGAATCCCCGCGCAGCGGGGCATCGAGGATTGAGCGCGGTCGGAGCCCTCTGGCTGGCACTCGCGATCGACCGCTGGCTCGGCGAGCCGCCTGCTCGCTGGCACCCGGTGGTCTGGATCGGGCGCTACCTGGGGTGGATCGGTCGGTGCATCGCTTCGCCGGCCGGTGCGCCGGTGCGAAAGCTCGCAGGCTTTGCCGGCGGTGCGATCGCCTGGTGCGTCGGCGCCGCGGTGGTCGTCGCAGCAGCCTGTGCGGTCGCGGCGGCTGCGAGCCGGGTGCCGATCTGGGCGGGCATCCTGCTGACCGGCATCGCCCTCAAGCCGCTGCTCGCCTGGCGCATGCTGCGCGACGAGGTGCTGGCGGTCGAGGCGGCGCTGGGCCGCTCGCTTGACGAAGGCCGAACGCGGCTGGCCAGGCTGGTGAGCCGCGACGTGTCGGCGCTGAACGCGGTCCAGGTGCGCGAAAGCGCGATCGAATCGCTGGCCGAGAATCTCAACGATTCGCTGGTGGCGCCGCTGTTCTGGTTCGCGCTGCTCGGCTTGCCGGGCGCGGCGCTCTATCGCTTCGCCAACACCGCGGACGCGATGTGGGGCTACCGCGGCGAGCGCGAAGGCCGGCAGTGGGAGTGGGCCGGCAAGTGGGCGGCGCGTGCCGACGACCTGCTGTCGTGGCTGCCCGCTCGACTGACGGCGTTGCTGCTGCTGTGCTGCTCGCCCGGCAACGGGCCGGACGGCGTGGTGAGGGCGGTGTTTCGCGAAGCGCGCCGGACCGCGTCGCCCAACAGCGGCTGGCCCATGGCCGCGATGGCGCTGCGCCTGGGCGTGCGCCTCGCCAAGCCCGGCATCTATGAACTGAACGCACAGGGCCGAACGGCTTGCGCCGCCGACACCGCGCAAGCGGCGCGCTGGGCCGCGCGCGCGGTCCTGCTGGCGGGCCTCTGCGGGACGGCTGCATGGGCCGGCCTGACGACGGCGTTCCAATGAACGCCTCCCAGATCTTCGAACTGATGCATGGCGGGCCCGATGCCCAAGGCGCAGCGCCGCACGACTTCTCGACCAACGGCAATGCCAGCGGACCGTGCCCTGCGGCGCTGCAGGCGCTGCAGGCGGCGGACGCCGGCCGCTATCCCGATCCGCACTACCTGGGCTTGCGCGAGCGGCTGGCGAGCTTTCATGGCGTCGATGCGCGAAGGATCGTGATCGCCGCGAGTGCCAGCGAATTCATCGGCCGGGTCACGGCGGCCGTGTCGCAGGGCGGCGGCGGGCGGGTCCAGTTGCCGCCGCACGGCTACGGCGACTACCTGCGCGCCGCCAGGGCCTGGCATTTCCAGCCCGCGACCGCCGGCGGCGCGGCTGACCTGGTCTGGTGCTGCGACCCCGGCAGCCCGCTGGGCCAGCCGCAGGTGAACCTGGCGCAATCGGTGGACCGGTTGAGCGCCGGCTCGACCTGCGTGCTCGATCTCGCCTACGAACCGCTTCGCCTCGAGGGCGTGCTGGCCCTGTCCGGCGAGCAGCGCAACCGCGTCTGGCAGCTCTGGACCCCCAACAAGGCACTGGGCCTGACGGGCGTCCGGGCGGCCTATGCGATCGCCCCGCTGGCGGCGCAGGACATGCCGGCGCGCCTCGCCCGGCTCGCGCCTTCCTGGCCGCTGGGCGCGCACGGCGTGGCCTTGCTCGAGGCCTGGACCGGCGAGGCGGCGCAGCAGTGGCTGGCCGGGAGCCTCGTCATGCTCCGCGCATGGAAGGCCGAGCAACTGGCGCTGTGCGACTGGCTGGGCTGGCGCTGCCTGCCGAGCGTGGCCAATTTCTTCGGTGCCGAGCCGAATGTCGCCCCCACGCCGGCGCGCATCGCGGCGCTCAGGCAGGCAGGCATCAAGCTGCGCGACATGGCATCGTTCGGGCTGCCGGGGCGGGTGCGACTCGGCGTGCTGCCGCCGGCCAGCCAGCAGGCGCTGCGGCGCGCCTGGCGCGCCGCACGCCCCTGAATCAAAGCCGTTGCAGCTGCGGGTGCTTGGCGAACAGCTCGGCCGCCCAGTCGACGAAAGCCCGCACCTTGGCGCTCAGGTGCCGGTTCGGCGGATACACCACGTGCACCGGCAGCGGCGGCCGGGTCCACTCGGGCAGGATCTGCACCAATTCGCCGCTCGCGATGTAGGGCTCGGCCATGTAGGTGATGACCTGCGACAGCCCGAAGCCGCCAAGCACCGCCGTCATGTGGGCATTGCTGTCGTTGACCGAGACGCGGTAGGGGCCGGCGATCTCGAGTTGCTCCTCGCCGCGGTGGAATTCGTGCGGATAGACGCGGCGCGTGCTGCCCGAGAAGAAGCCCACCACCAGGTGCCGCTTCTCGATGTCTGACGGATGCTGCGGCGCGCCGTAGCGCTTCAGGTAGGCCGGCGAGGCCACGGTCATCCAGGGCAGGTTGCCGATGCGCCGCGCCACCAGCGACTGGTCGGTGAGATCGCCGCCGCGGATCACGCAGTCGACGTTGTCGGTGATCAGGTCGACCGTGCGGTCGCTGACGCCGACGTCGACCTGGATATCCGGGTAGCGGTCGCAGAAGGTCGCGAGCGACGGCAGGATCACCAGCCGCGCCATCGACGAGCCGACGTCGATGCGCAGCCGCCCCGTGGGATTGGCCTGCGCATTGGTCATGCTGGCCTCGATGTCATCGAAATCGTTCAGCAGCCGGGCGGTGCGCTCGTAGTAGGCCGCGCCGTCGGGCGTGACCGTGACGCGCCGCGTGGTCCGGTTCAGCAGCTTCACGTGCAGGCGCGACTCGAGCGCCTGGATCTGCTTGGTGACCGTGCCCTTGGGCAGGCCGAGCGAATCCGCGGCGCGGGTGAACGTGCCGGCTTCGACGACGCGGACAAAAATCCGCATGCCCTGGATCTGATCCATTTATGCTGCTCCTGGGGGGTGGCGGATGCCTGGGGGAGCGGGATTCTCACACGGGCACCTGACGCGATTGTTAGCCGGATGGAAACAGAGTGGGGTCCGGCACCTCGTTGAAGCCCTCCGGTGCCGACTTATATTCCATTCATCGTCCATCCATCGAGGCCGTCCATGTCCAGCCGTTCCACTCAGCAACCTGCCGCAGAAGCCGCCACGGCCGCGGTGCAGGGCGCCGAAACCGACATCCGCATCGAGCTGCCGGACCGGGAACCGGTGCTGGCGCGCCTGTATGGCCAGCGCCCGCGCGGCGCCACGGTGCCGCTGGTGCTGCATTTCCACGGCGGCACTTTCGTCTGCGGCGATCTCGACAACGGCCGCAGCGTGGCGCGGCTGCTGGCGGGTGCAGGGGCCGTGGTGGTCTCGCTCGACTATCCGCTGGCGCCCAAGGCACCCTTCCCGGAACCGATCGAGGTCGGCTTCGCGGCGCTCGAGTGGCTCTACAAGCAGCGCGTCAAGCTGGCGGGCAAGGGCGCCCAGGTGTTCCTCGCCGGCGAGGAGGCCGGCGGCAACCTGGCGGCGGCGGTGGCCCTGATGGCGCGCGACCGGGCCCACCCGCCGCTGGCCGGCCAGATCCTGCTGTCGCCGATGCTGGATCCCTGCGCGGGCACGGCTTCGCTGCGCAAGGCGACCGGCGACGCCACGCAGTGCAAGTGGGCGTCGGGCTGGCAGGAGTACCTCAAGCGGCCGGTCAATGCCACGCATCCCTATGCGGTACCCGGGGGGTCGCTGAGGCTGGCTCAGGTGGCGCGGACCCTGGTGCTGGTCGGCCAGGACGACCCGATGCGCGACGAGGCGCTGAGCTTCGCGCGGCGGCTCGGCGATGCCGGCATCGCGGTCACCAGCAGCGTGCTGCCGGGCGCCGCGAACTGGCCCGCAGCGCTCTACGAGCCCGAAGGCTCGGGCTGTGCAGCCTGCGAGGCGGTGGTGCAGAAGCACTTTCGCGACTTCTTCAGCGCGGCGCCGCCGCCGCTCTGAGCGACGGCGCACGGCGAACCGTGTGCCGAGGGCTCCGGCCGGACGGAGCCTTTTCCCAAGACCGAGGTGATGGCACCTCGACCCGAAGGGCGCCAACGCCGCCGGGGGCTTCGTGCGCCCCGCAACACTTTCTTCCCGCAGTCCTGCGCCACCCGCGCGGGAGGGCGCCGTGTTTTCCAAGAGTCACCAAAAGGACCATTCATCATGTCGAAGCCTCAACATTCCTCCCCGGCCCGGCGCGGCCTCTGGCCGGCAGTCACCGGCGTCACGGCGCTGGTGGCGATCGCCGCGGCGGCGCTCGGCTTCCACAGCCTCCATGCCGAGGCCAACGACGTCACGACCGTCGCGGCGGCGCGCGCCACGCCGGTTTCGGTGGCCACCGTGGCGGCGACCGAAGTCAACACCTGGGACGAGTTCTCGGGTCGCCTCGAAGCGGTCGAGCGGGTCGACGTGCGCTCGCGGGTCGCCGGTGCGGTGCAGGCCGTGCACTTTCGCGAAGGCGCGCTCGTGAAGCAGGGCGAACTGCTGATCACCATCGACCCGGCGCCCTACGCGGCCGAAGTGGAACGCGCCGAAGCCCAGGTGGCCTCGGCCCAGGCCCGGGTCTCGTTCACGCGCAGCGAGCAGGAGCGCGCGCGCCGCCTGTGGGACGAGAAGGCGATCGCCCAGCGCGAGCTCGACGAGCGCAGCAACGCCGGCCGCGAGGCCGAGGCCAACCTGCGCGCGGCGCAGGCCTCGCTGCAGAGCGCGCGCCTGAACCTCGGCTACACCCAGGTGCGTGCCCCGGTTTCCGGGCGCACCGGCAAGCTCGAAGTGACGGTGGGCAACCTGGTGGCCGCCGGCCCCGGCGCGCCGGTGCTGACCACCCTGGTGTCGGTCAGCCCGATCTATGCAAGCTTCGACGCCGACGAGCAGATCGTGGTGCGGGCCCTGAAGGACCTGCCCGGCGGCGCCAGCGCGCGCGGCCGCATCGAGGGCATCGCGGTGCAGATGGGTACCGCCGGCAGCGAAGGCACGCCCTACCAGGGCAAGCTCCAGTTGATCGACAACCAGGTCGATGCCAAGAGCGGCACGGTGCGGGTTCGTGCCGCCTTCGACAACACCGACGGCGCACTGATCCCGGGGCAGTTCGCCCGCATCCGCATGGGCCAGGCGCGCAACGACACCGCCTTGCTGGTGAACGAACGCGCGGTCGGCACCGACCAGAACAAGAAGTTCGTGATGGTCGTCGGCGCCGACAACAAGGCCGAGTACCGCGAAGTCGCGCTGGGCGCGCCGGTCAACGGCTTGCGCGTCGTGACCAAGGGCCTCAAGGCCGGTGAGCGTGTGGTCGTCAACGGCCTGCAGCACATCCGGCCGGGCGCCCTGGTGGCGCCCCAGACCGTGACCATGGACGCCAAGGCCGAAGTGCCGCAGGCGACCCAGCACGTGGCGGACGCGAAATCCTGATCCCGGTTTCTTCGGGGGAATCCTCATCATGAATCTATCCAAGTTCTTCATCGACCGGCCGATCTTTGCCGGCGTGCTGTCGGTGCTGATGCTGATCGCGGGCCTGATCGCGTTGCGCGGCCTGCCGATCTCCGAGTACCCCGAGGTGGTGCCGCCCTCGGTCGTCGTGCGGGCCAACTACCCGGGCGCCAATCCGAAGGTGATCGCCGAGACCGTGGCGACGCCGCTTGAGGAGTCGATCAACGGCGTCGAGGGCATGCTCTACATGGGCAGCCAGGCGACCACCGACGGCCTGATGACGCTGACCGTGACCTTCAAGCTCGGCACCGATCCGGACAAGGCGCAGCAGCTGGTGCAGAACCGCGTCTCGCAGGCCGAGCCGCGGCTGCCCGAGGAGGTGCGCCGGCTCGGCATCACGACCATCAAGAGCTCGCCCGACCTGACGATGGTGGTCCACCTGCTGTCGCCCAACGGCCGCTACGACATGACCTACCTGCGCAACTACGCCGTGCTCAACGTCAAGGACCGGCTGGCGCGCGTGCAGGGCGTCGGCGACGTGCAGCTGTTCGGCTCGGGCGACTATTCGATGCGCGTCTGGCTCGACCCGCAGAAGGTGGCGCAGCGCGGCCTCTCGGCCAGCGACGTGGTGCGCGCGATCCGCGAGCAGAACGTGCAGGCGGCGGCCGGCGTGGTCGGCGCCTCGCCGGGCCTGCCGGGCGTCGACATGCAGATCTCGATCAACGCGCAGGGCCGCCTGCAGACCGAGGAGGAGTTCGGCGACATCATCATCAAGACCGGCAGTGATGGCGCCGTGACCCGGCTGCGCGACGTCGCGCGGCTCGAACTCGGCGCCTCGAGCTATGCGCTGCGCTCGCTGCTCGACAACAAGGACGCGGTGGCGGTGCCGATCTTCGCGGCACCGGGCTCGAATGCGATCCAGATCTCGAACGACGTCCGCGCCACCATGGCCGAGCTCAAGAAGAACATGCCCGACGGCGTGGACTACAGCATCGTCTACGACCCGACCCAGTTCGTGCGCGCCTCGATCGAGTCGGTGATCCACACGCTGCTGGAGGCCATCGCGCTGGTGGTGCTGGTCGTGATCCTGTTCCTGCAGACCTGGCGCGCCTCGATCATCCCGCTGCTGGCGGTGCCGATCTCGGTCATCGGCACCTTTGCGGTGATGCACCTGTTCGGCTTCTCGATCAACGCGCTGAGCCTGTTCGGGCTGGTGCTGGCGATCGGCATCGTGGTCGACGACGCGATCGTGGTGGTCGAGAACGTCGAGCGCAACATCGAGGCCGGCCTGAGTCCGCGCGACGCCACCTACCGCGCGATGCGCGAGGTGTCGGGGCCGATCATCGCGATCGCGCTGGTGCTGGTGGCGGTGTTCGTGCCGCTGGCCTTCATCAGCGGGCTCACGGGGCAGTTCTACCGGCAGTTCGCGCTGACCATCGCGATCTCGACCGTGATCTCGGCGATCAACTCGCTGACGCTGTCGCCGGCGCTCGCGGCCTTGCTGCTGCGCGGCCACGATGCGCCCAAGGATGCGCTGACGCGCGGCATGGACCGCGTCTTCGGCCGCTTCTTCCGCGCCTTCAACCGGCTGTTCCATCGCGGTGCGGAGGGCTACAGCAGCGGCGTCAAGGGGGCCATCTCGCGCAAGGCGCTGATGATGGTGATCTACCTGGCGCTGGTGGCGCTGACCTTCGGCCTGTTCAAGGCGGTGCCCGGCGGCTTCGTGCCGGCGCAGGACAAGCAGTACCTGATCGGTTTCGCGCAACTGCCCGACGGCGCCACGCTGGACCGTACCGAGGAGGTCACGCGGCGCATGAACGACATCGTCATGAAGCAGCCGGGCGTCGAGCATGCGATCACCTTCCCGGGGCTGTCGATCAACGGCTTCACCAACAGCTCGAACTCCGGCATCGTCTTCGTGAGCCTGAAGGACTTCGACCAGCGCAAGGCGGCGAACCTCAGCGCCGGCGCCATCGCGGGGCAGCTCAACCAGCAGTTCGCGGGCATCCAGGACGCCTTCATCGCGATCTTCCCGCCGCCGCCGGTGCAGGGCCTCGGCACCACGGGCGGCTTCAAGCTGCAGCTCGAGGACCGCGGCTCGCTGGGCTATGCGGCGATGGACGGCGCGGTCAAGGCCTTCATGGCCAAGGCCTACCAGACGCCCGAGCTCGCGGGCATGTTCACCAGCTGGCAGGTCAACGTGCCGCAGCTGTATGCCGACATCGACCGCACCAAGGCGCGCCAGCTTGGCGTCGCGGTGACCGACGTGTTCGACACCATGCAGATCTACCTCGGCAGCCTCTACGCGAACGACTTCAACCGCTTCGGCCGCACCTACAGCGTGCGCGTCCAGGCCGATGCGCCGTACCGTGCGCGGGCCGAGGACGTCGGCCTGCTCAAGGTGCGCTCGGCCAGCGGCGAGATGGTGCCGCTGTCGGCGCTGATGAACATCCAGCCCAGCTACGGGCCGGAGCGTGCGATGCGCTACAACGGCTTTCTCGCGGCCGACATCAACGGCGGCCCGGCGCCGGGCTTCTCCTCGGGCCAGGCGCAGGCGGCGATCGAGCGCATCGCGGCCGAGACGCTGCCGCCGGGCATCCGCTTCGAATGGACCGAGCTGACCTACCAGGAGATCCTGGCCGGCAATTCGGCGCTGTGGGTGTTCCCGCTGGCGATCCTGCTGGTGTTCCTGGTGCTGGCGGCGCAGTACGAGAGCCTGACCCTGCCGGCCGCGATCATCCTGATCGTGCCGATGGGGATCCTGGCCGCGATGACGGGCGTGTGGCTGTCGGGCGGCGACAACAACGTCTTCACGCAGATCGGGCTGATGGTGCTGGTCGGGCTGTCGGCCAAGAACGCGATCCTGATCGTCGAGTTCGCGCGCGAGCTGGAGTTCGCCGGGCGCACGCCGTTGCAGGCGGCGATCGAGGCCAGCCGGCTGCGCCTGCGGCCGATCCTGATGACTTCGATGGCCTTCGTGATGGGCGTGCTGCCGCTGGTGCTGTCGACCGGCGCCGGGGCCGAGATGCGCAAGGCGATGGGCATCGCGGTGTTCTCCGGAATGATCGGCGTGACCGCCTTCGGCCTGTTCCTGACGCCGGTGTTCTACGTGCTGCTGCGGCGCCTCACGGGCAACCGCCCACTCAAGCTGCATGGCGAGGTGCCGCATCTCGACGCCTTCGTGTCGGCCGACCATCCAGCCGGCGGCGGCGCGGGCGGCGGACTGCGCCCATCGCCCGCGGCACCGCTGCGTGACCACGACTGAGGCGCCACGGCGCCCCCAAGGAATTTCCATCATGAATGCAAGACTTGAAAACCAAGACCGGCCCTGGCGTGCCGCGCTGCTGCCTCTGCTCGCCGCACTGGTCCTGGCCGGCTGCGCGAGCGCGCCGGCCGAGCTGCCGACTTTCACGCCACCGGCGCAGTTCAAGGAGCAGGCCGCCGCCCCGCAAGGCGCCTGGATCCGCACCCAGCCCGCCGAGGCGCAGCCGCGCGGCGAATGGTGGCGCAGCTTCGACGACCCGGTGCTCGACCGCTTGATCGAGCGCGCCGATGCCCGCAACAACACCATCCAGGCCGCCGCGGCCCGGCTGGCCGAGGCGCGGGCCGTGGCGCGCAGCGCCGACGCCGACCGGGCGCCGCAGATCGGCCTGGTCGCCGGCGGCGTGCGCAGCGCCGGGCTGGACCGCAATCTGACCCCGCGGCCCTCGACCCTGGTCACGGCCGGTGCCGCTTTCTCCTATGAGGCGGATCTGTTCGGCAAGCTCTCTCGCGCCAGCGATGCGGCGCGGCTCGACGCCGACGCGCGCGCCGGCCTGCTGCAGAGCACGCGCCTGCTGGTGCAGGCCGAGGTGGCACAGACCTACCTGGCGCTGCGCGCGATCGATGCCGAGCGCGCGCTGGTGCGCGACACGGTCGAGGCCTACCGCGACACGCTGCGGCTGACGCAGAGCCGCGAGCGCGCCGGGGACGTGGCCGAACTCGACGTCGTGCGGGTCGAGACCGAGGTGGCCTCTAACGAGTCCGATGCGATGACGCTGGACCGCCGCCGCGCCGAGCTGGAGCATGCGCTGGCGGTGCTGGTCGGCGACCTTGCCTCCGACTTCGACGTGGGCAGCGCCGAGTGGTCCACCGCCTTGCCGACGATCCCGCCCGGCGTGCCCGCCACCGTGCTGACGCGCCGGCCCGACATCTCGGCGGCGCAGCAGTCGGTGCTGGCGGCGCAGGCCCGGGTCGGTGTCGCGCAGGCGGCGTGGTTCCCTGACATCGCGCTGACCGGCGGCGCCGGCTACGCCTCCGCCGACGTCGGCGACCTGCTGAAGTGGTCGGCCCGGTCCTGGGGCATCGGCGCCTTGCTGGCGTTGCCGGTCTTCGACGGCGGCCGCCGCGAGGCCGGCGTGCAGAGCGCGTCGGCCCAGCTCGACGGCGCGTTGTCGAGCTACCGGTCGCAGGTGCTGGTGGCCTTCAGGGAGGTCGAGGACCAGCTGTCGTCGCTGCGCATCCTCGACCAGCAGTCGGGGGTGCAGGCCAAGGCGGTCGCCTCGGCGACGCGCGCCACCGCGCTGTCCGATTCGCGCTACCGCAACGGCATGATCAGCCAGCTCGACCTGCTCGATGCGCGGCGCAGCGAACTGCAGAACCGGCGCCAGGCGCTGCAGGTGAAGTCGGCGCAGTACCAGGCGACGGTGGGCCTGATCCGGGCGCTCGGCGGAAGCTGGCAGACGCAGGCGGTGACGCTCGCGCCGCCGGGTGACCGGCAGGCGCAGGTGGCGGCGCGCTGAGCGGCCAGGGCCGGGCTCGTTCAGCGCCCGAGGGGCAGGCCCTGGAAGGCGCTGTGCGCCCATCCGTCGGGATCGGCCAGCTTGCGCAGCTGGTGCGCGCCCATGACGAGCGCATTCGCGTAGGTGGCCTGCGGGTTGGCGGCGCAGTAGATGCCGCTGTAGTGGATCGCTTCAGCGGCGTCGCTTTGGCGGGCTTCGAGGATCACCCAGAAAAACTGATTCTTGTCGCGCTCCTCGACCGTGAGCGCTATGTCGCGTAAGTCTGGCATTCGCCGTGGTTCCCCTTTTTTTGTCATGGCGTCGAAGGTAAGGGTGAATTGTATGAATGCTTTAGGATTCATTTCAAGCCGGTCGCGGGGATCGTGAGGAAGATCACGTAAAGCACAATCGCGCTCATGATTTCCAATGTGCCAGGCAACCGGGCCCGCTGCGTCATGGTGCTCGGCACCACCAGCGGCGCCGGCAAGAGCTGGCTGGCCACTGCCCTGTGCCGCTGGTATGCGCGCCAGGGCCTGCAGGTGGCGCCATTCAAGGCGCAGAACATGAGCAACAACGCGCGCGTGGTGGCGGGTGGGGAAATCGGCAGCGCGCAGTACTTCCAGGCCCTGGCGGCGCGCGCCGAGCCCGATGTGCGCATGAATCCGCTCTTGCTCAAGCCCGAGCGCGACACGCACAGCCAGGTGGTGCTGATGGGGCAGGTGAGCCCCGAACTCACGGCGCTGCCCTGGCGCGGGCGCAGCGAGCGGGTCTGGCCGCAGATCGCGCAGGCGCTCGACGGCCTGCGTGCCGAGAACGACATCGTGGTCATCGAGGGCGCCGGTTCGCCGGCCGAGATCAACCTGATGGCGAGCGATATCGTCAACTTGCGCGTGGCGCGCCACGCCGCCGCGCGCTGCCTGCTGGTCACCGACATCGATCGCGGCGGCGCCTTCGCGCACCTCTACGGCACCTGGGCGCTGATGCCGCAAGAAGACCGGGCGCTGCTCGCCGGCTTCGTCCTCAACAAGTTCCGCGGCGATGCCGCGCTGCTGGCGCCGGCGCCGCAGCAGCTCGAGGCGCTGACCGGGGTGTCCACGGTCGCCACCTTGCCGATGTGGTGGCAGCACGGGCTGCCGGAAGAAGACGGCGTGTTCGACGACCGCAGCGTGTCCAGCGGCGAGGTCACGCGGACCGTCGCCGTGGTCGTCTATCCCCGGATCAGCAATCTCGACGAGTTCCAGCCGCTCAAGAACATCGCCGGCGTGCGCCTGCGCTGGGCGCGCAGCCCGGCCGACGTGGCGGGCGCGGACTGGATCGTCCTGCCCGGCTCGAAGAACACCAGCGCCGACCTGTCCTGGCTGCGCGCCCAGGGCCTCGACCGGGCGGTGGCGGCGCACGCGGCAAGCGGTGGCGCGGTGCTGGGCATCTGCGGCGGTCTGCAGATGTTGGGCGAGGCGCTGATCGATCCGCATGGCGTCGATGGCAACGGACCGGGCCTCGGCCTGCTGCCGGTGGTCACGACCTTCGCGCAGGACAAGACCGTGCGCCACCGCGACGTCGCATTCGGCCCGCTGGGGGGACCGTGGGCGGCGCTCTCGGGGGTCGCGGTGCGCGGCTACGAGATCCATCACGGCCAGACCGCCGAGCATCCCGCGATGGCGGCGGCCGGCGACCGTGCCGTCGCCGTGATGCCCGACGAGCTGGCCTGGCAGAACCGCGGCGGCAACGTGCTCGGGCTCTACCTGCACGGCCTGTTCGAGGATCCGGCGGCGCTGCAGGCGCTTTTCGGCGTCGCGGCGCGCACGCTCGACGCCGTCTTCGACGGCCTGGCGGACCACATCGATTCCCACTTTGAACCGGGCCTGTTGCGCTCCCTGATCGAATGACCCTTGAACTTCCCTTCATCGACAACCTCGAAGATCCGGCACTCGCTGCCCGCCTGCAACAGCGGATCGACGGCAAGACCAAGCCGGTCGGCGCCCTCGGCCGGCTCGAGGCGCTGGCCCTGCGGCTGGGCCTCGTCCTCGGCACCGAGGCGCCCGCGCTGGCGCAGCCGCAGATGCTGGTCTGCGCGGCCGACCACGGCCTGGCCGCACGCGGCGTGTCGGCCTATCCCAGCGACGTGACTTGGCAGATGGTGCAGAACTTCCTTGCCGGCGGTGCCGCGGTCAGCGTGCTGGCGCGGCAGCATGGCATGGCGCTGACCGTGGTGGACTGCGGCGTGCGCCACGACTTCTCGCCGACCGAGGGCCTGCTGATCCGCAAGATCGCACCTGGCACCGCCGACGCCTCGATCGGCCCGGCGATGACTGCCGCGCAATGCGACGAGGCCATCGCCAACGGCATGGCGGTGGTGCGCGGACTGCCGGGCAATGCGCTCCTGCTTGGCGAGATGGGCATCGGCAATTCATCGGCGGCGGCGATGCTGCTGGCGCGCCTGGCGGACCAGGACATCGATGCCTGCACCGGTGCCGGCACCGGGCTCGACGCCGGCGGGCGGGCCCGCAAGCGCCAGGTGTTGCGCGGCGTGCTCGAACGGCACGAGGCGGCCACCGCGCCGCTGGAGGCGCTGGCGGCCTTCGGCGGTTTCGAGATCGCCACGCTGGTCGGCGCGGTGCTGCAGGCGGCGCACGAGCGTCGCGTGATCGTGCTCGACGGCTTCATCGCCAGCGCCGCGGTGCTGGTCGCTGCGGCGCTGCGGCCGGAGGTGGTCCAGCGCTGCGTGGCGGCGCACGAATCGGCCGAGCCCGGCCATCGCCTGCTGTTGAATCACCTGCGGCTCGAACCCTTGCTGCAGCTCGACCTGCGGCTCGGCGAAGGCTCCGGCGCTGCGCTGGCCTGGCCGCTGCTCGAGTCGGCGTGCCGCATCCTGCGCGAGATGGCGAGCTTCGAATCGGCGGGAGTCTCGCAGCGGGAGCCTGCGTGAACGGCGTGCGCCACTTCCTGCTGGCGCTGCAGTTCTTCACGCGGGTTCCGGTCACCGGCGGGCTGGCCACCTGGGTCGGGTTCAGTCCGGCGATGCTGCGTGCCAGTGCGGCCCATTTTCCCGGCGTCGGCTGGCTGGTCGGCGCGGTCGGGGCCGGTGTCTTCCTGGGGCTGCGGGCGGGCTTGCCCGGACCGGCCGGCGCCTGCGTGGCGGCCCTGTTGTCGACCGTCGCTACCGTGCTGATGACCGGCGCCTTCCACGAAGACGGACTGGCCGACGTGGCGGATGGATTGGGCGGGTCGGGCGATCGCCTGCGTGCGCTCGAGATCATGAAGGATTCGCGCATCGGCGCCTTCGGTGCGATTGCGCTGGTGCTGGCGCTCGGGCTCAAGGTGGCGCTGCTGGCGGCGCTGGCGGCGCAGGGCCCGGTCGTCGCCGCGCTGGCCTTGCTGAGCGCCCATGTGCTGTCGCGGCTGGCCCCCTTGTTCCTGATCCGCCGGCTGCCCTATGTCGGCGATGCGAACGGCGCGAGCAAGGCCAAGCCGCTGGCCGATGCGATCGGCATCGGCGCCTTGCTCGTCGCCCTGGCGTGGTCGATGCCGGCGATCGTGTTGCTGATGGGGGCGCATGGCATCGGGCAGGGGCTGGCGGCCATCGGCCTGTGCGCCCTGGCCGCACTCTGGATGGCGCGCCTCTTCAGGCGCCGGCTCCATGGCTTCACCGGCGACGCGCTGGGCGCGACGCAGCAGATCTGCGAACTCGCAATCTACCTGGCATTGGCCTGGCGGCCATGAAACTGCTGTTGATCCGGCATGCGAAGACCACCGCGGCCGACGGCCTCTGCTACGGCCGCACCGACGTGCCGGTGCGCCCCGAGCTGACGCGTGCGGCAGCCGCGCAAGTGGCCTTCGAACTGCCGTCCGGCGCCGCCATGGCCTGCTCCCCGCTGCTGCGCTGCAGCGAGCTGGCCGAGGCGATCTCGGCGCTGCGGCCCGAGCTCCGTGCGGTGCCCGATCCCCGGCTGGCCGAGATGGACCTCGGCGCCTGGGAAGAGCGGCCCTGGGCGGCGATCGATCGCGCCGAACTCGACGCCTGGAGCCGCGACTTCGCCGACACCCGGGCCGGCGGCAGCGGCGAGAGCACGCGCCAGTTCATGCGGCGTGTCGCCGGCGCCTTCGACGCCTGGCGCGACGGCGGGCGCGATGCCGTGTGGGTGACGCACGCCGGCGTGATCCGTGCGGTGCGGCTGCTGCATGGCGGCGTGCGCGTGGTCGAGCGCGCCGACCAATGGCCGTCCGAGCCGATCGCCTTCGGCGCCCTCGTCAGCTTCGATGTCTGATCCTCAGGGTGCCGGCGTCTTCGGCTTGTAGTCGCACCAGGTCGCCACCGCGCATTGCCAGCACAGCGGTTTGCGCGCCACGCAGACGTAGCGGCCATGCAGGATCAGCCAGTGGTGGGCATGCAGGCGGTAGGCCTCGGGCACCCGCTTCTCGAGCTTCTGCTCGACCTCGAGCGGCGTCTTGCCGGGGGCCAGCCCGGTGCGGTTGCCGACCCGGAAGATGTGCGTGTCGACGGCCATCGTGGGCTCCCCGAAGGCGACGTTGAGCACCACGTTGGCGGTCTTGCGACCGACGCCGGGCAGGGCTTCGAGTTCGGCCCGTGTGCGCGGCACCTCGCCGCCGTGCAACTCGACCAGCATGCGGCAGGCTTCGACCAGGTGCTTCGCCTTGCTGCGGTAGAGACCGATCGTCTTGATGTAGCTCTCCAGGCCTTCGACGCCGAGGTCCAGGATCGCCTGCGGCGTGTGGGCGACCGGGAACAGCTTGCGGGTCGCCTTGTTGACGCCGACATCGGTCGCCTGCGCCGACAGCAGCACGGCGGCGAGCAGTTCGAAGGGCGTGTCGTATTCGAGTTCGGTCTCGGGCACCGGATTGGCCGCGTGCAGCGTGGCGAAGAACGGCTCTATGTCTGATTTCTTCATCGTGGCGGGGAGTGTAGGGGCCGGCGCAGGGCCGCTCGCTGTGAGGCACGTCGGGGCTGCGACAATCGCCTTCTGCAACACCTCCGAAGAAGGCCCTCATGCAATTCGCTTCCCGCCTGGACAACGTCGAAACCTCCGCCATCCGCGAACTCTTCAAGCTGCTGGGCACGCCCGGCATCATCAGCTTCGCGGGCGGCTTTCCCGACAGCGCGATGTTCGATGTCGAGGGCCTGAAGGAAGCCAGCGCCAAGGCGCTCGCCGAAGAGCCCGGCGGCGCCCTGCAGTACGGCGCCACCGAGGGCTACGACCCGCTGCGCACGCAGCTGTCCGCCTTCATGAAGACCAAGGGCGTCGAGGTCGACCCGAGCGGCCTGATCGTGACCACCGGCAGCCAGCAGGCGCTCGACCTGCTGGGCAAGACCTTGATTTCGCCCGGCGACAAGGTGATCGTCGAAGGCCCGACCTTCCTCGCGACCATCCAGTGCTTCCGCCTCTATGGCGCGCAGCTGATCAGCGCGCCGATCGATGCCGACGGCGTGCGCACCGACGAACTCGAGAAGCTGATCGCCGAGCACAAGCCGAAGTTCGTCTACCTGATCCCGACCTTTGGCAATCCGAGCGGCGCGATGCTGAGCCTGGAGCGTCGCCGCAAGGTGCTCGAGATGGCGGTGAAGCACCAGACGCTGATCGTCGAGGACGATCCCTACGGCGACCTCTATTTCGACCAGGCGCCGCCGCCGTCGATCATGGCGCTGACCCGGGAAGTCCCGGGCAGCCGCGAGTTGGTCGCGCACTGCGGCAGCCTCAGCAAGGTGCTGAGCCCCGGCCTGCGCATCGGCTGGATGATCGGCCCGGCCGAGCTGCTCGCCAAGGCCACCATGTGCAAGCAGTTCAGCGACGCCCACACGAGCACCTTCGCGCAGGCCACCGCCGCGCAGTACCTCAAGAGCGGCCGCATGCCGGCCACGCTGGCCCATGTGCGCGAGGTCTATGCGGAGCGCGCCCGCGCCATGGGCGATGCGCTGCAGCGCGAACTGGGCGACGCGGTCACCTTCACGCAACCGGGCGGCGGCCTGTTCTTCTGGGCCCGCCTGACGGGTGCCGGCGGCAAGTTGGCGGATGCCAACGTGCTCGCCAAGCGCGCGATCGAGAAGCTTGTGGCCTTCGTGCCCGGCGCGCCCTTCTTCGCCGAGAAGCCGGACGTCGCGACGCTGCGGCTGAGCTTCGCGACCGCCAACGTCGAGAAGATCCGCGAAGGCATCGCGCGGCTCGGCGCGGCGCTCTGAAGCCTTCTATGAGGTAGGTCAGGCATGCGCAGCGTATGAACGAAAAGGGGAGAGGCGCGGCGCATGCGTCTTTTGGCGGCGCGGCGGCAAGTCAGCATTCTTCTTTGTCGCAAAGGCCGTATCCGCCCGCAAAAGGGTCGCGCCAACCGTTCTTCTGCTTGTACAAGAGGTCGACGCTACCGCCTCTGTTCCACTTGATAGTCGCGGTGCCTCCTGAAAAAAGCCACCACTCCCCCATGTTGTTGTCGCTGAACTTGATCTTTCCGCTTGCGTAGCAGGGGGAATAGCGCTCTGTCGTGATGACATAGCTTTCGACCGGATACGCGCGCAGAAAGTAGCGTTTGATCTGAGGCGCGGTGGGCCTGAAGCCTTTGCACATTTCTGCAGTTTCGGGGTCTACGGTTGCCCCCGTCTCGCTGATCGTCAGCTCTGCGACTTTTCGGGGCGCAGCATCTACGAAGGTCGAAGCCGCGAGCAGGAGGAGACAGTAGCGGTTCAACCTCAATGCCATTTTGCGGTACTCGCTTCCGTAAGGTTCTTTCGCGACACCGTTGGGTGCGTGAATACTTCCTGCAGGGAAATGTTCCACGTGTCAGCCAGTTGTCTCACTAGCCATCCCAACGAGTTGTTCTGCGCGTCTGTCACGCTCTCGTAAACTTTTTTCTCGTCCGGCCCTTGCCCTTGCGACATTCCCACGATTTCAATGCCAATCGAATCCACGTTGCTTGGGTATCTCTCGGCATATGGTTTCTTCTGCTCGTGCCGATGAAGTGGGGTTGGCTTGTCTTTCAATCGCTTAACAATTTGGAGATCGGCCGGTCTGCATGTGTGTTCGGCGAGACAACGAGATTTGAGCTTTCCGACGTGATTCGCGCGCTTGTAGACCGACGCAGTCTGATAGATCGTGCCGTCCTTATCGATGAGGAAATGTGCTCCATTCGCGCCGGTGTTTGCATAGCTATTGAACGTTGCCGAAGCAGTAGGCGAGTTCGTTTGATGTACAACGATGCCGTTGACTTGATTCAAGTCTCCGCGCTCAATGCTTGAAAAGATCTTCACCTTGATTCGATCCGCGTAGACGTGGCCGGCTTTTGTGATGTAAAGCGACATTGTTCCCCCTCAGGCCTCGCGATTTTGTTGAATATCGAAGCTGGCGGCCACTGTGCCACCGGAGCCGCCCTGCGGGTTTTGGATGACGTATTCCTGTGCGACTCGTGCAAAAGATAGGCTGACTTCCTCCATCCCCGTGGGCATGGTGTCCTTAACGACCGGCGCGACCCGCGTCACGATGACATCGCCCATCGTGATCTTGAAATATTCGAGGGGAATGCCGCCGGCCTTTCGAACCACGAGCGTGGCTGCGTCGATGTGCTTGCCGGTAAGGCAGAATTTGAGAAGGTTGGGGCTGGCCCGGTCGATGCGGTGGTCGAAAGTCAGGTCGCTGACGGTGGCCTTCCCGGCGCCTCCGCCGCTTCCCGAATGCATTGACGACTTTTGATGGATCGCCCATTCCCAGTTCGTGACTTCGATCTCGTTTGTGTGAGTTGCGTCTTGCGCTTCACCAGCAATGCCGGTGAGCTTCAGAAAGATGTCCTGTGCCATGAAAGTCCTCCGCTGAATGGTGATGTGTGAGTGGGCTCGCTTTGCAATACTTGCCCGCCACGCACCCTACCGCTTGAGCGCGTACTCCCTGGCACCCGCGATCCAGTTCGAGACGGATCTCTCTGAATTCCAGCTATATCCTTCGTTGGAAGAAATGCTGCTTCGGCAACCACTCCAGGTCTTCGGGCCGGACGCGCCGTTCCGACGTGGAAGAAGCCAGGCGTCGCGACGCTTCGATCGCATCGCGCGCCAACGTAGAAAAGGTCAAGACAGGGAGCGCGCCTCGGGCTGGCGCTTTGAGCCTTCCCCTGAGGCGATTGGTCAGGCGCTGCGCCCGCCGCCCAGGGCCTGGTCGAAATCGGCGATCAGTTCGTCGGCCGCTTCGAGCCCGACCGAGACCCGGACCAGTCCGTCGGCGATGCCCATCTCGGCGCGCACCGCGGGGCCGGCTTCCCAGTAGATCGTCGGCGCCACCGGAATCACCAGCGTGCGGTTGTCGCCCAGGCCGGTGGCCTTGATCGCGAGTTGCAGCCGGTCGAGCACCGCCGGCATGCGCGCGCTGTCGCGCAGCTCGAAGGCGAGCAGCCAGGAGCCGGCCTTGAAGTGCTTGATCGCCAGCGCGTGCTGCGGGTGGCTTTCGAGCATCGGGTAGTGCACCTTGGCGACCGCCGCATGGGCCTCGAGGAACCGCGCCAGCGCCCAGGCCGTGGCGCTGGTCTGCGCGACCCGCAATGCCAGCGTCTCGGCGCCCAGGCTGATGCGGTGGGCCTGCTCGGGCGCCAGCGTGCCGCCCATGTCGCGCAGGCCCTTCTTGCGGATCTGCTGCAGCCCCCACTGGCGCGGGTCGAGGCCGCGGTAGCTGGCCGCGATGTTGGGGTAGCCCTGCCAATCGAATTCGCCTGTATCGGTCACGGCGCCGCCCAGCGCAGCGCCGTGTCCCGCGATGGTCTTCGTCAGCGAATTCACGACCAGGCCGGCGCCGACGCTCTTCGGCCGGAACAGGGCGGGCGAGGTGATCGTGTTGTCGACCACATAGAGCAGTCCGCACTCGCGGCACAGTGCGCCGATGGCCTCCAGGTCGGGGATCTGCGTGCCGGGGTTCGCGATCGTCTCGACGAACACCATGCGGGTCTCGGGCCGCAGTGCCGCGCGAACCTTCTCCACCGAGCCGGCATCGACCTTGCTGACCGCCACGCCCAGGTCGCCCAGCGTGCCGAACAGGCTGTTGGTGTTGCCGAAGACGAAGCGGCTGGCCACCAGGTGGTCGCCGGCACGCAGCAGCGTCAGGAAGAGGGCGCTCAGGGCGGCCATGCCGCTGGCGAAGCAGATGCTGCCGAGGCCCTGTTCGAGCTGGCTGATCTTGGCTTCGAGCGCAGCCGTGGTCGGCGTGCCTTGCCGCGCATAGCTGAAGCTGTTCTTGCGCGTGCCCTGGAAGACGCCGATCAGGTCCTCGACCCGGTCGAAGCCGTATTGCACCGAGGTATGGATCGGCTTGTGGATCGCGCCATGCTCGGCGCCGCCGCGGCGATCGGCATGCAGCACCGCGGAGATGGGGAGAGGAGACTTGTCGTCGGCCATGTCGTCTACCGAAGCACTTCGAGCAGGCGGTCGAGCCCGCCTTCGTCGATCGCCACCATCGCCTGCTCGCGCACCTTCGGTTTCGCGTGGAAGGCCACCGAGAGGCCGGCCTCGGCCATCATCGGCAGGTCGTTGGCCCCGTCGCCGACGGCGATCGTCTCGGCGGCGGAGATGCCGAGCAGCGAGGCCACCTCGAGCAGGGTGCGGCGCTTTTCCGCGCCGTCGCAAATGTCGCCCCAGGACTGCTGCACGACGCGGCCCGTGAGCTTGCCATCGGCCTCGTCGAGCAGGTTCGAGCGCGCGAAGTCCAGCCCCAAGCGCTCCTTCACGCGATTGGCGAAGAAGGTGAAGCCGCCCGACACCAGCAGCACCTTGAGCCCGGCGGCCTTGCAGGCCGCCACCAACCGTTCGGCGCCCGGATTGAGTCGCAGGCGCTGGTCGTAGACCTGCTGCAGCGCGTCGACCGGAACGCCCTTGAGCAGGGCCGCGCGGCGCCGCAGGCTTTCCTTGAAGTCCTTGATCTCGCCGCGCATCGTGGCCTCGGTGATGGCCGCGACCTCGGCTTTCTTTCCGACCGCGTCGGCGATCTCGTCGATGCACTCGATGTTGATCAGGGTCGAGTCCATGTCGAACGCGATCAGCTTGAAGTCGGCCAGCGCCAGCGGGGGCGTGAAGCGCTGGATCGTGAGGCCGGGCGGCAGGGACGGGGCGGAGGCGGGGTTCATGATCGGGAGAGATAGTGTCGGTCGGACCAGGTGGCGAGCCATTCGGGGCGGTAGGCGACGAACACCGCCGCCAGCATGCCGGTGACGATGCCGTCGCTCCAGGCCATGAGCCACAGCGCGACGTTGGTCGCCATGGTATCGATCATCTGTGCCGCCGGCCGGGCCGAAGGCGCAAGCTGCGAGAGCCAGGCCGTCGCGAAGGCGCACAGCACGGTGCCGATGAAGGCCCGCACGAGGATGTAGACGAAGGGATTGCGCGGCAGCCAGCGGCGCACCGCCCCACCCACCGCCAGCGCAAAGGTCGCGGGCAACACCCCCTGCCAGAAGGCCAGCGAGAGCATGTCGGCCGGCGCGAGTTCGCCGACCAGCCCGGCGAGCAGCGCGACCGCGAGCAGCACCGGCACGGCGAGCGGCCAGCCCAGCATCAGCAGCACCAGGCAGGCGCCCGACCAGCGCAGCGACAGCGGCATCGGATGCAGCAGTGCCGGCAGCGCCCACACCCAGGGCAGCAGCGCCAGCGTCGCCAATGCGGGCCCCAGCAGCCGTCCGGCGGCCAGCATTCGCCAGGGCCGCAGCGACAACGCCACGGCCAGCGCGAGCACGAGGAGGGCGAGTTTCAGGAATTGCATCGGCGGCCTCGTCGATTGCGTTCAGGGCGATCCGTTCACGGGAGCGCCTTCGCGCTGCGCGCACCGCGGCGCGAGCCTGTCCATGCGCGGGCGCCCGCCGTGGTCATGCGGCCGCCGCCTCGTGCTGCTTCGGCTGTCCCAGCGCGCGCAGCACATCGCGCACCATCTGCGCGCGCTCCTTCGGTTCCTTGAGCTCGCGCTCGATGCGCAGTTTCTCGTTGCCCGCCAGCTTGATGTGCTTGTTCTTCTGGATCAGGTGGATGATGTTCATCGAGTCGATCGGCGGGTCTTTCTTGAAAGTGATGTGGATCACCCCCGGCGCGGCATCGACCTTGATCACGCCATAGGGCCGCGCCAGCACGCGCAGCCGATGCACGTCGATCAGCGTCTGCCCCTGCGGCGGCAGCTTGCCGAAACGGTCGACGATCTCTTCCAGCAGCGTGTCGATCTGGTCCGGCGTCTTGGCTGTCGCCAGCTTCTTGTAGAAGGACAGCCGCAGGTGCACGTCGCCGCAGTAGTCGTCGGGCAACAGTGCGGGCGCATGCAGGTTGATCTCGGTCGTCACGCTGAGCGGCGCCAGCAGGTCCGGCTCCTGGCCGGCCTTCAGCGAACGCACCGCCTCGGCCAGCATCTCGTTGTAGAGCTGGAAGCCGATCTCCATCATGTTGCCGCTCTGGTTCTCGCCCAGCACTTCGCCGGCACCGCGGATTTCCAGGTCGTGCATCGCGAGGTAGAAGCCGGAGCCCAGTTCTTCCATCTGCTGGATGGCATCGAGCCGCTGCGCCGCCTGCTTGGTCAGGCCATCGATATCCGGCACCATCAGGTACGCATAGGCCTGGTGATGGCTGCGGCCGACCCGCCCGCGCAGCTGGTGCAGCTGCGCCAGGCCGAACTTGTCGGCGCGGCTCATCACGATGGTGTTGGCGGTCGGCACGTCGATGCCGGTCTCGATGATGGTCGAGCACAGCAGCAGGTTGTAGCGCTGGGCCACGAAGTCGCGCATCACGCGCTCGAGTTCGCGCTCGGGCATTTGGCCGTGCGCCACCGCGATGTGGGCCTCGGGCAGGATCTGCTCGAGCTTCTGGCGCCGGTTCTCGATGGTCTCGACCTCGTTGTGCAGGAAGTAGACCTGGCCGCCGCGCTTGAGTTCGCGCAGCACCGCCTCGCGGATCACGCCGGTGCCCTCGTTGCGCACGAAGGTCTTGATCGCCAGCCGCCGCTGCGGCGCGGTGGCGATCACGCTGAGGTCGCGCAGGCCCTCGAGCGCCATGCCCAGCGTGCGCGGGATCGGCGTGGCCGTCAGCGTCAGCACGTCGACCTCGGCGCGCATCGCCTTCATCGCCTCCTTGTGGCGGACGCCGAAGCGATGCTCCTCGTCGATGATCAAGAGGCCCAGGTTCTTGAACTTGACCGACTGCGAAAGCAGCTTGTGCGTGCCCACCACGATGTCCACGCCGCCGTCGGCCAGCCCCTTGGCGGCGGCGGTGATCTCCTTGGCGGAGCGGAAGCGGCTCATCTCGGCGACCTTCACCGGCCACTTGGCGAAGCGGTCGACCAGCGTCTGGTAGTGCTGCTCGGCCAGCAGCGTGGTCGGCGCCAGGAAGGCGACCTGCTTGCCGCCGGTGACCGCCACGAAGGCGGCGCGCAGCGCGACCTCGGTCTTGCCGAAGCCGACGTCGCCGCAGACCAGCCGGTCCATCGGCTGCGGCGAGATCATGTCCTGGATCACCGCGTGGATCGCGCCTTTCTGGTCGGCGGTCTCGTCGAAGCCGAAGTCGTTGGCGAAGACCTCGTAGTCGGCGGCCGAGAAGCGGAAGGCATGGCCTTCGCGCGCCGCGCGGCGGGCATAGATGTTGAGCAGTTCGGCGGCCGAGTCGCGCACCTGCTCGGCGGCACGCCGCTTGGCCTTCTCCCACTGGCCCGAACCGAGCTTGTGCAGCGGCGCCTCGTCGGCGCTGACGCCGGTGTAGCGGCTCACCAGGTGCAGTTGCGACACCGGCACGTAGAGCGTCGCCTTGTCGGCGTATTCCAGGTGCAGCATCTCCTGCAGCAGGGGCTTGCCCTCGGCGTCCTTGCCCTGGCCCAGGTCCATGTTGACCAGCCCGCGATAGCGGCCGATGCCGTGCGCCGAATGCACCACCGGATCGCCGATCGCCAGTTCGCTCAGGTCCTTGATCAGGGCCTCGACGTCGCTGACCTGCTCCTGCTTCCTGTTGCGCCGGCGCGTGGCCGGCGCGGTCGCGAAGAGCTCGGTCTCGGTGACGAAGTCGATGCCTTGTTCGCGCCAGGCGAAGCCGGCCACCAGCGCCGCGGTGGCGATGCCGATCTTCTCGCCGGGCTGCGCCTCGAATTCGGCCAGTGAGTCGAAGGCGGGCGGACCGACGCCGCTGGCGCGCAGGAAGTCGAGCAGGCTCTCGCGCCGGCCGTTGCTCTCGGCGATCACGAGCACCCGATGCGGCGTGCTGCGGATATGCTCCTTGAGCTTGACCAGCGGGTCGTCGGCGCCGCGCACCACCGCGAAGGGCGGCAAGGTGTCGAACTCGGCGTAGGGCGGCGCATCGGCGGCGGCCTCGCCGCGGATCGCCAGCTGCGCGTGCGGCTTGGCCCGCTGGTAGAACTGCTCGGCATTCAGGAACAGCGCCTCGGGCGGCAGCGCCGGCCGCTCGGGGTCGCCCTGCACCAGCCGGAAGCGCTCGCCGGTGTCCTGCCAGAAATGCTGGAAGGCCGGCTCCAGGTCACCGTGCAGCACCACCGTGGCATCGGACCCGAGGTAGTCGAAGACGGTCGCGGTCTCTTCGAAGAACAGCGGCAGGTAGTACTCGATGCCGGCGGTGGCGACCGCCTGCCCCATGTCCTTGTAGATCCGGCTGCGCGTCGGGTCGCCTTCCAGCAGCTCGCGCCAGCGGCTGCGAAAGCGCGCCCGCGCATCGTCGTCCATCGGGAACTCGCGGCCCGGCAGCAGGCGCACTTCGGGCACCGGGTACAGGCTGCGCTGGGTGTCGGGGTCGAAGGTGCGGATCGAGTCGATCTCGTCGTCGAACAGGTCGACGCGGAAAGGCACCGGCGAGCCCATCGGGAACAGGTCGATCAGGCCGCCGCGCACCGCGTACTCGCCCGGGCTCACGACCTGCGTCACGTGGGTGTAGCCGGCCAGCGTGAGCTGGGCCTTGAGCTTCGAATCCTGCAGCTTCTGGCCGCTCTTGAACTGGAAGGTGTAGCCGGCCAGGAAGGCCGGCGGCGCCAGCCGGTAGAGGGCGGTGGTGGCGGGGACCAGCACCACGTCGGCTTCCTTCTGGCTGATGCGCCAGAGCGTCGCGAGCCGTTCGCTGATCAAGTCCTGGTGTGGCGAGAAACTGTCGTAGGGCAGCGTTTCCCAATCGGGAAACAGCGCGCAGCGCAGTTCCGGCGCGAAGAACGCGATTTCATCGATCAGCCGCTGGGCGTCGTTGGCATCGGCCGTGAAGATCGCGGTCGCGCGGCCGGCCGCCTTCTCGCGCTCGGCCAGTTGCGCCAGCATCAGCGCGTCGGCCGACAGCGGGGGGCGCGGCAGCGTGAAGCGCTTGCCCGCCGTGAGTTGGGGGAGGTCCATGAGGTGCCCGGGAAATGCAGAACACCCCGCGCCGGTTGGCGAGGGGTGTGCGATAGGCCGATTCTAGAATGGCTCACCTTTTGCCGCTGGCCTTCGTCGCTCCTCCATGCCCGTTTCCCGTCTTTACGTCCTGATCCCTTGTGCGGGGTCCGGCAGCCGTGCCGGCAGCGCCGGCCCCAAGCAATACCGGCGCATCGCCGGCCGGCCGATGGTCGAGCACACGCTGGAGGCCTTTCGCGCGCTGACCGGAACCTTCGCCGGCCTGGCGCTCGCGGTGGCGCCCGACGATGCCGATGTCGGCATCGTGCTGCCGCGCTTCCCGGCCAAGGGCGAACACCTGCTGCGGGTCGGCGGCGCCAGCCGCGCCGCGACCGTGCGCAATGGCCTGCGCGCCTTGCGGCAGTTGGGCGCCGGCCCGCACGACTGGGTGCTGGTGCACGACGCCGCACGCTGCCTGGTCACGCCAAGCCAGATCGAGGCGCTGATCGCGGCCTGCGAGCACGACGCCGTCGGCGGCCTGCTGGCGCACCGGCTGGCGGACACGCTGAAGGTCGCCACGCCCGAGGGCCGGGTCGCGAGCAGCCCGACCCGCGCCGACAAGTGGCTGGCGCAGACGCCCCAGATGTTCCGCATCGGCATGCTGCTCGATGCGCTGGAGCGCAGCGGCGACGCCGTGACCGACGAGGCCAGCGCGATCGAGGCGATCGGCCTGGCGCCGCTGCTGGTGCCGGGCAGCGCGCAGAATTTCAAGCTCACCTATGCCGAGGATTTCGCGCTGGCCGAGGCGGTGCTTCGCAGCCGCAGGAGCGCGCCATGAGCGGCTGCTCCTTCCGCATCGGCGAGGGCTGGGACGTCCATCAGCTGGTCGCCGGCCGCAAGCTGATCCTCGGCGGCGTCGAGATCCCGCACAGCACCGGCCTGCTGGGCCACTCGGACGCCGACGTGCTGCTGCACGCCATCACCGATGCCTTGCTGGGCGCCGCCGCCCTGGGCGACATCGGCCGTCATTTCCCCGACACCGATCCGCAGTTCCGCGGCGCCGACTCGTCGGTGCTGCTGGCCGAGGCGGCGCGCCGCGTGCGGGCTGCGGGCTGGCAGATCGGCAATGTCGACAGCACCGTGATCGCGCAGGCGCCGAAGCTCGCGCCGCACATCCCGGCGATGTGCCGGGGCGTCGCCGCGGCGCTGGCCGTCGCGGTCGAGCAGGTCAACGTCAAGGCCAAGACCGCCGAGAAGCTGGGCCCGGTGGGCGAGGGCAAGGCGATGGAAGCGCGTGCCGTCGTCTTGTTGTACCGTTAGGGCCTGTTCGCACTATTTCCGGGGATCGCGTTGCCGGGCCAAGGGGC
>NZ_JBFUHO010000056.1:0-46501 GCF_056402355.1 Variovorax sp. P4_B11
GGGGCCGGCTGCGGCTGGCCTCGGGCGCCACGCTGCGCGCCAAGGGCCGGCAGATCGTGCCGGCGGGCGACCGGCTGGTTGTCGAGACGCCCGGTGGCGGTGGCCTCGGCGAGCCCTCGAAACGCGATCCGGCACTGGCGGCGCGCGACCTGTGCGAAGGGCTGGTGTCGCCCGAAGCCTCTGCTGCCCATGCGGGTGCCGCGCCGACCGAAACCGTCAGCGCCTGACTCTTCTTCTCTTTTTTCCGACCCTGTTATTCACATCATGTTTTTCTCGTCCCACTCATTCCCGATTCGCAGCGCCCTCCTCGCCGCGCTGCTTGCCGCAGGCCTGGCCGCGCACGCCGCACCGCCCAACCACAGCGGCACGCTCACGCTGCTGTCGACCAGCGAGCCGACCGCGCTCGTCACCATCGGCAACGTCGCCACGCCCATCCTGAGCGTGAGCGCCAAGGTCACCGAAGGCCTGCTGAAGTACGACTACGACGTCAACCCGCAGCCGCAGCTGGCCACCAAATGGGCGATCAGCCCCGACGGCCTGACCTACACCTTCACGCTGCGCCAGGGTGTGAAGTGGCACGACGGCAAAGACTTCAGCTCGGCCGACGTCGCCTACTCGATCGAGCTGCTGAAGAAGATCCACCCGCGCGGGCGCAACACCTTCGCCAACCTCACCGCCATCGACACGCCCGACAAGTACACCGCCATCCTGCGGCTGTCGAAGCCCGCGCCGTACCTGATCCGCGCGCTGGTGGCCACCGAGACGCCGATCGTGCCCAAGCACATCTACGAAGGCACCGACCCGGCGAACAACCCGAACAACAACGCGCCCATCGGCACCGGCCCGTTCAAGTTCAAGGAGTGGGTGCGCGGCAGCCACATCGTGTACGAGCGCAACACCGACTACTGGGACAAGCCCAAGCCCTTCGTCGACCAGCTCATCGTGCGCTTCGTGACCGACCCGGCAGCAGCAGCGGTGGCCTTCGAGACCGGCACGGTCGACCTGGGTTACCGCACGCCCGTGCCGCTCGCGGACCTGGAGCGCCTGAAGAAGGTGCCCGCGCTGCGCTTCGAGACCAAGGGCAACAGCTACTCGTCAAACGTGACGCGGCTGGAGTTCAACCTGGACAACGAGTACTTCAAGAACGAGAAGGTGCGCCAGGCCGTGGCCCACGCCATCGACCGGAACGTGATCGTGAAGGTCGTGAACTACGGCTACGGACAGGTGAGCTATTCGCCGATCGCGCCCGGCCTCAAGGCCTTCCACGATCCGGCGCCCTCGCCCTACGCTTTCGACGTGAAGAAGGCCAATGCGCTGCTCGACGAAGCGGGCTTCCCGAAGAAGGCCGGCGGCGTGCGCTTCAGCGTACCGCTGGACTTCAACCCCATCGGCGCCGACGGCCCGCGCCTGGCGGACTACCTGCGCTCGGCGCTGGCGCGCATCGGCATTGCCGTGACCGTGCGCGCGCAGGACCCGAGCGCCTTCATCAAGCGCATCTATACCGACCGCGACTTCGCCTTCACCCACAACGGCGCGAGCAACCTGTTCGACCCGACCGTGGGCGTGCAGCGGCTGTACTGGTCGAAGAACTTCATCAAGGGCGTGCCCTTCTCCAACGGCACCCATTACCAGAACCCGGTGGTCGACAAGCTGCTGGAGGACGCGGCCGTGGAGAACGACCCGGCCAAACGGGTGAAGCTCTTCAAGGACTTCCAGGACACCGTGGCGCGCGACGTGCCCGACCTGAACCTCTACCAGCCGGTGTTCATCACCATCGCCAACCAGCGCGTGCATGACCACTCGCTGACGGCGGATGGGGTGGAGTCGAACCTGGCTGACGTGTGGGTGGACGAAGCGAAGAAGTAGCGCCCTTCCTGCATCGGCACGCGCCTGAATGCGCGGCGCCGATGACCCCCATTCAGATCGACCTGCGCATGCAGGGGTCTCGAGGCAACAGTGCGGCTCAGGCCGCCTTGCGCTGCTCCACCCCCGGCACCGCCGCGATCAGGCTGCGCGTGTACGGATGCTGCGGCCGATCCCAGATGTCGCGGTGGCTGCCGGTCTCCACGATCTGGCCCTTGTTCATCACCATCACGCGGTCGGCGATGTAGCGCACCACCGAGAGGTCGTGCGAAATGAAGAGGTACGAGAGGCCGAAGTCTTCCTTCAGCTCGACCAGCAGGTTCAGGATCTGCGCCTGCACCGACACGTCGAGTGCCGACACGGGTTCGTCGAGGACCACCAGCGAGGGCCGCAGCACGAGGGCGCGTGCGATGCCGATGCGCTGCCGCTGCCCCCCCGAGAACTCGTTGGGAAACCGCCGCCCCGCATCGGCCGGCAGGCCCACGCGCTCCAGGATGGCCGCGATGCGGTTGCGCCGCTCCGCGCGGTCGGTCACGCCGTGCACCTTGAGCACCGATTCGAGGATGTCGAACACGTTGCGGCGTGGGTTCAGCGACGCATATGGGTCTTGAAACACCATCTGCACGCGGCGCCGCCATGGCTTGAGCGCTTTCTCGGACAGCGGCGCGATGTCAGTCCCGTCGAACACGATGCGGCCCGACGCTGGATTCACCAGCCGCAGCAGCGTGCGCGACAGCGTGGACTTTCCGCAGCCCGACTCGCCCACCAGCCCCACGGTCTCGCCCGCGCGAATGTCGAAGGACACGCCGTCCACCGCGTGCAGCACGCCGCCGCCGCGCTTGGGGTAGTCGGTGCGCAGTTCCTGCACCGACAGCAACGGTTCGCCGGCCGCGGCGCGCACGGGCAAGGCGCGCACGGTCGAGGTGGGCACACGAACATGCAAGGCGAAGGTGCGCACGCCGGTGACGGGGTCGAGGCGCGTCTGGATCTCGGGCAGGCGCGCATCCGCGTAGTGCAGCGCGCTGCCCGCGTGCAGCGACGCACCCAGCAGGCCCTGGGTGTAGGCGTGCGACGGCGCGGCGAAGAGCTTCGACGTGGGCGCTTCCTCGACCTTCTCGCCGCCGTACATCACCGCCACGCGGTCGGCCCATTGGGCGACCAGGCCAAGGTCGTGCGTGATCAGCAGGAGCGCCATGTCGAGCTCGCGGCGCAGGCCGTCGAGCAGCTCGAGGATCTGCGCCTGGATGGTCACGTCCAGCGCGGTGGTGGGCTCGTCGGCCACGAGCAGGCGCGGCTTGCAGGCCACGGCCATGGCGATCATCACGCGCTGGCGCTGGCCGCCCGAGAGGTTGTGCGGATGATCGTCGATGCGCTGGTGCGGCTCCAGAATGCGCACGAGGTCGAGCAGTTCGATGGCGCGCTTGCGGGCCGCGAGGGCCGAGAGCTTTTCATGCCGGAGCAGGGTTTCCTCGATCTGCGCGCCGATGGTGTGCACCGGGTTCAGCGAGGTCATCGGCTCCTGGAAGATCATCGCGATCTCGCGGCCGCGCACCTCGCGCAATTGCGCCGGCGACAGCGCGAGGATGTCGCGCCCGTCGAAGTGGATGTTGCCGCGCAGCACGGAACCGGGCGCGAGCAGGCGCAGCAGCGCGAGCGCGGTGGTCGACTTGCCGCAGCCCGACTCACCGACGAGCGCAAGCGTCTCGCCGCGTTGCAGCGTGAGGTCGAGCCCGCGAACGGCCTGAATGGGACCGTTCGATCCGTGGAAGAAGACGTCGAGGCCGCGCACATCGAGCAGCGGCGGGGTGGGGGTGACCTGGCCGAGCGTCATCTCATTGCCCCCTCAGCCGCGGGTTGAACGCATCGTTGAGCCCATCGCCCACGAGGTTGAGCGCGAGCACCGTCAGGACGATAGCCGCACCCGGCAACGCCGTGAGGTACCACGCCGTGCGCAGCAGCTCGCGGCCCTGGCCGATCATGCTGCCCCAAGACACCGCATTCGGGTCGCCCATGCCGAGGAAGGACAGCGCCGACTCGATGAGGATCGCGCTGGCCACCAGCACCGAGGTCGTCACGATCACCGGCGGCAGCGCGTTGGGCAGCATCTCCTGGAAGATGATGCGTGCATGGCTGAAGCCCTGGCTGCGGGCGGCCAGAACGAATTCGGTTTCGCGCAGCGCACGGAACTCGGCGCGCACCAGCCGCGCGATCACCGGCCATGAAGCCAGGCCGATGGCGAACACGATCACCGGCACCGAGGGCTGGCCGATGGCGACCACCACGATCACGAACAGGAACGACGGCATCGTCTGGAACAGCTCGGTGATGCGCACCAGCACGTCGTCGATGCGACCGCCGAAATAGCCTGCGGTGGCGCCCACGAGCACGCCGATCACCAGGCTCAGCACCGCCGCCACCACTCCCACCGCGAGCGACACGCGGGCGCCATGCGCAATGCCTGCAATGACGTCGCGGCCCAGCGAATCGCTGCCGAGCGGATACGCCGCGTCCTGGCCGGGCCACAGCAGCGGCGGCGCCACCATGTCGAGCGGGTCGCCAGGGTAGAGCCAGGGTGCCAGCAGCGCCAGCACGAGCATGAACACGAGCAGCGCCACGCCCGCCACGGCGGCCGGGTTGCGCAGGAAGGCGCGCAGCGCGGCGTGGCGGCTGGAGACGGGCCTGGTGTCCACTGCGGCTTGGGCGACCTTGGCAACAGGTGCGGCCGGTACAGCCGGCGGCTCGGGGCGACGGGGCGCGACGGGCGCCGGCGGGTGGGTCGACGGATTCGCAATCGCGGAATCGAGTGTGAAAGGTGTGGACATCGCGCGCTCTGAAAGCCTGGATTTTCGAGAAGAGAAGAGAAACCGAAGGCGCGCCTCAGCGCACCTGGATGCGCGGGTCGAGCCACGCGTGCAGCAGGTCGACCAGCATGTTGGCCACGATGACCAGGAGCGAGGACATCAGCAGCACGCCCAGCAGCACGGTGTAGTCGCGGCCCGCCACCGAATCGAAGGCCAGCCGGCCGAGGCCGGGCCAGCTGAAGACGGTCTCGACCACCACCGCGCCGCCCAGCAGCGTGCCAAAGTGCATCCCGGCCACGGTCGTGACCGGAATCAGCGCGTTGCGCAGGATGTGGCGCAGGTTGACACGCCACGGGTGCAGCCCCTTGGCCTCGGCCGTGCGCACGAAGTCCTGCCTCGCCACCTCGAGCATCGCAGCGCGCGTGAGGCGCGAGAAGATCGCGATGTAGAAGCCCGCCATGGCCAGCGCCGGCAGCACCAGGTGCCGCGCCACATCGACCGCGTGCGTCCAGCCCGTGTAGCCCGCGCCGATGCTCTCGCTGCCGCCCGTGGGCAGCCAGCCCAGGTGCACCGAGAAGAGCACGATGGCCATCAGGCCCAGCCAGAAGCCTGGCGTGGAATACAGCAGCAGCGCCAGCACAGAGAGCGTGCGGTCCTGCCAGCGGCCCACGCGGGTGGCCATGAGCGTTCCCGCCGCGATGCCGGTGGCCAGCGCGAAGGCCAGCGCCGTGACCATCAGCAGCAGCGTGTTGCCCAGGCGCGCGCCGATCAGCGTCGCCACCGGCATGTTGTAGCGCGGCGAAACACCCAGGCTGAGGTGCGCCAGGTTGTTGAGGTAGGCGCCCAGCTGATGCAGCACGGGCAGGTCCAGGCCGAAGTGCGCGCGCAGCTGCGCCATGCTTTCGACGGTGGCGGAGCCCGACTCGGCCGCCACCACGTCGGCGGCGTCGCCCGGAATCCATTGCATCAGCACGAAGTTCAGAAGGATCACGCCGATGACGGTCGGCACGGCCTGCCATGCGGTGCGCACCAGCGTGCCGCCTGCGCTGGGCAGGTTCATGAAGCCACCGCCTCGCTCGGCTTGACCAGGCGGATGCCCACGTCGCCTTCACGCTCCAGTTGCGCCACGAGGCTGATCTCCCAGTCGAGATACTGCTTGAACCCCTCATCGCGCTTGGCCAGGTCGACGTGCGCGTAGGGGCTATACCAGTGGTCGTCGTCGCCGGTGAGCACGCCTTCGGGGCCGGAGGCCGTGGGCAGGCGCGCGTCGACCCAGGCCTGGGTGCCACCCGCAATGGCGCGCACGCTGCGGCCGGTGCGTGCCGCCAGCTCGGCCGCCACGGTGCGTGCAAGCACGCCGTCGGACGACGTGAGCACGATGGCCTGCGACACAGGCAGGTCGGCGATGAACTCCTGCAGCCGGTCGGGCACCGCGAAACGGGCACCCGCGACATGCCGCCGCTCGTAGGCCGCGCGGCGCTCGACGTCGAACACCACCGCGGTGCCGGCCCCCAGGGCCGGGGCCGCCTTGCGCGGCGCGATGTCCGGCGCTGACGCACGCAACGACAGCACGCGCACCGGCTCGGGCCCGAGCACCAGCACGGGCAAGGCGGGCGGCGACAGCACGAATACCTCATGTCCGCCGAGCTGCGCAAGCCATGCGCCGGTGGTCAGCGCGCGCACGCCGTCCCAGTCGGCCAGCACGATGCGCGCGCGCCGGGTGCCCACGTACTCGTCGGTGGCCTGCACCAGCTGGCCGCCCGGCGCCCAGCGCCAGCCTTCGAGGTGGCCGGCTTGGTATTCCTGGCGGGTGCGCACGTCGAAACGGTAGAGCGAGCGTTCGTCGGACTCGACCTCGAAGCGCGTGAGCGTGGCCGCGTCGATACGGCGCACGCCGGCGCGCGCAGCCACGTCCTCGGCGCGTGCGCGGGCGCTCTGCCGCGCCTGCTCGCCCGGCTCGGGCAGCGGCGCGGCGCGGCCATGGGCCAGCTCGCGGCCCGCCAGCAGCCAGGCCATGGTGCCGTCCTTGAGCGACACCACCTTGTTGGGAATGCCCGCGTCGATGAGCGTCTGCGCACCCACGATACTGCGCGTGCGGCCGGCGCAGTTGACCACAACCAGCGTCTCGGGTCGCGGAGCGAGTTCCTGGATGCGGTAGACGAGTTCGGCGCCCGGGAGGCTGTGGGCGAACGGCAGGCTGAAATCGGCGAACTCCTCGGGCGTGCGGCTGTCAACCACCACGATGTCGTCGCCGCGCTCCACGCGCTGGTGCAGTTCGTCGACCGAGATCCATGGCGTGTGCTTCTGGTGCTCGATGACCTCTCCGAAGGCCTTGCTCGGCACGTTGCTGCCGCTGAAGAGCTCGTAGCCCGCAGCCGCCCAGCCTTGCGTGCCGCCGGCCAGCACGGACACATTGCGCCAGCCCAGGCGCACCAGCTTGGCTGCGGCTTCGTGCGCAAGCGATTCGTCGGCATCGGTCAGCACGATGCGGGTGGTGCGGCGTGGCACCAGGCGGTCGATCTGCACCTCCAGACGCCACAGCGGCGCCGAGACGGCCAGCAGAATGTGGTTGCGCACGAAGACGCCGGTTTCGCGCACATCGAGCAGCGCGATTTCGTCACCGTCAGAAAGCGCCGTCTTCAGCGCCTGCGGCGTGATGGCCGGATGGCGGATGTTCTTCGGCGGCGCGAAGTAGCGGAAGCTGCCGCCCTCCTTGCCTTCGAACACCACGCGCTGGTCGAGCAGCTCGAGCGCGCGGCCGTAGAAATGCAGGTGGCGCCCGTCCAGGCCGTCCACGAGCTCGATGGTGTGCACGTCGGTCGGCGAGAGCACCACCGCCGAGCCGGCCGCGACGTCGACGGTGCGCTGGTGGACGAGCGTGTCGTGTGCCGGGTCGCTCGTCTTCTCGCGGCGGAAGAGCGCGTTGCGCTCGTTGCCTTCCACGCCGGCGATCACCGCCCAGGTCGTGTGGTCATGCGGCGGCTGCGCCTTGCCCGCGAGACCGGCCGACAGGTAGAGCGCGAAGCCGCCGTCGGCGTCCTCGGCCAGTCGGTAGACCTGCGAGGGGCGCTGGACATCGACGGGGAAGTGGGCGGCCGGGAACAGCGACCGGTGCTGACCGAGGCTGACCAGCGCGTCGGCGACCGCCTGCAGGGCGTCATCGCTCGCGCCGGCGCCCGGTTGCAGCAGGCCACGGGCCTGGGCCAGGAAGGCGTCGACGACGCGCGCACGGGCGCTGGCAATGTCGTTTCCCGCGGTGTCGACGGGAAGATCGGTGAGGTTCATGGGGGACTTTCGGGGAAAGAAGAAGGCAATCCTGCGGTCAGGGTACGCAGCCGCCCGCGCGCGCCAAACGAAGTTTTTCTTCTACGCATATCCGATTTGCTTCGTTCGCCCGGGCCATCGTGGTGCCACCGACTTCCGCAGCTACCTGGCGCGCGCCCATCCAGACAGCAGGCATCACCCTGCCCTGATCCAGCGCGGGGCCGGTACTGTTCACGCTCAGGCCGCGAGCCGCTGGGTGCCGGCCTGCCAGACGGCACTGGCATAGAGTTCGTCGCCGAAGTCCGGCGGCACGTCGGCACGCGTGCGCGCCTCGTGCAGCGCAAGGTCGGCCAGCAGCAGGTCTTCGCTGATGCGGCGTACCACCGCGGGCACGTAGCCGCGGATGCTCGGCACGTCGCCCAGTGGCAGGCCGGTGCTGGCGAATCCGCCCGGGTTGTAGGTGTGGATGTCGCGCAGCCAGGGTGCGGCGCCTGGGATCTTCTCCAGGTATTCGAGCCCGGCGCCGAGGTAGGGCGCTGCACCCAGTTCATCGTCGCGCTCATGCACGGGCGGCGTGAAGCGGTCGCGCCAGCGCAAGACCTGCTCGGCGATGCCGGCCAGCACCGGCCGCTGCGAGAGCTCGTGGGTGTAGCCGGTGCCGGCGACCACAAAGTCGAAATGGAAGGTCTCGTCGTGCACAGAGGCCACCACCTGGCCGTCGCGCACCTGCGCGCCTTGCCACGGCGCCGCCAGATGCAGGTGGAAGTTCGGAAACCCCAGCGCCCGCTGCACCGAGTCGGCCGGCGGCGTGGTGCCCAGGCGCCGGTAGCGCGCCGCGTGGTGCCAGCGCGTGGCGTCGGGCAGCGCCAGGTAGTTGTCGTACAGGCCCGGGTACCCGCGTACCCGCGCCACCGGCGTGGCGGCCAGGCGGTCGCGGCGCGCGAACAGGTGCACGGCGGCGGCACCGCTTTCGAGCGCGACGGCGGCCGCGTCGAAGGCCGAAGCCGCCGCGCCGATCACGGCCACGGTCTTGCCGGCGAGCACCGCGAAATCGATCGCATGGCCGGTGTGCGCGGCAAGGCCCTTGTCCACGGCGGTGTGCAGCAGATCGGGAATGAAGGGCGCGCCGCTACCGGCCACGCCGTTCGCGAAGATCAGCTTGCGCGCTGTTTCCGTGCGCGGCTGTCCGTCCACTTCGAGGTGCAGCCTGAAACGTTGCACCGCCCCGCCCGGCACGGGTTCGAAGCGCAACAGCCGCGTGCCGTAGCGCACCGTGGTGCCCGTGATGCCACGAAACCAGTCCAGATAGCTTGCCCAGTCGGTGCGCCCGATGCGGTCGATGGCGGCATAGGCTTCTTGGCCGTGTCGCGATTCGTACCAGGCCTGGAAGCCCAGCGCCGAGACCGGGCCTTCGGGCCCCACGAGGTTCTTCAGCGTCCGCAGCTTGTGCATACGCGCACGCGTGAGCCACACGCCGGATTGCGAGGCATCGACCGCCGCATCGATCACGCTCACGCCGCCGATGCCCGCGCGCTGCAGCGCGAAGGCGAAGGCACTGCCGATCTGGCCGCCGCCTACGACAAGCACGTTGTGATCGACGCCTTCGTGCGCGGGTACCCAGTTGGCGGGGGCGGGGCCGAGCAGGCGCAGGGCTTCGCGGGCGGCGTGATCAGGATGAACGGTGGGCAAGGAACTCATGGGCAGCAGTTGTCGGGTGGAGATGTGCGGGTGAAATCGAAAGAAGCATCAGGCCTTCCGGCGCGCAGCGACCTCGTCCCGGCGCGCCGCGCCCTCACGCAGCAACGGCACAAGCGCACGGCCGTAGTCCTGCGCATCGGTGCGCGGGTCGAAGCCGCGGAACAGGAAATTGCTCACTCCCACGTCGTAGTAGGCGAGCAGCGCCTCGGCCACCTGCTCGGGCGTGCCGACGATGGCGGTGGTGTTGCCGGGCGCATTGGTGGCCGCGGCCACGCCCATGAAGAGACGCTCGTCGAGCACCTCGCCCTTCTTCACCAGGGCGAGCAGCCGGCGCGAGCCTTCGTTCTCCGCGGTTTCCGACGGTGGCTCCACGCCTGCGAACACCTTCGACTTTCCGCTCCACAGGCCCACCTCGCGCGTGGTCTGCGCGATCTCGCGGGCCTTCTTCCATGCTGCATCCTCGGTGTCGGCCACGATGGCGCGAATGGAGATGCTGAAGCGCGGCGTGCGCCCGTGGCGGGCCGCTTCCGCGCGTGCGCGCGATACCAGCTCCCGCGTTCCGTCGAGCGTCTCGCCCCACAGCGCATACAGGTCGGCGTGCTTCGCGGCCACTTCAATGGCGGATTCCGAGGCCCCGCCGAAGGACACGGGAACGTGCGGCTTCTGCAGCGGCTTGAGCTCGGAGAAGGCCGATGCGAAGCGGTAGTGCTCGCCCTCGTGGTCGATGGGTGTGTCGCTGGTCCAGATGCGACGCAGGATGTCAAGGTACTCGTCGGTGCGTGCATAGCGGGCGTCGTGCGTGAGGTAGTCGCCGTCGCGCCGCTGCTCGGCATCGCGCCCGCCGGTGATGATGTGCACGCGCAGCCGCCCGCCGGCGAAGTGATCGAGCGTGGCGAGCTTGCGCGCCGCCAGCGTCGGCGACACGAAGCCCGGGCGATGCGCCAGCAGGAACACCAGGCGCTGCGTGACGCCTGCAGCGCGCGCCGCCGTCAGAAAGTTGTCGGCCCAACCCGCGTTGTGCGGCAGCAGCACGCCATCGAAGCCCGCGTCTTCATGGGCCTTGGCGGTGCGTTCGATGTGCGCGATGTCGAAGGCCGGCCCTTCGGCCGGGATCGTCTCCGAGAAGAGACGCGGATACAGGGTGCCGTAAAGCTCGATGGTCATGGGGTTTCCTTGGGCAGGCACTCACCCTCGAAAGCAACAGCGGAGATTGTTCTGGCGTTCGCCACCCATGCGAAGCACGAAATTCGCATACGTTGATCCGGTTTTGTTCTTTGGGTTCTGCGACGGCGAGCGATAGCCTGCGCGCATCCCCTCAGACAGGGAGCCCCCGGACCACGCATTGGAAAGCCTCGCCACCATGTCCCACGTCTTCGACAACCTGCCGCTGCCGACGGCCACGAGTGCCGGTACTGCCAGTACTGGCGGCACCGTCGACACCGCGCCAAGAAAACCCGCGCCACGCGCGCTGTCGCGCAACAAGCTGCTGCTCATCTCCTGGCTGGTTCCCGCTTTCGTGCTCGTGGTGTGGGAACTGGCAGCGCGCGCAGGCTACCTGTCGATCCACGTGCTGCCGGCACCCAGCAAGGTGGCCGCCACCGCGTGGCGGCTCATTCAAGAGGGCCGCCTGATCAGCGACATGGGCACCAGCCTGCTGCGCGCGGCCACCGGCTTCGTGATCGGCGGCTCGATCGGCTTTGCGCTGGGCACGATAGTGGGCTTCTCTCGGCTGGCCGAAGCGCTGCTCGACCGCAGCATCCAGATGATCCGCGCCATTCCCTTCCTTGCCATGCTGCCGCTGGTGATCGTCTGGTTCGGCGTGGACGAAGGCGGGAAGATCTTCCTTGTTTCGCTGGGTGTGATGTTCCCCATATACATCAACACCGTGCTCGGCATCCGCCAGGTCGACCCGAAGCTGGTGGAGCTCGGCCGGGTCACCGGGCTGAGCAACGCCACGCTGATCCGCCGCATCGTACTGCCGGGCGCGCTGCCCTCGATCCTCGCGGGCGTGCGCTATGCGCTGGCCGTTGCGTGGCTGGCGCTGGTGATCGCCGAGACCATCGCCACCAGTTCGGGCATCGGCTACCTGGCGCTGGATGCGCGCGAGTTCCTGCGCACCGACGTGATCGTGCTGACCATCGTGGTCTACGCGACCATCGGCGTCGCATCCGACGCGGTGGCGCGCCTGCTCGAACGGCGGCTGCTCGCCTGGCACCCCAACTACGCGGCGGGAGGCCGAAAATGAGCGCGCACGAACGACAGGCACCGCACCTGCACGAAGCGCCCGCCGTGGTCGTGCGCGGCTTGCGCCGCCGCTACGGCGAGCGCACCGTGATCGGCGGGCTCGACCTGCGCATCGCACGCGGCGAATTCGTCGCCCTGCTCGGCGAAAGCGGCTGCGGCAAAACCACCCTGCTGCGGGCGCTCGCCGGGCTGGACGCGATCGACGGCGGCCGCATCGATGGTCCGAGTCAGCCGGCCGTGGTGTTCCAGGAGCACCGGCTGCTGCCCTGGGAATCGCTCTGGCGCAACGTATCGCTTGGCCTGGACGACCGCACCGGCAAGACGCTGGCGCAGGCCGCGCTCGCTGAGGTCGGGCTCGGCGACCGCCTCGAGGACTGGCCGCGCAACCTGTCGGGCGGGCAGGCGCAGCGCGTGGCCTTGGCGCGCGCGCTGGTGCGCGAACCCCGGCTGCTGCTGCTCGACGAACCCTTTGCCGCGCTCGACGCGCTCACCCGCATTCGCATGCACGGCCTGGTGAAGGAACTGGTGCACCGGCACCGACCCGGCGTGCTGCTGGTCACCCACGACGTGGACGAAGCCATTGCGCTCGCCGACCGCGTGCTCGTGATGCGCGACGGCGCGATCGCGAGCGAATACAAGGTGTCGCCCCAAGCCAATGCCCGGCGCACCCATCCAGATGCCGCGGCCCTGCGCGAGGCCCTGCTGGCCGAACTGGGCGTGGCGGCCGAGAGCGCCGACGTCTGATCCGCCCGTTGCTTCTCTCCTTTACCGAGCTCTCCCCTTTTCATTGTCAGGCCTCTCTCCCATGACCGCTTCGTTCTCCGCAGCCTCGCGCCGCAGCTTCCTGCAAACCGCCTTGGTCGGCGCGGGTACCCTCGCCTCGGGCCTGGTCCAGGCTCAAGCCACCGGCAGCGCCAAGCCCACGCGCAACACCGACACCGTGCGCCTCACCTGGGGCCGCGGCGGCCTGCCCGCGCTGGCCAAGAACCGCGGCGAGTTCGAGAAGCTGCTGGCCAAGGACGGCATCAAGGTGCAGTGGATCGGCCCTTTCCCCAACCATGCGCCGTCGCTGCAGGCCGTCACCGGCGGCAGCGCCGACTTCGGCTTCGGCGGCAGCACCACGCCTGCGCTGGCGGCGATGCTCGCGGGCTCACCGCTGGTGTTCACGCAGTTCGCCATCGTCGAGCCGCGCAGCACCGCGATCATCGCCAAGGACGGCTCGGGCATCGACAAGGTGCCGGACCTGGTGGGCAAATCGGTGGCGGTGAACCGCTCGGGCCTCGGCGAGTTCCTGCTCGTGGCGGCGCTCGAGAAGCACAACATCGACCGCAGCAAGGTGAAGTTCGTGTACCTCAATCCGCCCGACGCCGGGCCGGCCTTCGCACAGGGAAAGATCGACGCCTGGTCGATGTGGAGCCCGGGCGTGGACATCGCGCGCAGCGAGTACAAGGCGCACGACGTCTTCTTCGAAGGCCGCGACCTCGACTTCGTGATCGACTTCAATTCCTACGTGACGCACCGCAAGTTCTCGGAAGAAAACGCGGCCATCGTGCGCGCGGTGAACGCGGCCTATTCGGCCGAGGCCAAGTGGGTCACCGAGCACCCCGTGGAGGCCGAGACGCTGAATCAGCAGGACGCGGGCTACAGCGACGCGGTGCGCGACACGCTCGTGAAACTCAAGCGGCGCTGGGACGTGCACGGCGTGCAGGACACGAAGTTCATCCAGGAATTCCAGAAAGCGGCCGATTGGCTGTCGGACCGCAAGATCTTGCCGGAAAAGGCCAAGGTCACCGACTACCTGGCGCGCATCTGAACGCGCGCCTGAACATCTGACGCCTTGCACATGGGTCTCACATCGACGCACTGGGGCGTGTATCGACCCATTGTCGAGGGCGGCCGGCTCACCGGCATGCGACCGGCCGCATGGGACACCGACCCCTCACCTATCGGCCAATCGATACCGGGCGCCATCGATTCCCCGACGCGCGTGCGGCGGCCCGCGGTGCGCCGCGGCTTTCTCGATGCGGCCACGCGCCATTCGAGCCGCACGCAGCGCGGCCTGGAGCCGTTCGTCGAAGTGCCATGGGACGAAGCGCTCGACCTGGTCGCGCAGGAGTTGCATCGGTGCAAAGATGCCCACGGCAACCGCGCGATCTTCGGCGGCAGCTACGGCTGGTCGAGCGCGGGGCGCTTCCACCATGCGCAGAGCCAGCTCCACCGCTTCCTGAACGGCTTCGGTGGCTACGTGTACAGCAAGGACAGCTACAGCCTCGGCGCGGGCCGCGTGCTGCTGCCGCACATCGTCGACGACATGGATGCGCTGCTGCAGAACCATACCGCGTGGGACGTCTTGGAACAGCACTGCGAACTGTTCGTCGCGTTCGGTGGCCTGCCGCTTCGCAATACGCAGGTGAGTCCAGGAGGGGCGAGCGACCATGGCGTCGGGCGCGCGCTGCGGCAAATGGCCGCGGCGGGCCGCACCGCATTCATCAACGTCAGCCCGATGCGCGGCGACCTCGACGCCGTGCCCGGCGCGGAGTGGCTGCCAGTGCGTCCCGGCACCGACACGGCGCTGATGCTGGGCCTGGCCTTCGTGCTGATCGACGAGCGGCTGCACGACGAGGCCTTCTGCCGCAGCCACGCGGTAGGCTTCGACGAGGTGCGCGACTACATCCTCGGCACGTCGGACGGCGTTCCCAAGACGCCCGCTTGGGCCGCGGAACGCACTGGCATCGAGGCAGGCGCCATCGCGGCGCTGGCACGGCGCATGGCCGCGCATCGCACCACGATCAACTGCACCTACTCGCTTCAACGAGCACGCCACGGCGAGCAACCGTTCTGGATGACGGTGACGCTCGCGGCGCTGCTCGGCCAGATCGGCCTCCCCGGCGGCGGCTTCGGCCTGGGCTACGGCTGCATGAACTACGTCGGCAGCGGGTACGGCAGCTTCTCGGGCGCTCGACTGCCGCAGGGCACCAACGCCGTGAAAGACTTCATTCCGGTGGCGCGCATCGCCGATATGCTGCTGCACCCCGGTACCTCCTTCGACTACAACGGCGGCCGGCACCGGTATCCCGACGTGCGCTTCGTCTACTGGGCGGGTGGCAACGTGTTCCATCACCACCAGGACCTGAACCGCACCATCGAGGCGTGGCGCAGGCCCGAGACCATCGTGACGCACGAGCAGTACTGGACCGCCCAGGCGAAGTATTCCGACATCGTGCTGCCCGCCACCACTGTGCTGGAGCGCGACGACATCGGCAGCGCGGGCGGCGAGCGCTTCATGATCGCGATGCACGCGGCGATCGCCCCTGTGGGCGAGGCGCGCGACGACTACACGGTGTTCGCGCAACTTGCCGCACGGCTCGGGTTCGCCGAGACGTACACCGAAGGCCGTGATGCGCGGCAGTGGCTTCGGCACCTCTACGAAGCCTCGCGCCCCCGGGCGGAGGCCGAGGGCATCGTGCTGCCGGCGTTCGACGATTTCTGGCAGGCCGGACAGCTCGACGTGTCCCGCGCGAAGACAATGCCGGCCGACCCCGTGGTGCTGCTGGCGGCCTACCGATCCGATCCGCGGGCCCATGCGCTGCCCACGCCCTCGGGTCGCATCGAACTCCATTCGAAGCGCATCGCGGCTTTCGGCTACGACGACTGCGCGGGCCACGCGCGCTGGTACGAGCCAGACGCCTCCTCCTGGCCGATCCACCTGCTGTCGAACCAGCCGGCCACGCGACTGCACAGCCAGTACGACCACGGCCGCGTCAGCCGCGCGGCGAAGATCGCGGGGCGCGAGCCGATCACGCTGAACGCGCAGGACGCGCGGCGGCGCGGCATCGCCGAAGGCGACGTGGTGCGCGTGTTCAATGCGCTGGGCGCGTTCCTCGCGGGCGCGGTGCTGTCCGACGGCGTGCTCCCCGGCGTGGCGCAGATCGCCACCGGCGCCTGGTATGACCCGCTCGATGCCCACACGCCGGGCAGCCTGGAGAAGCACGGCAATCCGAACGTGGTGGCACCGGACATCGCAAGCTCGCGCCTCGGTCAGGGGTGCGCCGCGCAGAGCGCCCGCGTGGAGGTGGCGCTGTGGACCAGCCCGCTGCCGCCCGTGACCGCCTTCGAGCCGCCCGCGTTCGCGGTGCTCGACAGCGAGGCGGTGGCATAGGCTGCCCCTGTCCGCAAGCACGCACGCGCATGCCGCATATGCATGCGCGCTTTTCTTCGTTGCTGCGCGCCCAGGTGCTTCCTACGATTGGCGCTTCCCAACCAGTCCTGCGCTCCGCCCCCGGAGCCCGACACCATGCCCATCGAGACGCCCTCTTCCAGCCTCGGCGCCCGCGCTCTGCCTTCACGCCGCCTGGCGCTCAAGACCCTTGCTTCGCTTGGCGCCGCAGGCGGCCTCGGGGGCCTCTTGCTGGCAGGCTGCTCGCCCGGCGACAACCAGGGTGCTGCTGCCGGCGGCCCGGCGGTGGTCAAGAAAACCGGCGACAAGGTCGCCTTCAAGTATCCCGACAATCCCTCGTTCGACCTGATCTACCTGGCCGACCAACTCGGCTACTTCGAGGGCACGAACACGTACCCGCAGTACGTCGGCAAGATCGCGGCGCCACAGATCATTCCGCTGGTGGGCACGGGCGAGATCGACTTCGGCAGCCGCATGGTGCCGCTGGTGATCTCGGCCATCGCCTCGGGCGCTGACCTGAAGGTGATGGCTGCCGGCGGCAAGACGCTGCAGGAGGCGCCGCACATGAAATACTTCGTGCGCAAGGATTCGGGAATCCGCAAACCGAAGGACCTCGAAGGCAAGACCATCGGCTTCAACAGCTTCGGCGCCTGCGCCGAGTTCGTCACCAAGAAGTACCTGCGCCAGCATGACGTGGACGTGAGCAAGATCAACTTCGTGGTCATTCCTGACGAGCAGGCGGAGCAGACGCTGGTGACGCGCAACACCGACCTGGCCATCATCCACGCCCCTTTCTCGGGCCGGGCCGAGAACGCGGACCAGTTGCTGCGGCTGTGGAGCGATTTCGACCTTGACGGCGGGCTCGGCGGCATGGCGCCCTACAGCGCCCACGGCCGCTTCATCCGCGAGCACCCCGAGTCCGTGCGCGACGTGGTCACCGCGCTGGCGAAGGCGGGCAACTGGGTCAATGCCAACCCGGAAGAGGCGCGCAAGCTGGTGGCCAAGCGCATCGGCATGGACCTGAAGAACGTTGATCGCTATGCCTATGTGGAGGACCTGGTGGTGACCGAGCCGCCGATCCAGTACTACGTCGACATCCTGCAATCCGAAGGGAAGATTCCTGCCGGCAAGGTGTCCGTGAAGGAGGTCTACACGAACGAGTTCAACCCCTTCGCGCAACAGCAGCAACAGCAACCGGCGAAGACCTGACGCGATGGGCATCAAGATCTCGGCCCGCGAGGTGCGGATGGACTATGCGGCGCGAGGCGCCAGCGAACGCGTGTCCGTGCTCGAGGGCTTCGACCTCGATGTGCGCGAGGGCGAATTCCTGTCGGTACTCGGCCCGTCCGGGTGCGGCAAGTCGACCTTCCTGGGCATCCTTGCCGGGCTGACCGAACGCACCGGCGGGCGCATCACGATCGACGGCCAGCCGATCGCCGGCATCAACCGCAACCAGGGCGTGGTGTTCCAGGGCTATGCGCTCTTTCCATGGCTGTCGGTGCTCGACAACATCGCCGTGGGCCTCGAGATTCGCGGCCTGGGCAAGGCGGCGCGGCGGCGCACCGCACAGGAGTACCTGGAGTTGGTCGGCCTGCACGGGTTTGGCGAGCGCTACCCGCACGAGATCTCCGGCGGCATGAAGCAGCGCGTGGCCATTGCCCGCTCGCTCGCCTACGAACCCGATGTGCTCTTGATGGACGAGCCCTTCGCCGCGCTCGACGCGCAGACACGCGAAGTGCTTCAGGGCGAACTGCTGCGCATCTGGGAGCAGCACCGCAAGACCATCGTCTTCATCACGCACAGCCTGGAAGAAGCGGTGTACCTCTCGGACCGGGTGGCGGTGATGACGCAGCGGCCGGGCCGCATCAAGGACATCATCGACATTCCGCTCGCTCGGCCACGCTCGGCCGAGCTGCGCCACACGGCGGAGTTTGCCGCCCTGCGGCATCGCGCCTGGGAGGTGCTGAAGGATGAGGTCCAGCTCGGCCTGCGGCCGAAGTCCCTGCAAGGGGTGGTGTCGTGAGCGCGGTGCTCGACGCGCCGGTGGTTCGCCCACCCAGCCGCATCTTCCGCATCGCGCGTAGCGCCGGCCGCTGGGCCGAGCGCGGCATCGGCATCGTGCTCTTCCTGTTGCTGTGGGAGGCCCTGCCCCGCCTGGGCATCGTGAGCGACGCGTACCTGAGCCCGCCGTCGGCCGTGTTGACCAGCATCGGCCAACTGCTGGACAACGGACAGTTGTGGAAACACGTCGCGGCCAGTCTGCAGCGTTCGCTGTGGGGACTGGTGCTCGCCAGCAGCGCGGGCGTGGTGCTGGGCCTGCTGATTGGCGGCTTCAGGCGCCTGGCCGCCATCGTCGATCCGGTGCTGCAGCTCTTTCGCCAGACCTCGGCCTTCGCGCTCTTCCCGGTGTTCATCCTGTTCCTGGGCATCGGCGAGCTCTCGAAGGTGGCGATCATCTTCTGGGCCTCGTTCTGGCCCGTGCTGCTGAGCACCGTGAGTGGCGTGAAGCAGGTCGACCGGCTGCTGGTGAACTCGGCGTTGTCAATGGGCGCGTCACGCGGCTTCATCTTCTTCAAGGTGGTGCTGCCGGCCTCGCTGCCGTCGATCTTCACGGGCGTGCGGCTGGCCGGCGCGTACAGCATCACCGCGCTGGTGGCGGCCGAGATGATCGGCGCGCACTCCGGCCTGGGCTTTCTCACGCTGAATTCGCAGGAGACCTTCCAGATTCCGACCATGTATGCGGGCATCCTGATGCTGGCGGTGCTCGGCCTGCTGCTGAACTATTTGCTCGCGCTGTTGGAGCGCCGGCTGCTGCGCTGGCGCAAGGGGTTGAGTCTCGATGAATGAACACAAGCAGCATGCGCAGACACGGACCCGGGCCGCCGCCGGCACGGTTCTGGCGGTGACCGTCGCCCTGGCCGCGCTCGGCAGCATCGGCGGCTCGTGGTCGTTCGCGGACCCTACCGACCCGGGCTTGCCCGCATCGCCGACATGGCTGCGGCGGCTGCTGGAGACCGCACCGCCGCTTGCCCATCTGCCGAAAGGGCCCGTGCTGAACCGTGCGGTGGCAAGCGGTGTATTGGTCGTCGGCGTGCGACGCTATCCGCGCCCCGCCCCGCCAGAAGCACCCACGCCGCCCGAGCCTGACGCCTTCGACGCCACGCTCGCGCGCCAGCTTGCGGACGCCCTCGGCGTGAAGCTCAGGCTGGTCGGCCTGGCACCTGATGAGCGGGAAGCCGCATTGCGCGACAGACGTATCGACTTGTTGATTGCCGGCGTGGCGAAGGAGGAAGCGCCGCAGCAGGGCATCGCTGCGGCGCCAGGCAGCTACGACACGGGCCGCGGCCTCTTGGTGGCCCTGCGGCGCGGCCGGCTGCAGGACGAGGCCGGCCTGCGCGGCGCTTCGGTCTGCGTCGGCGAAGGCTCCGGCTACGCGGGCGCGGTGGCGCAACGCTACGGCGCACAGCCGCGCAGCTACCCGTCGTCGGTGCATGCGGCCTCGGCCTTCATGGCGGGCGAATGCTCGGCACTGGCCGAAGACAGTGAAGTGCTGGAACGGCTCATGCGCAACGAGGAGTGGCGATTCTACAAACCACTGGTCCAGGGCCTGCAAGCGCGCTCGGACGCATCGGTGCGACTGGCCGATGGCGATGCGCTGTCGCGCGACTACGTGGCCACGGCGCTGCGCCAGTGGCGTGCCGACGGCACCCTGGCAAAGGCGCGCGTTGCGCGCGCGGGCAATCTGCAGTTCGAGATCACGCTGCTCAAGGACGGGCTGGTCTGTCACTCCTGAGCGGATGGTGACATTCAGGCGTCGTTCACGCGCCACTGCGCGAGTTCGAAGTCGCGGCTCACGAGATTTTCGGTCAGCAGGAACTTCTTGACCTCATCGAGCAGCGCCATCCCTTCGGCGGGGTAGGCCGGTTCAGGGAACTGCGACAGTGGGTGCGAGACTTTCACCACCTCCAGCGGGAAGCCGCTGACCTCCGCGTGGAAGGCGTAGTAGGCCGCGCTGTCTCGGCGGATCTCCTGCAACGCGGTGCGACGCGCGCGGGTCCATGCGGCGGCGAGCCCTGGCGCAGCCGCGAGCACCTTGTTCGAGGCCACGATCACCGAGGTGCCACGCAGCGTGGGATGCCGCTCGGCCTCGTCGATCACGGGGTAGCCGCGCGAGGCCAGCAGCGGTCCCACGTCGATCTGCGCCGCAAAGGCGGCAATGGATGCCTGGTCGAGCGCCGCTTCACCGTCGCGCGGGAACATGTGGATCACCTTGACCGACTTCTGCAGTCCGTTCTCCTTCAGCAGGCCCAGCACGTAGCGGTGCATGTAGGAGCCGCGGGCCACGCCGATGGACTGGCCTTCGAGCTCCTTCACGCTGCGCACGCCGTTGCGCGGCGTGAGCAGCCAGACGTTCATGCCTACCGCGTCGAAGCCGATGAGCTGGCTTTCGAGGCCGCGCGAGCGCGCGACGATAGCGGGCGTATCGCCGTAGATGCCGACGTCGAGCGCGCCCGCGAGAAAGGCCTCGTTCAGGTCCGGCCCGTTCGGGAAGTTGCGGGTCGTCACGTCCTTGAAGCCCAGCGACGCAAGTTCGCGCTGCAGATGGCCTTGCCGCAAGGCCCAGCCGGTGGCATTCGCGGGCTTCTTGCCGGGGCCGATGTAGCCCAGGCGCAGCGGCTGGCCGGCGCCCTGGGCGATGGAAAAAGCGGGTAGTGCACCGGCGGCGGCCGCAGCCGCGGCGCCAAGCAACAACCGGCGGCGGCCAGAAAGATCGGACATCGAAAGACCTACAGAAAAAGAAGGGGGGAAGGAATGGATCAGTGCGCGCGACGCAGCAGTTCGAAGCTCGCATCGGAGGAAGCGGTCGACTGGCGCCCTTTGCCCCATCCGATGGCACTGCGGTAGCTGCCCATGAGGGCTTCGGCAGCGGCATCGCGCTCTTCGGCGGTTGCGCTGCGGTCGGCGATGGGGGCGACGTACAGCGCATCTTCCGGGCAGTACAGCTCGCACATGAAGCAGGTCTGGCAGTCGTCCTGCCGCGCGATGCGGGGCGGCCCACCGGGGACAGCCTCGAACACATTGGTCGGGCAGGCGTTCACGCAGATGTTGCAGGCGGTACAGCGTTCGGCGCTGATGACTTCGATCATGCGACCACCTCATCGCGCACAGCGTGGTGCTGAACCCACACCTCGTCGAGTCCGCCGCTGAGCAGGCGATGGCGTTGCGCGGGGTCGAGCCCGCCGTGCTCGCGTCGCCGGTGCATGCCGCGCGTTTCGGTGCGCTGTAGTGCGCTGCGATACATCCAGCGCGAAGTGGCGAGCATGGCGGCCGCCTCGCGCGCGCGCACGGCCTCGGTGGCCGTGGCTACCGGTGCGCTGGTGCGCAGCCGCGCCCACAGCGCGTCCAGCCGGCCGAGGGAATCGCGCAACACGTCACCCTCGCGGAACCAGTTGCGCTCGTAAGGAAAGACCTCGGCTTGCACCGCGCGAATTGCCTCCTGGCTGTCGAACGGCGTGACGCCGCGCGATGACAGCGCAACGCCTCCCGCGCGCCAGGCCGTGCGATGCGCCCGGGCGCGCGCATTGCGACCGAACGCCGCCGCACCCGCACCGGCCCAGAAGCCCGAGGACAGCGCCCACGCCGCGTTATGACTCCCGCCGCCCGTGAAGCCGCCGCAGATCAGCTCCCGCGTGGCCGCATCGCCCGCCGCATAGAGACCGGGCACCGAGGTCGCGCAGGAGCCATCCACCAGATGCAGACCGCCCGTGCCGCGCACCGTGCCTTCGAGCCGCAGCGTCACCGGGAAATGCTGCGTGAACGGGTCGATGCCCTGTCGGTCGAAGGACACGAAGAAGTTCGGCTGGGCCGTGCGCATCCATGCGCGGATCTGCGCGTCGGCGCGGTCCAGGCAGGCGAACACGGGCTGCGACTGAAGGGTCTGCGCGATCACGCCGCGCCCCTTCGAAGAGCCGGCGCCTTCGATTGCCGCGCCATCGGCCGTGTAGAAGGTGGCCCAGTTGTAGAACAGCGACTTGGTGACCGACGAAAAGGCCGGGCCCAACCCGTAGGCGTTGGAGAACTCCATGCCGGAGAGGGCGGCGCCCACTTCGGCCGCCATCAGGTGGCCGTCGCCGGTGAGCACGTTGCAGCCGAGCGCGCGGCTCAGGAAGGCGCAGCCGCCGGTCGCGATGACCACAGCGCCAGCGCGCACCACCCAGGATTCGCCGCTCTGGCGGTTCACGCCGGTGGCGCCGCAGACGGTCCCATGGGCGTCCACCAGCAGTTCGAGAGCGGGGCTATGGTCGAGGATGCGCGCGCCCGATTCCTTCACGCGCTTGCGCATCAGGCGCATATATTCGGGGCCTTGCAGCGATGTGCAGCGCAACGCGCCCTGGTCGTCGACTGGAAACGGGTAGCCCCAGTCCTTGAGCCGCTCGACGTTGTCCCAGGTCTGCTCGAGCACGCGGTCCATCCATGCGTGCTCGGCCAATTGGCCGCCCATGGCGAAACGGCTCGCCTTGGCCTCCTCGCGCGCCTTGCCCTCGGGCGACACGTGCCACAGGCCGGTGCCTGAAGGTGCCGTAGCCCCGGATGTGCCGCAGAAGCCCTTGTCGACAAGCACGACGCGCGCGCCCTGCGCCGCCGCGCTCACCGCGGCCCAGGCTCCGGCAGGTCCGCCGCCGATCACGAGCACGTCAGCCTGGTGCTGGATGGAGCCGTCAGCCCCTGACAAAGCCTGCCGTTCGAGATCTCTGGCGCCCATGGTCGATTGCCCCGCAATGCAAAGAGAGCGACCGTACCAACGCGCGGTGTCGGACACAAAGAAGAAAAACGCGAATCGATATGCAGCCGCGGGGGGCCGCTCAGGCGCGGTCCCAGCGCATTCAACCATCGCGCGATCCAGTACAGCAGATGGCCGAAGGCCCCGCGCGCGAGCATCAGCCAGTGCGGAGCCATCGCCAGGGCGTCTGATTCGGCGACGGCGCCAGCGTATATCCATAGGCGCATTTCTTCTTTGGTCGCTCATCAGCGCACGGCCCACACTCGGCCTAGACATGAACTTTCAGCAATTGCGATCCGTGCGCGAGACCGTGCGCAGCGGCTTCAACCTGACCGAGGCGGCACAGACGCTGCATGCCTCGCAGTCCGGCGTGAGTCGGCAGATCCGCGAGCTCGAACAGGAGCTCGGCATCGCACTCTTCGTGCGCGCGGGCAAGCGGCTGACCGGTCTCACCCCGCCCGGCAACCACCTGCTGCCGTTCATCGAGCGCGTGCTGGCCGAAAGCCGCAACCTGCGCGAGGCGGGACGGAACTATCTCTCGCAGCAGTACGGCGTGCTCTCGCTGGCCACCACGCATTCGCAGGCACGCTACGCATTGCCCGCGGCGGTGCAGGACTTCCGCCGCAGGTTTCCGGGCGTCACGATGCAGTTGCACCAAGGCTCGCCCAAGCAGATCGCGCAGAAGCTGCTGGACGGCGAGGTGGACGTGGGCATCGCCACCGAAGCGCTCAGCGACTACCCTCAGTTGCTGGTGCTTCCCTGCCGATGCTGGAGCCACGTGGTCATTGCACCCACCGGCCATCCGCTCCTGCTGGATGCGCCGCTCACGCTCGAGCGGCTTGCGGCGTGGCCGCTGATCACCTACGACAACGGCCTGACCGGCCGCTCGCGCATCGACGACGCCTTTGCCCGCGAAGGCATCGCCACCGACATCGTTCTCGCCGCCATGGACGCGGATGTCATAAAGACTTACGTCGCGCTCGGGATGGGTGTGGGCATCGTGGCCGACCTGGCCTATGACGGCGCTCGCGACACGCACCTTCGCGCGCTCGACGCGAGCCACCTCTTCGGCGAGAACCAGACCATGCTGGCGGTTCGCCGCGGCGACTACCTGCGCAGCTACGTGTATTCGTTCATCGAAGCGTTCGCGCCGCCCTTGTTGCATCGGCCCTTCGACCGAACGCTGCCTCCACCGACGTCTCACCACTGCGGGTGAACCGGCCGGAAGATCGGTCGCAACAAGTAGCGTCGCGCGATCTCGGCGTAGCCGCGATAGTAGAAGTTGCCGTTGGCGGCCAGCACAGCGGCGCGGTTGCGGCGGAAGTGCCCGGGAATCTCATACCACGGCATCGTTGGCGAGCGATGATGCACATGATGGAGGTTGTTGTAGAGGTAGAGCAGACCGAACAAGGCATTCGACTCGACAATGGCCACGCGTTCGTGTGGCGAATGGCCCCAGCGGTGCTCGGTAAAGGAGCGCAGCGCTCCAAGCATCATGCTCGGGTAGATGAAGTAGAGCAGGTACTCGCCCAGGCTCATGTCGCAGACCCGCGTCACGTACCAGAGAATTGGTGCGACGCTCGCCGCATGCACGAGCCAGATGGCGGCATGCGAAAAGTCACCGGCGGCCAATCGGCCCAACTCCGAGCGCCCCAGTTTGTACAGGCGAAGCCAAGGACCCACCGTCACCCGGAATGCGAGCGTCTGGTTGGTAGCGAGGATCGCCCGCCGCAGAGGGCCGTAGGTACCCCACGCGGACGCTGAGTGGTAGACGCTCTCCGTATCCTTCTGAGGGTGCGTGAGGTGGAAATTGACATGGTGACTGCTGTGACTGCTGTGATACAGCGGATAAGGGAGCCAGAGGTTGAGCGGTGGCCAGACCAGGGCCCATCGCAGTACTTTCGGAATGTGGCGCATGGCGTGGATGGCTTCGTGCTGCAACGAGAAGTGCAGTTGCCCAAGGTAGCCCCCAAGCACGAACAGCAACACGCCGGGCACGGCGGCATGCCAGCGGACCAGCACCGCCCATGCGGCATAAAGCAGAACCGCAAGAACGAGTGTCGGCGCTTCGGAGCGCCGCCACCAACGCACGCGGCCGATGGCGTCTGCGGAAGACGAACGAGCGAGAGTGGTCATCCGGGCATGTGAAGGAATCTGCGCGCAATACTGCCGCCGTCCGACCCATCCGCTTGCTCCCATTGCGCATGAGTACATGCGCAAACCTTTGTTGGTCGCGGCTTGCCGCGAACCTACAGTCGCAGACGCCGGACGGGCTAAACGAACTCGCCTCCTCACGACTGGAGTGGCGACATGGCTGCCGCCCGCTCATTGCCGCCCACGTCCACACACTGCACATGACTTCCTCCCTCCGCCGCTTCCTCCCCGTGCTGCGTGTCTTCGCGTGGGGCGCTGCAGAGGTCTATCGGACGAAGTCGATCCGCGGCATCCCTGCGAACTGATTCGATGACCGGACATTCATCGCTCATTGCGCCGCAGGCGCTCCAGGATCTGCTGCTGGGCCGCCAGGAACTCGCATTGCTCGACGTGCGCGAGGCGCGCGCCTATGTCGGCGGCCACCTGAATCTCGCGCGTCTCGCCCCGCTGTCGACGCTGGAGCTCGAGGTCCGGGCGCTGGTGCCGCGCCTCGGCGCGCCAGTCGTCCTGGTCGACGCCGGGGACTCGAACGGGCCGACCGCGCGCGCGGCGGCACTGCTCCGTCGCCTCGGCTACACGGATGTGCGGGTGCTCTCCGGCGGAACCGCCGCCTGGCAGACCGCAGGGTTCCAGTTGATCGACGGCTATGGGACCCTGGTCAAGGCCTTTGGCGACCGCGTGCGCGAGCACTACGCAACACCGACCCTGAGTGGCGACGCGTTGCGGGAACGCCAGGCCTCGGGCCTCCCCGTGACGCTGATCGATGCGCGGCCAGCCGGGGAATTCGCATTCCTGAGCCTGCCGGGCGCCAGCAACCACGCCGGCACCGAACTCGCGCTGCGCCAGTGGTCCGCCGACGCACACGCCCCAGCCTGGGCGATCAACTGTTTCAGCCGCACGCGCGGCATCATTGGCGCCACCACGCTGCACCTGCTCGGCCATCGCGACGTGCGCTTTGTCGAAGACGGGGTGATGCGATGGGCGCTGGATGGTGCACCGGTCGTGCAGAACGCAGGGCCCGACGTCGACCTTCCCCAGGCCAATGACGAGGAGTTGCACCAGCGGGCCGACGCGCTGATCGTGCGCCACGACTTGCCGGTGCTGCGCCCCGACGCGCTTGTGCGTCTGCGTGCCGAAGCCGACGAGCGGACGCTCTACGTCTTCGACCTGCGCCCGACGGCCGGAGCCGACGATCCTATCGCTGGCGTTCGCGCCGTACCCGGCGGCCAGTTGCTGATGCATTTCGAGAACCTGGTCGGCACCCGCCACGCCCGGATCGTGCTCCTGGACGATCCGCACCGCCTGCGCGCGGCGGTCACAGCCTTCTGGCTGCTCCAGCTCGACCAGGCCGAGGTGCTTATCCTGGACGGTGAACTGCCAGCCGAATGGCGCGCCGAAACCGGTCTTCCTGACGACCCGGTCTCACTCGCCGGGCGCGGCCTGTTGCCGGCCCGGCTGGCCACGCTGCTGCGTGATGAACCCGAACGCATCCACGTCGTCGACGTGGGCCCGAGCGCAGATTTCGAGCGCGCGCACCTTCCGCGCTCGCACTTCCTGCTGCCCTTCACGCTGGAGCCGCTGGCAGCGCTGCTGCATGAAGGGCATCGCATCGTCTTCAGCTCCCCTCAAGGTCGCGCTGCGCGGCTGGTGGCACGCGACGCGCGCGAACGCTGGCCGGACAGCGAGATCGACTGGCTCGCCGGCGGCACGCTGGGCTGGCAGGCGGCGGGACTGCCCGTCGAGCAGGCTTGGGAGCCCTCGCAGATCCTCACGCCCTTCGAGGATGACTGGGGCTCCGTCATGCGCGTGCCGGCGTCGCGCCGTGACCGCGCATGGGCCGACTACCTCGCGTGGGAGCGCGGCCTGAGCGCACGCGTGGCGCGCGACCCCGCCGTCCGGTTTCGATTCTTCTGAGAGACAACTCGATTTGGCACGCCGGGAACTACTGCTCAACGCGTTCGACATGAACACGGTCGGCCACCTCGCCCATGGGCTGTGGCGTCACCCGCGCGATCGGGCCACCGACTACAAGGACATCGCCTACTGGCAGGATTTCGCGCGTACGCTCGAGCGCGGCCTGTTCGACGGCCTCTTCCTGGCCGACGCCTCGGGCGTCTACGACGTGTACGGCGGCAGTGCAGACGCAGCCCTGCGACAGGCAATCCAGCTGCCGGCCAATGATCCGGCCGTCCTGGTACCGGCCATGGCCGCGGTGACCAAGCACCTGGGCTTCGGCATCACGGTCAACCTGAGCCACGAGACGCCCTACCTGTTCGCGCGCCGCATGTCGACCCTCGACCACCTCTCGCGCGGGCGCCTCGGCTGGAACATCGTGACCGGCTTCCTCGACAGCAGCGCGCGCGCCACGGGCAGCTCGGCGCTGACCGGCCACGACGCGCGCTACGAGCGCGCCGACGATTTCATGGACGTCGTCTATCAGCTGTGGGAGGCGAGCTGGGACGACGATGCGGTCGTGGCCGACTCGGTGCGCGGCGTGTACGCGGAGCCCTCGCGCGTGCACAGGGTGAGCCACGACGGCCCGCACTACCGGATCGACGCGATTCACCTGAGCGAGCCGTCGCCGCAGCGCACGCCGCTCCTCTACCAGGCCGGCGCCTCTGCGCGCGGCATCGCCTTCGCGGCCAAGCACGCGGAATGCCTGTTCATCCCCAACCAGGGGCGGGCAGCCACCGCTGGCTTGGTGAAAACGCTGCGCGAACGCATCGCCGAGGCCGGGCGCGACCCCGCCTCCGTGCGCATTCTCACGAGCCTGGAAGTCATCGTCGGGCAGACCAGGACCGAGGCGAACGACAAGCTGGCCGACTACCGTCGCTACGCCGAACCGCGCGCGGCACTGGCCCAGTTCGCGAGCGCCACCGGCATCGACCTGTCGCGCTACGAACCGGACGAGCCGATCCGTCCCATGGGCGGCGACGCGATCCAGTCGGCGCACGATGCGATCACCCGCGGCAGCGCCAGTGGCGCCTGGACGGTCAACCGACTGCTGGCCGAGATGACACTCGGCGGGCGCTTCACACCGATCGTCGGTGCACCCGCACAGGTTGCGACCGAGCTCATCGACTGGGCCGATGCGACCGGCGTCGACGGCTTCAATCTCGTGCGCACCGTGACACCCGAGGGTTTCGCCGACATTGCCGACCTGCTGGTGCCCGAGCTGCAGGCGCGGGGGCGATTCAAGCGCGCCTACGCGCCCGGCACGCTGCGCGAAAAGATGCTGGGTGGCCCCGCCCGGCTCGCCCTCCCGCATCCCGGTGCCGCATGGCGCCGCAACGCGCCGCGCGCCTGACATCGCCACCCACCGCGTCCACTCGAAATCTCAGAAAGACACCGTGTCCGCTCTCCCCTCCCACGCCACGGCCGAAGCGCCGACCGCCACCCTGATCCGCGACGACGCGCATGCGCTCGACGTGGCGCACCAACTCGCGGCCCGCTTCGCTCCCGGAGCTGCCGAGCGCGACCGGCAGCGCACCCTCCCCTTTGCCGAGATCGAACTCTACGCACAGAGCGGCCTCTGGGGCCTCACCGTGCCGCGCGCCTTCGGCGGACCGGCGGTGTCCCACCTGACGCTGTCCGAGGTGACGGCCATCATTTCCGAGGCGGATCCGGCGATCGGCCAGATCCCTCAGAACCACCACTGCCTGGTCGATGCGATCCGATGGGTCGGCACCGCGGAGCAACAGCATTTCTTCTTCGCCGAAGCGCTCGCTGGACGCCGCTTCGGCAATGCGGTGTCGGAGACCGGTACGGCGAATGCTAAGGTGGTCAGGACACGCCTTGCGCGCACTTCCGACGGCCTGCGCCTCAATGGCCGAAAGGCCTATTCGACCGGCGCGCTGTTCGCACATTGGGTACCGGTGGCGGCGCTCGACGACGACGACCGACAGGTGCTCGTGTACGTCGAACGCCACGCACCGGGCCTCACGGTCGAAGACGACTGGAATGGCTTCGGCCAGCGCACGACGGCAAGCGGCACTGTGATCGCCGACAACGTCGCCGTCATGCCGCTGCAGGTCGTGGCACGGCACCGTCTGTTCGAGCCGCCCACGATCCATGGCGCGTTCGCCCAACTGCTGCACTCGGCCTCACGCTGTCGCGCATCGGCGAGCTCGTGATACGGCTGCACGCGGCCGAGCTGCTGCAGGAACGAGCAGCACGTCATCTCGACGCGGCGCGTGACGACCCGACCTCGGTTCGCGTCACCGAAGCGTCGATCGCGGTGGCAGAGGCGAAGGTGTCAACCACGCAAATCGCGCTCGACGCGAGCAGCACGCTGATCGAGCTCGGCGGCACGCAGTCGACGCTGGCCGAGCACAACCTCGACCGCCACTGGCGCAACGCCCGCACCCACACAGTGCACGACCCGCTGCGCTGGAAATTTCACGCCATCGGCGACTTCTGGTTGAACGGGACCGAGCCGCGCCGCCACGCCTCGCTCTGAGCCAGGCCCATCCTTCACCCGCTTGATGGAACATCCCATGCAACGACGTCATCTGCTCCAGGCCGGCTCCGGCGCAGGCATTCTGGCCGCCCTGCCCGCCACCCTTCCTCTCGCCCACGCACAGCCCAGAAAGGAAACCGTGCGCGTGCTTGCCGAAGGAACCCCCAACTCGCGCGACCCGCACGGCGAGGGCGTGAGCCGGGAGTCGCTCGGTACCTTCACCAACATCTACGACCGGCTGATCAACTTAGACCGGGTCAAGCTGCCTTCCGGCGTTTACCGCTACGACTACTCGCGCTTCAAGGGCGAACTGGCCGAGACCTTCGAGCAGTCGACCGACGGCAAGACGCTCACCTTTCACTTGCGTCGCAACGCCACGTTCCACGACGGTTCGCCGGTGACCGCGAACGATGTCAAATGGTCGCTCGACCGGGCCGTCAGCCTGCCGGCCTCCAAGCGCCAGCTGGGCACCGGATCGCTGACCGATCCCGCGCAGTTCATCGTCGTGGATGCACACACGCTGCGCATCACGCTGCCACGCGCGGACCGCTACACGCTGCCCAATCTGGCGCTCAGCTTCGCCTCGGTGCTGAACGCCGAGCTTGCAAGGAAGCATGCGACGGCCACCGATCCGTGGGCGGCCGAGTGGGTGCGCAACAACGCCGCCGGCGGTGGTGCCTACCGGATCGAATCGTGGACGCCGGGCCAACAGGTCGTCTATGCCCGCTTCGACGACTGGAAAAGTGGCACCTTGCCCTACGTGCGCCGCGCGGTGTTCCAGACCGTGCCCACCGCGGCGACACGCTCGGCAGCCCTGCAGCGCGGTGACGCCGACGTGGCGCTGCAGCTGCCGCCCAAGGACATCGACGCGCTCGCCGAGCGCAAGACGCTGCAGGTGGTGTCGGTACCGGTCACCAATTCTTTCCGCTTCATCGCCTTCAACACCCGCGCCAAGCCATTCGACGACGTGCGCGTGCGCCAGGCCGTGGCCTATGCGCTGCCCTACACCAGCCTGTTCCGCGGCGCCAGCTTCGGCCACGGCCAGCCGCTCTTCGGCGCCCCGTCCGCCAAGCCGACGAGCAGCGCGTTTCCGCAACCCTACCCCTACGACACGCAGTTGCAGAAAGCACGCGAACTGCTCGCCGCGGCCGGCTATCCGCAGGGTTTCCAGACCAGCTTCAGCTACAACGTCGGGGACGCCACCATCGGCGAACCGGCAGCGCTGCTGGTGCAGGAGGCCTTGTCCCGGATCGGCATTGCCGTGACCATCGAGAAGGTGGCCGGAGCCCAATGGGGAACCTTGCAGACCGAAAAGAAGCTGCCCTTCTACATCGATACATCCTCGGCCTGGTTCAACGACCCCGACTACTTCTTCCGCATCTTCTTCCAGGGAGACTGGCGCTGGAACTTCGGCTCTTTCGAGAATCCTGAACTCGCCAAGCTGGTCGAGCAGGCGCGCTGGGAGACCGACAAGGCGAAATACGATGCGTTGATCCGCCAGGCGATCCAGATCGTCTTTCGAGAACTGCCGATCGTCCCGTTGTGGCTGCCTTCCTACGACATCGCCCTGCAGCCCGACCTCGCGAACTTCACCTACTACATCCACGGCCAGGTCGACTTCCGGCCGCTCACGCGGACGTGAAGCGGCCTTCTTCGCCATGATCGTGAGGCGCATGCTGGCCACGCTGCCGATCGTGCTCGGCGCCGCGGTGTTCACCTTCCTCCTCACGCGCGTGTTGCCCGGCGATGCAGCCTCATTCCTCGCGTCGGGGCAGGCCACGCCGGCCGAGATCGCACAGCTGCGCCAATCGCTCGGACTCGACCGTCCGCTCCCCGAGCAACTGCTGCACTACCTGGCTCAGCTTGCGCGGGGTGACTGGGGGCAGTCCTTCACCACCGGCCAACCGGTCACGGCCGACCTGCTGCAGCGGCTGCCGGCTTCGCTGGAACTCACCTTCTTCGCCTTCGGGCTGGCACTGATCACCGGGATCCCGCTGGGCGTGGCCGCGGCCMCGCGGCCGGGATCCTGGATCGACCACCTGTGCCGCGCGATCGGCACGGCCGGCAGCTGCGCGCCGACCTTCGTCGTCGGGCTGCTGCTGATCTACACCTTCTACTTCCTGCTGGGCTGGGCGGCCGAGCCGATCGGGCGCATCGACGCGCTGGTAGCGCCACCGCCGACGCGCACCGGCTTCCTGCTGATCGATGCGCTGCTCGCGGGCGACGGCACCGCCTGGCGCTCGGCGCTGTCGCACCTGATGCTGCCCGGCATCTCCATGGCCTTGTTCTCGGTGGCACCACTCGCGCGCATCACGCGCTCGGCGATGCTCTCTGTGCTGGCCAGCGACTTCATGCGCACCGCGCGTGCGCTGGGTCTTCCACGCACTCGCGTGCTCTTCGGCTACGCGCTTCGCAATGCCCTGCTGCCGGTGCTCACGACGCTGGGCATGGTCTTCTCATACATGCTGGGTGCCAACGTGGTGATCGAGAAGCTGTTCGCGTGGCCGGGCGTCGGCAGCTACGCGCTCGATGCGCTCATGGCATCGGATCCAGCCCCGGTGCAGGGCTTCGTGCTGCTGATCGCGACGCTCTTCGCGCTGGTCAACCTGTTGGTCGATCTGGCAGGTGCTGCCGCTGACCCGCGCTTCTCGACCGCGCGATGAAGCCGCTCCGCCATGTCCTCCACCGGCTGAAAAGCGCGCACCGCTGGTTGCCGCTGTTGCCGGCGACGGCATTGCTTCTGCTGGCACTCCTGGGCCCGGCCATCGCGCCGCAGGACCCGTTCGCCACCGACGTGGCAATCGGCCTGCAGCCGCCCTCGGCCGCGCACCGGTTCGGCACCGATCAGCTCGGGCGTGACGTCTTGAGCCGGGTGATCGCGGCCACGCGACTCGACATGGCCATCGCGTTCTCGGCCGTGCTGATCTCCGCCATTGCCGGCACCCTCGTGGGCGCCACCTGTGGCTTCCTGGGCGGCGCGCTGGATCGCTGGGTCGGCCGGCTGGTCGACGTGCTGATGGCCTTCCCGCTCTTCGTGGTGGCCATGGCGCTGGTCGCCGCCCTCGGAAATTCGGTGGCTAGCGTCATCTACGCCACCGCGCTGATCAACCTGCCCTTCTACATTCGGCTCTCGCGCGCCGAAGTAGCGGTCCGGCGCCATGCCGGCTATGTACTGGCCGCACGCCTCGGCGGCGCGGGCGACGCCCGGTTGCTGTTCGGCGTGCTGCTGCCAAACGTCCTGCCGATGCTGGCCGTCCAGGTGTCGCTCAACCTGGGATGGGCGATCCTCAACGGTGCCGGGCTGTCCTTCATCGGCCTGGGCGTACGCCCGCCGACGCCCGAATGGGGCGTGCTGGTGAGCGAAGGCGCTCAGTTCATCCTCACCGGCCAGTGGTGGGTCGCACTCTTCCCTGGCCTGGCGCTGTTTGCGGCGGTCTACGCGTTCACGCTCGCAGGCGATGCGCTGCGCGACCGACTCGACCCGAGGCAACGCACGTGACCGCTTCCGGGGAATTGCTCGAAGTGCGGGGGCTGTCGGTGCGGTTCCGGCGCCGTGACGGCGCACACGTGCATGCGCTGGACAACGTCACTTTCGAGTTGTCCGCGGGCGAGACGCTGGCACTCGTCGGCGAGTCGGGCTCCGGAAAATCCGTCACGGCGCTCGCGCTCGCCGGCCTGCTGGATCCGGCCGCCGAGATCCTGGGTGGCAGCGTGCGGCTGCAGGGCCGCGAACTCCTGGGGGCCGGCGAGCCGGCGCTGAAGTCCGTCCGCGGCAGTTCGATCGCGCTGATCTTCCAGAACCCGCGCTGCTCGCTCAACCCGATCCGTCGGGTCGGAGATCAGATCGCGGATGCACTACAGGCCCGGCGCGCCCGGCCGTCCCGGCAGGCGCATGCGCGCGCGATCGAACTGCTGGCGCAGGTCGGCATCGCCGACCCCGAGGCGCGCTCGCGCGCCTATCCATGGCAGTTGTCCGGTGGCATGTGTCAGCGCGTGATGATTGCGCTGGCCCTCAGCGGCGAGCCGGCTCTGCTGATGGCCGACGAGCCGACCACCGGACTGGACGTGACGACGCAGGCCGCCGTGATGGCGCTGATCGCGGCGCAAGCGCGGGCGCGCCGCATGGCCACGCTGCTGATCACGCACGACCTGGCGCTTGCCTCCGAATATTGCGACCGTGTCGCCGTGATGCATGCGGGCCATCTGGTCGAGGTCGCGCCGGTGCGGCGACTCTTCGATGCACCCGCCCACCCCTATACCCAGCACCTGATCGATGCCACGCCCCGGCACGGCTTGTCGCTGCAGGCATTGCGTCCCGTGCCGGGTGAACTGCCCGACCTCGCGCGCGGCGATCTCCCGGCCTGCCGCTTTGCAGAACGCTGCGAGCGACGCATCGACGGCGACTGCGACCAGCCTCCACCGATGACACGCGTTGCCACCGGACATCAGAGCGCATGCTGGAACCCGCTGTGAGAGAACCGCTGCTCGAAGTGCGCCACTTGCGCAAGAGCTTCCCCGTACCCGGCAAGGCGCCGGCGCGCTGGCTGTCCCGTGCGCGCACGGCACGCCTGCAGGCCGTCGATGACGTGAGTTTCGAGATCGGCCGTGGCGAGGCGCTCGGGCTGGTCGGCGAGTCCGGTTGCGGCAAGTCGACCGTCGCCGGCCTCATCGCCCGCCTCGACGATCCCGACAGCGGCGAGATCCGCTTCAAGGGGGAGGACCTCGCGCGCTGGCCGGCTCGAAAGGCCGCGCATGCGCCATGGCGCACCGACATCCAGATGGTGTTCCAGGATCCAGGCGACAGCCTGGACCCCCGGCTGAACGCCTTCGATGCGATCGCGGCGCCGCTGCGCCGGCTCAAGGGCCTGGCAGGAGACGCACTGCGCCGGCGCGTGCATGCAGCCGCCGAGCACGCCCGCCTGCCTGCCGCGCTGCTGGCGCGGCGGCCGCACCAGCTGTCGGGCGGCCAGGCTGCGCGCGTGGGCATCGCGCGCGCGGTGGCGCTGGAGCCGGCGCTGCTGATCCTGGACGAGCCGACCAGCGCACTCGACGTCTCGATCCAGGTCGGCATCCTGCGCCTGCTCGACGAACTCAGGCGAGAGCTCGGCATCGGCTATCTGTTCGTCTCGCACGATCTGCAGGTGGTGCGACTGCTGTGCCAGCGCGTGCTCGTGATGTACCTGGGTCGCCTCGTCGAGGCCGGTGAAACGGCGCAAGTACTCGACCACCCCGCGCACCCCTACGCTGCGGCGCTGGCATCGGCGGCCCCGCTGTTCCGCGGCCCAGCCGGCGCGCGGCCGGTGCCGCTGGCGGGCGAGCCGCGCAGTCCGATCGATCCCTCGCCCCAGGTCTGTCGCTTCGAGAACCGCTGCCCGTGCGCCGATGCCGAATGCCGGCTCCGCATGCCGCAGCTGCAACCGATCTCCGCGCAGCAGGCGGTGGCCTGCCATTTTCCGCTCTCTCGCGTGCCGCTCTGCTGATCGAGCAGCGCGACGCATGCGCGCGCCTACATCGCGGCGTGCGCCCGCAGCTCGGAGTGGATCCGCGCCGTCAGGTCGACGACTGACTTGCTCCGGCGCAGCAGCAGGTGTCCCGCATCCGTGAGGCTCACCGCGCGCGTGCTGCGGTTGAGCAGTTTCACGCCGACCTGGCTTTCGAGCTCGGTCATGTACTTGCTCACGGTCGACTTGGAAAGTCGAAGCGCCGAGGCAGCCAAGGTGAGGTTGCGGTGCTTCGCGACCTCACGGAAGGCCCGAATGTGTTCGAGAGTGAAGAGGCACTGCGGGGCGGACGGCCGCAACAGATCCAACGGAGGGTTCATGAAGAGCGAGAGACACAGGGAGCCATGGCAGGAGCCGGAATGCTATGCGCGCAGCGGCTGCGATGCCAACTCGCCGAATCCATATGGATATGCGGAAAGCAGCCGCGCAACAGGTGGGTCGCGAGGCGCTCGCGTCGATATGCAGCGCACACCTAAGCAAGCGCAAAAACCTTCCTTGGGCGCCGCAGATCGCCCACTTAACCTGCGGCAGACATTCATGCCACCTCCAAGGAGACTTCTGTGAACGACCGATTGAGCCCTGTGCGCGCATCGCGCTCCGCTGCCCTGAAGGCCGGCCTCCGGCACCCGGTGATCGACACCGACGTGCATGTCAACGACTACGCACCGGCCCTCGAGGACTACATCCAGCACTACGGCGGCAACGCCCTGGTGGATGCCCTGCGCAAGGCATTGGGCGGACGCTTCGTGACGCGCAGCAGCGGCGGCAAGGACTGGTATCAGCAGACGCCCGAGGAGCGCCAGTACCACCGCACGCTGAGAGCGCCGTGGTGGGCTCGTGTGACGCGCAACACCTACGACCTCGCGACCTATACGCTGCCCGCGCTGCTGCACGAGCGGCTGGCCGAGCAGGGCTCCGACTACTCGGTGCTGTTCCCGAACGACGTGCTGTCGCCGGCCGCGGCAGGCAGCGAATTCCGCCAACCGCTGCATCGCGCCATCAACCACTTCCACGCCGACCAGTACCGCGCCTATGCCGACCGCCTCACGCCGGTCGCCGGCATCCCGCTGCACACGCCGCAGGAGGGCATCGAGGAACTGGAGTTCGCGGTCAAGACGCTGGGCCTGAAGGTGATCAACATCGCCGGCGGCGTGCGCCGGCCGATCCGCGCGATCGCGGACAAGTACCCGGCCAAGGAGCACCCCGAGATCGCGAAGCAGACAGGCTACATCGACTTCTATGGCATCGACAGTGAATACGACTACGACCCGTTCTGGGCCAAGGTGGTGGAACTCGGCGTACCGGTGACCACGCACTACGGCAGCCAGGGCTGGACCGGGCGCCAGTCGATCAGCAACTACATGAACAACCACATCGGCCACTTCGCCGACGGCTCGCAGGCCTTCGCCAAGGCGCTGTTCTTCGGTGGCGTGACCCGGCGCTTTCCGGGCCTGCGCGTGGGGCTGCTCGAAGGCGGGGCCGATTGGGGTTCGCACGTCTACACGCACCTGGTCGATCGCTTCGAAAAGCGCAATCGCATCGCGGTGCGCAACGACGATCCGGCAGAAGCCGATGTCGAGCTGCTGGCGTCGCTGTTCGAACGCTATGGCGGCGACCTCATCAAGGGTCGCGCGATCGACAAGTCGACCCTGCTGCGCGACAGCCTCGGCATCTCGGCGCTGCCCCACAGCCGCGAGCCCAACGAAAACGAGATCGACGACTTCGCGCTGTCCGGCATCGAGCGCGTGGAAGACATCCGGGATCGCTGGGTGAACAGTTTCTACTTCGGTTCCGAGGCCGACGACCGGACCGTGGCGGCGGCCTTCAACGACCGCGTCAATCCGCTCGGCGTGAAGATCAACGCCATCTGGTCGTCCGATGTCGGTCACTGGGACGTACCGGAGTTCACCGAGCCGCTGGCCGAAAGCTGGGACCTGGTCGAACAGGGGGTGATCACCTCGGCCGACTTCAAGGCGCTGGTGTTCGACAACCCGCACCGCTTCTATACCGAGGCCAATCCGCGCTTCTTCGAGGGAACGGAGGTCGGGCGCAAGCTGAGCTCGCCCGCTTCGCCGGCCCAGGCCTGACTCCGTTGGATCCCTGTCCGAGGAAAAGAATGATGAACCCCACCCGTTCCCTGCGCCGCTGGGCGTCTTCGCTGGCGAGCCTGGCGCTGCTCGCGCTCGCCGCCCTGCCGGCGCAGGCCGCGCCAGAGGTGATCCGCATCGGCGTGGCAAGCGCGGGCGGCGGCGATCCCGTCACCTTCGGCGGCTCGCCCGGCGGCCTCGTTCGCGTCAACAACTGGCTGGAGGAGGAGTTCAAGTCCTCCGGCATCCAGGTCGAGTGGCTGTTCTTCAAGGGCGCCGGCCCGGCGGTCAACGAGGCGCTGTCGAACAAGCAGATCGACTTCGCCTACCAGGGCGACCTGCCGCAGATCGTCGGGCGCTCCAACGGCCTGAAGACCAAGCTGCTGGCGGTCAGCGGTGCGCGCAACAACCTCTACGTGGTGACGCCCAAAGACTCGCCGGTCCGTTCGATCAAGGACCTGAAGGACCGCAAGGTCTCGATCTTCCGCGGCACCAACGGCCATCTCGTGGCCATCAACGTTCTGGCTGCCAACGGCCTGACGGAACGCGACCTGAAGGTTGTCAACCTCGACGCCGGCAGCGCACAGGCGGCGCTCGTCTCCAATGGCGTGGACGCGGCCTTCGGCGGCTACGAGTGGTTCAAGGTGCGCGACGCGGGACTGGCCAACATCGTCTATTCGACACAGGGACAGGACCCGGCCCTGACCCGCCAGGCCTCGCTGCTGGTGCGCAGCGAATTCGAGGAGGCCAACCCGGCGGAGGTGCAGCGCGTGGTCGACGTGTTCGTGCGCGCCGCCCATTGGGCATCGGAAGAAAAGAACCGCGACGAGCTCTTCAGGATCTGGTCGCGCAGCGGCGTGCCCGTCGCCTCCTGGGCGGCGGAGTTCGACAAGCAGTCGCTCGCAACCCGCAATTCGCCGCTGGTGGACGAGTTCATCCTCGGCCGCTACAAGGCCGTCGTGGCCGATGCGCTCAAGCTCAAGCTGATTCGCCACGCCGTCACCGTGGACGACTGGTTCGACACCCGGTACCTGCGGAACTCGCTCAGGAAGCAGGACCTGGAGAACTACTGGACCGCCTACGACGCCAAGGGCCAGCCGAAGGCCAATCCGCAGCAGTCGGTGGCGGCGGTCAATGGCCGCTGAGCGCGCGGCCATCGCCGCCGGAGGCGGCCTGGATGCGGCGCGGAGCCGCCCGGTCGCGCGGCGCGGGAAGCCGACGCTTGCCGCCGACCCGGGGCCGCGCTGGCGGCGCATGGTCGACGGCCTGCTCCCCTGGCTGCTTCCCGCCGCCCTGCTGGCGCTGTGGACCGTGGGTGCCGAGCAAGGCTGGATCTCGCCGCAGGTCCTGCCCTCGCCGCAGTTCGTCTACGAGACACTGCGCGAACTCGCGATCAGTGGCGATCTCTGGCTCAACGTGAGTGCCAGCCTGCAGCGCGTGCTTGTCGGCTTCGCGGGTGGCGCGCTGCTCGGGCTCCTGCTGGGCTCGGCCATGGGCCTTTCGCGCCGCTTCGAGACCTATGTGCTGCCGACCTTCAATGCACTGGTGCAGATCCCGGTGCTCGGCTGGCTTCCTTTCGTGCTGCTGCTCGTGGGCATCGGCGAGCCGCTCAAGTACATCCTGATCGCCAAGGCCGCGATGGTGCCCGTGGCGCTCAACACCCTGCAGGGCTTCCGGCAGACCCCCACGGCCCTGCGCGAGGTAGGCCGGGCCTATGGCTACAGCCGCCGCCAGCAGGTGCTGGAGATCGTGCTGCCGCATGCGATTCCCACGCTGTTCACGGGCCTGCGCCTGGGCTTCACCAAGGCCTGGCTGTCGCTCGTGGTGGTCGAACTCGTGGCGTCCAGCGAAGGTCTCGGCTACCTGATCGTCTACGGGCGCCAGCTGTTCCAGCTCGATCTCGTGATGGCCGCGGTCATCGTGGTCGGCGCCATCGGCTATGCGATCGACCGGCTGCTCGATGCCGTCGAGCGCGTTGCCAACCGCCGTCGGCCGGGGGCGGCGCGATGAGTGCGCAGGGTGCAGGCCGGATCTCGCGCGATGCCGCCGAACTGGCCACCATCCAGCCGCTGCGCCCGGTCGACACCAGCCGCTGGCGCGGCCTGCTGTTGCCGATCGCCGCCATCGCGCTGTGGTGGCTGGCCTCGCAGCTCGACCTCGTAAACTCGGCGCTGCTGGTGTCGCCCGGCAAGGTCCTCTCGACCGCGTTCGACCAGATCGCCAGCGGGCGCCTCTGGCGCGCCCTGGGCGCCAGCCTGACGCGCGAGGCGACCGGCTTCGCGATCGGCACCGTGCTGGGCCTGTTGCTCGGCGCGCTGTTGGGCCTGTCGCCGCTGTTCAACCGCGTCGTCGGCCCGAGCTTCAACACCTTCAAGCAGATCTCGCTGTTCGCCTGGATCCCGCTGATCTCGGTGTGGTTCGGGCTCGGCGACGTGGCCAAGGTGGCGTTCCTCTCCCTGGCCGCCCTCGTGCCGGTGGTAGTGAATACCTGCGACGGCATCCGCACCACGCCGCCGGGGCTGCTCGAAGTGGCGCGGGTCTACGGCTACACGCGGCGGCAGACCATCCTGCAGGTGGTGCTGCCGGCGGCGCTGCCCGCGATCTTCACCGGCGTCTACCTGGCGCTGATCTATTCGTGGCTCGCCACGATCGGCGCCGAATACCTGCTGGTGGCCGGTCGCGGCATCGGCAACCTGCTGATCGAGGGCAGCGAGCATTTTCAGATGGACCTGGTGATTTTCGGCATGTTCGTGATCGGCCTGGTCGGCTGGCTGATGAACGCCTTCGCGCGCCGGCTGGAACGGCGGCTCTCGCGCTGGACCGGTCGCACCTGAAACTTCTGCAAGGAATATGCATGACTGAGATTGCGACGCCCTCCTCCAAGGAACTCGACATCCGCGGCGTGGGCAAGCGCTATGCGAGCAGCCAGAGCGCCAACGGCGAACTGCAGGTGCTCGAAGGCATCGACCTGCACGTGCCCGCGGGCCGCTTCGTGAGCATCGTCGGCGCCAGCGGCTGCGGCAAATCCACGCTGCTGCGGCTCGTGCTCGGGCTCGACGACCAGTACGAGGGCCAGATCCTGCTCGACGGCCAGCCGATTTCCGGAACCGGTCCCGAGCGCGGCATCGTGTTCCAGGACCACCGCCTCTTTCCCTGGCTTTCGGTGGAGCAGAACATCGCCGTCGGCCTGCGCAATGCGCCGTTCACGGCCGCCGAGAAGCGCGCGCTGGTGGCCGAGCACGTGGCGCTCGTGGGCCTGCAGGGATTCGAGAAGTCCTGGCCGCACCAGATCTCCGGCGGCATGGCGCAGCGCGTGGCGATCGCGCGCGGCCTGGTCAACCGTCCGCGCGTGCTGCTGCTGGACGAGCCCTTCGGTGCACTCGATGCGCTGACCCGCTCGCGTCTGCAGAACGAGCTGCAGCGTATCTGGCAGAAGGAGCGCATCACGATGCTGCTGGTCACGCACGACGTGGAAGAAGCGGTCTTCCTCGGTGACCAGGTGGTGGTGATGCAGCCCTCGCCGGGGCGCATCCGCCGCATCGTCGACATCGATCTTCCGCACCCGCGCAACCGCAGCGACCCGCGCTTCATCCGGCTTCGCGACGACGTGCTCAGCGACTTTCTCGACGTCGAGACAGAGCCCCTGCCCGCGCCGGCGCAGCTCGCGCCCCGCTGGCCGTCCGCCATCGGACCGGCCGGCCTGCAGCTCGCCTGGTGAGCCCTGTCCCCGATGCCTTCGCTCCCTCCCTCCAAGACTCATTTCCTGGACCACAGACCATGACCTCTTCCACGCGCCAGATCAAACTGGGCGCCTTTCTCATGCAGACCGGCCACCACATCGCCGGCTGGCGCCATCCCTACGCGCAGGCCGATGCCGGCAGCAACTTCCGCCACTATGTCGATCTGGCGCGCAAGGCTGAAGCCGCCAAGTTCGATGCGATCTTCCTCGCCGACGCGGTGGCCGTGCGCAGCACCAATCTCCCCTCGCTCTCGCGCACCGCGCGTGCCGACCACTTCGAACCGCTGACGCTGCTGTCCGCACTCGCCGCGGTAACGGATCGCATCGGCCTCATCGCCACCGTCTCCACCTCCTTTAACGAACCTTTCAATGTGGCGCGCAAGTTCGCTTCGCTCGACCAGATCAGCGGCGGGCGTTCGGGCTGGAACCTCGTGACCTCCAGCGGTGGCGCCGAGGCGCAGAACTTCAACCGCGACGAGCATCTCGAGCACGCGCTGCGCTACGAACGCGCAGCCGAGTTCCACGACGTCGTCACGGGGCTGTGGGACAGCTGGGAAGACGACAGCTTCCCGCGCGACCAGGACAGCGGCATCTACCTCGACCCCGACAGGCTGCACGTGCTTGGCCACAAGGGCAAGCATTTCTCGGTGCGCGGGCCGCTCAACGTCTCGCGCTCGCCGCAGGGCCGGCCGGTGGTGGTGCAGGCCGGTGCCTCGGAGGCCGGCAAGGACCTGGCCGCGCGAACGGCGGAGGTCATCTTCGTCGCCCATCAAACCTTCGACGAGGCCAAGGCGTTCCATGCCGACATCAAGGCTCGCGTGCGGCGCCATGGCCGCAGCCCCGATGACGTGAAGATCATGCCCGGCATCTTTCCCGTGGTCGGCCGCACGCAGGCCGAGGCTGACGAGAAGTTCCAGCAGTTGCAGGACCTGGTCCATCCGACGGTCGGCCTGGAGCTCTTGTCCACTGTGGTCGGCGGTTTCGATCTCTCGGGCTACCCGGTGAATGGGCCGCTGCCCGAACTGCCCGAGACCAATGGCCCGAAGAGCCGCCAGCGGCTGCTGGTCGATCTCGCGCGCCGCGACAAGCTCAGCATCCGCGACCTGTACCTGCACATCGCCGGTGCGCGTGGACACCAGCAGGTAGTCGGCACGCCCGAGCGCATCGCCGACCAGCTGCAACAGTGGTTCGAGGAAGGCGGCGCCGACGGCTTCAACATCATGTCGCCGTGGTTCCCCGGCGGCCTGGACGATTTCATCGACGGGGTGTTGCCTGAACTGCGCCGTCGCGGCCTGTTCCGCACCGAGTACCAGGGCCGGACCCTGCGCGAGCACCTGGGGCTGAAGCGGCCGGTGCACCCTGCGCAGGCGGCTGTGGCGGGCTGACCATGAGGCCCGTCAGGGCTTGCGCGCATAAGCAGACTCGAATCCCTTCTATCGCCGAGTCCCGATCGGTCGAACAATCCAGGCCTCCCCGCGCCTGTCGCGTTCCTACCTCGACCCGCCATGACCCACTCTTCGACACTCGACGTCGCCCGGCCAGCCCAACCGGCTTCCGACCCTTCGCGCCAACCGGCGGCCTTTCGCATCGCGCCACTGCAGGCCGCGCTCGGCGCGGAAGTGACAGGCCTCGACGGCACCCGGCCGTTGCCTGCGGCCCAGGTGCTCTCGCTCAAGCAAGCGCTGCTCGAGCACCACATCCTGATCATCAAGGACCAGCGCCTCGAGGACGACGCGTTCGCCCGGCTCGCGAGCTACTTCGGCAGTGTCTTCCACCCGCCGGCCAACGTGCCCGTGCTCGGGTCGGACCCCTATGGCGGCAACACGCCGGACATCGTGCACGTGTCCAACCTTGCCGGCGGCGTGCTCGGCCATGACGAGCTCTCCGCCCATGCCGACCATCACTGGACGCCCACGCCCTCTTCCGGCTCGCTGCTCTATGCAGTCGAGGTTCCTTCGGTCGGCGGCGACACCACCTGGTACAACCTGGCCGACGCCTACGACGAACTCGACGCCGGGACACGGCGCGAAATCGACGGGCTCCGGCTGATCACCTACAACCCCTTCCTGCGCAAGCTCAAGCCGCTCGCATCCGGCTTCCCGCTGTACCGCATACCGGACATCGAGCCGCTGTCGCCGTTCGAGGTGCATCCGCTCGTGCGCACGCACCCGGACAGCGGCCGACGCATCCTGCACCTGGGCGCGCGCACCGAGGTCGAGATCGTCGGCGTCGATCCGCAGTACGGCGCGGCGCTGATTGCCCGCCTGCGCGAGCATTCGCTGCAGCAGCGCTACGCGTACACGCATCGCTGGTCGGTCGGTGACATCGTGTACTGGGACAACCAGGCCACGCTGCACGCCCGCAACGCCTTCGACAACGGGGAACGCAGGTTGCTCAAGCGCATCAGCCTCGCCGGCAGCAGGCCCTTCTGATAACCCCTATATGACCCTGAACCCTCCTGCCGCACTCGACCATCCCTGGGGCGCCCCTCCCACGAGCCGCTATGAAACGCTCGCCGGACGCTTGCGCCCCGTGTTCGCACGCATCCGCGCGGGGGCGGTCGAGCGCGACCTCGCCCACCGACTGCCGCATCAAGAGATCGGCTGGCTCAGAGAGGCCGGCTTCACCCGGCTGCGCCTGCCAACCGAACTGGGTGGAGCGGGCGCCAGCCTGACCGAATTGTTCGCGCTGTTCATCGAGCTCGGCGCGGCCGATACCAACGTCGTGAACGCATTGCGGGCGCACTTCGGCTTCAAGGAAGACGTGTTGCTCGCCGCAGACTCGCCCTGGCGCGCCCAGTGGCTCGACCGCCTGTCGACCGGCGACCTGCTCGGCTCCGGCTTCTCCGAGACGGGCGACGCCAAGGTCGGTGCCTTCTCGACCCGGCTGCGCCGCACCGGCGAGGGCTTGCGCTTGTCGGGTCGCAAGTTCTACACCACGGGATCGCTGTTCGCCGACTGGATCAATGCAGTGGCCGACAACGACGAAGGCGAGCCGGTGATGGTGGCGGTGCCGCGCACGGCCGCTGGCGTGGAAGTGCTCGACGACTGGGACGGCTTCGGCCAGTCGCTCACTGCCAGCGGAACGGCGCAGTTCGACAACGTCGCCATCGATCCGCTGTGGATCAACCCGAATTCCGCCCGATTTCCCTATGCCTCGGCCTACTACCAGATGGTGCACCTGGCCTCTCTGGCGGGCATCGGACGCGCTTTGGCGGAAGACCTGGCCGAGCGCGTGCGCCAGCGGGATCGCACCTACAGCCATGGCAATGCGGCCCGTGTCGCCGACGATCCTCAGATCCTGCAGGTGGTCGGCCGCGTGCGCGGCGCAGCCTACGGTGCTGGCGCCGCCGTGTTGCAGGCGGCGGCCGCGCTGCAGCGCGCGCACGACACCCACCTCGAAGCACAGGCCACCGAGCAGGCGCGTACCACCTCTGCGCTCGCCGCCCATGTCGAGGTGGACCAGGCCGTCTCGGTGGTCACCAGCCTGGTGCTGGACGCGAGCACGGTCCTGTTCGACGCGCTCGGTGCATCGGCCACGCTGCGCACGCACGGGCTCGACCGCTACTGGCGCAATGCGCGCGTCATCTCCTCGCACAACCCGCGCATCTACCGCGAGCGCCAGGCCGGAGCCTTCGCTGTGAACGGAACGCCGCCGCCGACTTTCTACCGGGTCGGTACCGCCTGACTGGGGACTTGCTGCCCCATCGTCCTCTCGACGACCGCGCGCGTATGTCGCCCGACTATTCGTCGGCTGCGTGACCGGTCAGCTCCAGCATCGTCTCCACGAACGCGTCGAGCGAAGGCAAGCCCGGATCGCCCTCGACCCCAGTGCCTGGTCGGATATTGCCGACAGGCGCCGACAGCACCAGCAGGTCGAGGTCGGGCGCTTCACCAGCGTCCCGTGCATACCGCAAGCCGGCCGGAATCGCCAGCCATTCTCCGGCCTCGCAGAGCACGCCCAGATACCCGCTGTCCGTCTGGAGATAGATCACCAGCGTGCCTTCCAGTACCCAATGCACCACTGACCCGTCGAGTGCGTGCAACCGTTGCCATTCACGCCGGCGATCCGGCCAGCCGGGCGCCTCTGGCAACAGACGAATGCGATCGACCGATTCGGTGCCGAAACGCTGGTGCAGTTGCGCGAGTTCCATGCGCCGAGCGTCGAGCAACCCGGCCAGCGAACCATCGGCCGCCCAGGGCGTCTGGACGTTCCATCGGCCCCACGTCGCGCCCAGCCGCTCGAGGTTTCCCAGCACCAGGCTATCGCACACATGGGTCTCGGCCCAGGTTGCTTGTGCATCGAATGTTGCGAGTACACCCATGTTGTGACGGCCTCCAGGCTGGCGAGTATGCAGACAAAGCCCCGCAAAGGGGAAAGACGCATTCGGAACGTGCTTATGCACGATTCGAGCAAGCCTCTCGCCGCTGATTCATCCATGCGCACCGTATAAGGTTGCTCGTTTTCATTCGTTCCGGAACCGATCGTCGGCAGGCACAGTCGCGCTTTTTTCATACGACATGCCCACCATCATGCTTCCTACCCGCCGCCGCGCCGCGATGATCGCTGCGTTGTCTCTTGCCTCCGCGACCCTTTTCACCACCGGCGCACTGCACGCGCAGGACAAGAAGATCCTCAAGGTCGGCGTCTCCGTCGGCAGCGGCGAGCAGATCTGGGAAGTCGTCAAGAAGGCGGCGGCGCGCGACGGGCTGGCCGTCGAGGTCGTCGTCTTTAACGACTACCAGTTGCCCAACGCCGCGCTGGCGGCCGGCGACCTCGACGCCAACGCCTTTCAGCACCAGCCCTTCCTCGACAACCAGAACAAGTCGCGCGGCTTCGACATCGTGCCGGTCGGTCTCACGATCACGGCGCCGCTGGGCTTCTACTCGCGCAAGATCAAGTCGATCGACGCACTGCCCGATGGTGCCTCGGTCGGCATCCAGAACGATCCATCCAATGGCAACCGGGCCTTGCTGCTGCTGCAGGAGTCCAAGCTGATCACGCTCAAGCCGGAGGCCGTCAAGAACAACAATGCGACCCCGCTCGACGTGGTGTCCAACCCGAAGAAGCTGAAGCTGGTGCCGCTCGATGCCGCGCAGCTGCCGCGCTCGCTGGACGACCTGACCATCGCCTCGATCAACAACGACTATGCCGAAAAGACCGGCCTGACGCTCGCCAAGGACGCGGTGATCAAGGAGTCGCCGAAGGGCCCGTACGCCAACCTCATCGCGGTGCGGCGTGCCGACAAGGACAAGCCGTGGGCGCAACAGCTCGTCAAGGCCTACCACTCGCCGGAGGTGAAGAGTTTCATCGAGACGAAGTTCAACGGCGCCCTCGTGCCTGCTTTCTGAAAGAACCCACGATCCAACGTCCCTCGCTACAAGCCTTCCTCGCGATCGGTGAATCCGACCGCATGACGCTGCGCTTCGTCAAGCGATAGGCGGCGAGCCGATCCAGGCGCTCACGCGGATCCCGCGCGCGAGATGTCAGATCCGCGCCAGCGCCTGCGCCAGATCTTCCCGCAGATCCTCCACCGCCTCGACACCCACCGACAGCCGCACCAGCGTGTCGCCGATGCCGAGCCTTGCACGGGTCTCGGCCGGGATCGTGGCGTGGGTCATGATCGCCGGATGCTCGATCAGGCTCTCCACGCCGCCGAGGCTCTCGGCCAGGGAGAAGATCTTCACCGCCTCGAGGAAGCGGCGGGCGCCGGCCAGGTCGCCGTGCAGGTCG